>DATJAQ010000029.1:0-3987 GCA_035516075.1 Terriglobia bacterium | reverse complement strand
TTTGAGGCGCGAATAGACTTTGTGGCCCTGGATCGCGGCCACCACTTCCTTCATGCCGCCCACAGGCGAAGGCGAGCTTTCCAGGATTTCCACGCGCCAGCCCTGCGATTCGGCGTAGCGCGAGTACATGCGGAAAAGCTCCGCGGCGACCGTTGCCGTGCTGCCCGAAGCGGACGACATCGACATCAAGATCGAGCCCAAGGATCTGCGCATCGACACTTTCTGCTCCTCCGGCCCCGGCGGCCAGTCCGTGAACACCACCTACTCCGCCGTGCGCATCACGCACATTCCCAGCGGCCTTGTCGTCTCGCAGCAGGACGAAAAATCGCAGATTAAGAATCGTGCGAAGGCCATGCGCGTGCTCCGCGCCCGCCTTTATGAAATGGAGCAAACCAAGCAGCACGAGGCGATGGCCGCCGAGCGCCGCGGGCAGATCAAGACCGGCGACCGTTCGGAGAAAATCCGCACCTACAATTTCCCCCAGAACCGTGTCACCGACCATCGCATCGGCCTCACCCTTCATCAGCTCACCGATGTGATGGATGGAAAACTGGCGCCGATCGTGGACGCGCTCAGCACGCATTACGAAGCCGAGCGCCTCAAGCAGGAGCTGGCCGAAGTCTGATTGGCCCTCTCACCCAGGTCGCTGTCTCCGCAGGGACAACCGGTCGGACATCGTGTGAAAAATTTTGCAGATTCCTGCCCCGCCTTCCACGCCCCTCCGGCGCTCTCGACTCTCAAGCACCCGCAGAACAACGGATTTGAACCTGTTGGCCGCCCTCGCTCTGTGGTATAACGCGTGCTCTCACCTTCCCCAGGGTGGGAGTGTCGCATTCACGCTGATTCCGCCCCCCCAGTGCGGATTCCCCAGCGAGTCCGGCCAATGAACAAAGCTCTTTAGGAGTTGGGAGGAAATCATGACCGAGTTCGGATTTGCGAACCGTTTCGTGCGCGTCGGCTGCCGGCTGGCCGCGGTCGCCGTCTGTCTCGTCCTGACGGCGGGAACTGCCGCGGCGCAACAGAGATACCAGGCCGGCAGCATTCCCCGGAACATCAGCCCCGGCCTTCGTCATCTGCTCAAGCACCTGCAGGCCGGCGAGGCCATCAATCTCTCGCACGAAGGCTTCGTCATGGACATGAAGACGGGCCAGATGGCCCACCAAACGCTCGGCGCCCCCATGCTGATCTACGACAGCAGCAACCGCGTTCTGGTCAACGTCCACCTCAATGGCCGCACTGCCATCGAACAGCTCCGCCAGCAGCTCGAACAGGCAGGCTCTCGCGTCACCGCGCAGAATCCCAGCTTCCACAGGGGCGTGATCGAAGCCTACGTGCCGCTCACCTCGGTCGCCCAGGCGGCCCAACTTCCCGGAACCAGCCACATCCAGCTCGTCTACCGCCCCTACGCGAATGTGGGCGCCACCACTTCGCAGGGCGCCACGGTCATGCGCTCCGATGTCGCCAACTCGCTCGGCTATGACGGCACCGGTGTCACCGTCGGCATCCTCTCCGACTCTTACAACACCAGCCAGTTCTACAATCAACCGCCGTTTCCCCCGGGCACGATTACCACCAACACGGCTCTCGACGATGTGAATACCGGCGACCTCCCGAACAACACTTCCATCCCCGGATGCGAGGGATTGAAGTTCTGTGCCGATCTCGATCCCACCGCGTTCGGCCCCGGGACCGACGAAGGCCGCGGCATGGCGCAGATCGTCCACGACGTTGCGCCCGGCGCCCAGCTCTGCTTCGGCACCGCCTTCGCCGGCGAAGTGCAGTTCGCCGTCAACATTCTCACCCTGGCGCTCAACTGGCAGTGCGGTGCCGACGTCCTTGTGGACGACGTGATCTACTTCGACGAGCCCATGTTCTCCGACGGGCTGCTCGCTCAGGCCGTGGATATCGTCAACGCCAACGGTGTCTCCTACTTCTCCTCCGCCGGCAACCAGGCTTTCAGCGGCTACGATTCGCCTCTCCGCATTGTCCCCAATTCCGTTGCCCGCTCTCTCCACAACCAGGCCGTGGACCTCAGCACCATTCCCGCCGTCGACCCCAACGACGGTTTGCCCATCGACACCACCGGCGGCTTCCACAATTTCAATCCCGGCTTCGGCCCGCCCGTCCTTTCCCAGCTCATCACCTCGAGCAATCCGGTCTTCTCCTTCCAGTGGGACGACCCGTTCGATTTCGTTGACGCCGACGGCAATCCCCTGGTCACTACCGACCTGGATCTGCTCTTCTTCGATCCCGACTCCGGCCAGTTCCTCTTTTCCGTCAACACGGATAACTTCGCTCTCGATGAGCCCATTGAGCTGTTCGGATTGAACGGCACCGGCTCGCTCCGCCTGGTAATCTCCCGCAAGGGCACCAACACGGTCACCGGCCAGCCCGCGGCCAACCAGGCAACGCACATCAAGTACGTGATCTTCGGCAGCGCCAACGGTGATTACTTCACGCCCCTCACCCCGCTCACGTTCGGGCACGATTCCGCCGCGGGTGCCAATGGCGTCGCCGCCTATCGCTACAATATCTCCCCCGGCTTCCCCTGGAATGTGCCGGGCACTCGCGCCGGGCAGACGCGGCCGGAGCTCGAATACTTCAGTTCTCCCGGGCCCGCGGTCATCTATATCGACGAGGACGGCAACCGCTTAAAGCATCCGGACTTCCGTCCCCAGCCCGTCATTGCTGCTCCTGACGGCGTGAACACTACCTTCTTCCCACAGCCCGAACTCGGCGGCTCCGACTTCGAAGCCCTCTATGGCGTTCCCGACGGCTTCCCCAACTTCTTCGGAACCAGCGCCGCGGCTCCTCATGCCGCGGCCGTTGCCGCGCTCCTGCTCCAGAAGGCCGGCGGACCCGGAAGCCTCAGCCCCTCATCCGTCACCCAGATCCTCACCAGCTCGGCTCCGCCGCGCGACGTCAACGCCTTCAAGAGCGTCGGCGATGCCGGCGACTTTCTCGACACCGTTTCCATCGAGGCGCGTGATCCCGAGTTCCTGAGCCTGTGCGCGCCGCCCGATTGTGCCGCTCCCAACGGCGGCCAGGACGCCAACTATTTCACCGTTTCCTTCTGGTCCGCCAACCGCAAAGTCAGCTTGCAGAGCATCACGCTCGACCTCACCAACTCCGGCCAGGCCTTCCGGCCTTCCACGTTCCCGGTCACTCAAGGCACGAGCAGCCCGGGAGTCTCCATCGCTTCGTCCTCGCCCACGACACTCTCGCAGGCTCTCACGGTGAACTTCAGCGGCTTCTCCTCCGGCCAGCTGCTTCGCTTCGGCGTGTATCGCGTCTTTGTGCGCAATGGCGTCGCGGTCGGCACGGGCGGCAAGGCCGGTGATATCACCGGAGGCGACACCTTCACCGCCACGCTTTCCACCGGCAAGGTTCTGCATGGCACCTTCCGCAACCTGTTCGGGACCCAGTACCGCACCTACGATGGCTTCGGGCTGATCGACGCCGTCAGCGCTCTCAACCAGGTGGGCAGCCACCACCATCACTAAACTTCTCTGCGGGGCGTCCCGGTTCGCCGCGACGCCCCGCGCATCCGCCCGTTTCCGCCTCGCCCCGCCCTTAGTGTATTTTCATCTGATGGACGTACGGACCACCCTGCAGCGCGCCGTTGCCGAACTGGAGCGCGCCCGTGTCCCCTCTCACGGCCTCGCCGCCGAGTTGCTTCTTCAGCACGCTCTCGGCCGCGATCGCGCCTGGCTGTACGCCCACCCCGAGGCCGAAGTCGCTCCGGAAGAAGTCGAGAGTTTCTCCCGCATGATCGCTCGCCGCGCCGCCGGAACCCCCACGCAGTACCTCACCGGCAGGCAGGAATTCTGGGGCATCGAGTTCAGTGTCGGGCCCGGCGTTCTGATCCCGCGCCCCGAGACCGAGCACGTCGTCGAAGTCGCTCTCGAGCGCCTGAAGCTCAAACGCCTGCCGGAACCTTCCGAACAATCCCTCCGCCGCGAGCGCATGGGCCGCGCTCTCCGCATC
>DATJAQ010000028.1:0-10107 GCA_035516075.1 Terriglobia bacterium | reverse complement strand
ACCGCGAAAGAGGCTGCGGTGCGTCTTCAGCATGAAGACGAGGCTCGCCATGTAGCTCCCGAGCAGCACCACCGCCGTCCAGAGGCTCAAGTGCTCGATGCGCAGGCCCTGCGTTTCCAGTGACCCGAAGATGGAAAGCTGGAAGACCGCGGGCGTCACCAGCGCTACCACGGCCAGGAACAACATCGAGGTGTTGGCGCCCACCGCCACCGGGCTCAGCACCAGCTTCTGGCGTCCGAGGCCCCCGATGAAGGCCGCGAGGCCAAATACGAGGAGCAGATTGCCGATGATGCTGCCCGTAATCGAAGCCTTGACCACTTCGATTTCGCCGCGCTCCAGGGCGAGTAATCCAATGATCAGCTCGGTGAGATTGCCCAGCGTGGCGTTCACCAGGCCACCCGCCGCCGGGCCGATGTGCTCCGCAAGTTGCTCCGTGGCGCGCCCGAGCAAGCCGGCCAGGGGCACCAGGGCCAGCGCTGAGACGGCAAACGTGAGCGAGGGCCGGGCGCCGAGCACCCCCAGGAGCCCCGCCGCCGCCACCAGCGCCAGCGTGGCAAGGCGCCAGCCGCCAAAAGAAAAGCGCCAGGCTTCGAGCAGAACGGATTCAGACTTCGGCATCGGAGAAACCCGAGGCGACCCTTCGCGGCGCGGCCGTCAATGGAAAAACTGCGAGTTCTTCACTCCAAAGTGCGGCCGGTCGAGGGTGCCCGTTAGCGTGAAGGGAAGATTCACGGTTCCGTCGGCGGACATCTTCGACCCGAGGGCGCTGGCGATGAGACCGGTAAACCCGGTGGTGCGCGCGTTTATTTTGCTGACGCCCGTATAGTCCAGCCGTCCCGCGCCCGCCAGCGCCAGGGCGCCGGAGGCGTCCACATCGACGCCGTTGCCGAGGATTTGAACCTGGCGGCTGCGGATTTCGCCCCCGCCAATTTCGAGGTCGGCCGCGATGGACCGGAACGACGAGGGATCGTCAGACGCCTGCCCGGTTTTGATCACGCTCTTCATCAGCAACATCAAGTTCTTGTTTAATTGAAGCGTGGGCAGCGTGCCGTTGCGAACCGTCACGTTGCCGGTGCCCTGCTTTCCGGCCAGCGGGTCGGCGGAGGGCATATTCCAGCCGCTTACCTCGAGCCGGCCCTCGAGCGTTCCGGTGATTGTTCCCCCCGCGCTGGGAACGGCATTCAACAGCCGCGCCAGGTCGAGGTTGGCGAGGGCGAGATGGGTGGCGTAGCGGGCAGGCTGCGAAGCGGAATCCCATACCAGGTCGCCCGTCACCCTCCCCCCGGCGAGCTCGAGGGCGAGGCCCTTCAACATCACGCCGCCGCCATAAAGTTCGACGCCCGACGTCAAGCGGCCGGCCCGGAATGCGTTGACGCGCACAGACTCAGCGCTGAAGGTGCCGCGGCCCCCGAGCGGCCCTGGCGGACGAGCCAATCCCGCCGTCCCGGCAGGCTCCACAGCCAGCCCAGCTTCGATCAACACTGCGGGCCGGATGCTTACGGTCCACGGCAGGCCGGCCCGCGCGCGCTGCATCCGGCGCTCGTCCGCAGCCGCGAGATGGATGCCGAGCGCCTCTGCGTTCACGTCGTCCAGTTCCGCCGAAACGCCATTGGCCTCGAAGGACGGGGGGGCCAAACCGCCCGCTGGGAGCTCGTTGCAAGCCGTAATGCGGCCGTTCTGGAGCTTAACCCTGGTGACCGAAATCGCGGGCGCGAGCGCGGGCGAAGTCTCCCAGGCGGCGGGCCGAATCTGCGGGCGCGGGGGGCTCTCGGTGTTCCATCGGCCGGCGCTGTTCGAAACCAGGTTCACCACCGGATCCTCGAGCGTCAGCGAGCGGATTACGATCCGCCGGTGCAGCAGCGCACCGAGATCGAGGTCGGCGTGAACACGTCGTATTTCGAGAAACGGTTGCTCGGGAAAACCCGGCGGGTTGCCGATGGCTATCGTGTCGGCGCGCACGGCGAGCACGGGCAGGACGGTGAGGCTCAGACGGCCGATGGCGGCGCTGCGGCCGGTGGATTGCTCGAGGCGCGCAATCACTTCGGGGCGGTAGCGGTCGAGGTCCGCCAGGCGCGGCACCACCACCATTGCCGCGATCAGCACCACCGCCAGGATAACGAGCACCACCAGAGCGGTTTTGCGGCGAGAGGTCATGACAAGTGGTCTTCGGAGGCAGACCGTTCGCGGCCCGCCGGAAGAGCTCTCGTGGTCGCCGGCGAACGCTTAGATTATAAGCCGCGCGCCGCAGCTTCAGCGAACGCCGGCTTGACTTCCGCCCGGCCCGGACCTGAACATATGGGACTCTGTCGCGCCGCGAGTGTGCTCTGTTCCCTCACTGGCGTCGCGGGGCCAACTGATCTTCTCGAATCGAGGACCGATGAATCGCGAACACCATAAGTGGTACAGCCCGGCCTTGCACCGGGACATGGAACTGCTCGTTTTCGGCCACGCCGGGGTTCCCATGATCGTGTTTCCCACCTCCATGGGCCGCTTCTACGACTACGAAGACCGCAACATGATCAAGGCAGTCGATGGGCGCTACGAAGGCGGCAATATGCAGGCTTTCTGCGTCGACAGCGTGGATGCGGAGAGCTGGTACAACAAGGGCATTCACCCCCGCGACCGGGTGCTGCGCCACAACCAGTACGAACACTACCTCATCCGCGAGGTGATTCCTTTCATCCGCGCCAGGAACCCGTCCCAGGAGCTGGCCCTCACCGGCTGCAGCTTCGGCGGCTACCACGCGATGAACTTCGCCCTGCGCCATCCCGACCTGGTCACGCACGCCGTCAGCATGAGCGGCGCCTTCGACGTTCACCAGTTCCTGAACGGCTACTACGACGACAACTGCTACTTCAACTGCCCGCCCGACTTCCTGCCCAACCTCAACGACGAGTGGTACCTCAGCCGCTACCGCACGCACACCCGTCTGGTGCTGGCCACCGGCGAGCGCGATAGTTGCCTCGGCGACAACGAGCGCCTGGGCCGCATCATGGAGGAGAAGCAGATTCCCCGCTGGCTGGACGTGTGGGGCGACGGTACGGGCCACGACTGGCCCTGGTGGCAGCAGATGGCGGTGAAGTATTTCGGATAGCGCGCGGGCTCAGCGAGCCCTCCAGGCTATCCCTTCACCAGCCCGCGCCCTTCTTCCACCGTAATAAACTGGTCCGCCTCCACGTTGGCCACGCTCTCCACCTCGCCGTTCGGCCAGCGGATTTCCACCTTAGCGGCCTTGCGCGCATCGCCAAGCCCGAAGTGCTGCCGCAGGTCGCTCTGCGAAAGGTAACTCGAACCGCTCAGCACTTCGCGGATCTGGCGGCGCCCTCCCGCCTCCACCGTCACGCGCGCGCCGATGGCGGTTCGGTTCGACTTCGTGCCCACGCACTTCACGCTCAGCCAATGCCGGCCGGCGGGCCCGTCGTTCCGCAGCAGCGACGGCGGCTCGCTCATGTTCAGGATCAGCACGTCCACCCGCCCGTCGTTGTTGAAATCGCCGAAAGCGCAGCCCCGGCTCGAATGTCTTGCCAGCACAGGCGCGCCGCTCAAATCCGACACTTCCTCGAAAGTGGAGTTCCCGAGATTGCGGTAGACCACCCGCTGGGTCATATAAGGATAATCGGGGTAGACCTTCTCGACTTCGGGGTAGACCGTGCCCGTCACCTGAAAAATGTCGAGCCAGCCGTCGTTGTCGAAGTCGGCGAAGTCCACGCCCCAGCAGACGTACTTGGTATTCACGGCCAGGCCGGCGGCGTAAGTAACGTCGTCGAAAAATTCGCCCTTCGCGTTGTGATAGAGCGCCGCCACGTCGTCGCTGAAGTGGGGTAAATAGAGGTCGAGAAACCCGTCGCCGTCGTAGTCACCCACCCCCACGCCCATGTTGGCCTGCTCCTGGCCGTCGCCGCTCAGCGCGCATCCCGCCTCCAGGCCGGTTTCCTTGAACGTGCCGTCGCGATTGTTGCGGTAAAGGAGGTTGGGCGTGGAGTCGCAAGCCACGAAGAGGTCGGGCCACCCGTCGTTGTTGTAGTCGAGCGCCACCGCGCCCAGGCCCCAGCGGCCGCCGGGCTTGAGAATGCCGGCCTTCCCGCTCACCTCGGTAAACGTGCCGTCGCCGTTGTTGTGGTAGAGGGAGCAGGTCTCCTTGGGCAGCCCCAGCGGCCCGCAGTTCACCGAGACGCCGCGATACTGGCAGTAGCGGTTGGCGCCGCCCACGGGCGTCTTGGCGAGGTCAAGGTCGATGTAGCGCGAGACGAACAGGTCCAACCGGCCGTCGCGGTCGTAATCCACAAACGTGCAGCCGGTGGAGTAGCGCGTGCGCTCCTCGCCAAGGCCGGCCTGGGCGGTGACGTCCGTAAACGTGCCGTCGCCGTTGTTGCGATACAGCGCGTTCCGGCCGTAGTAGGTGAGGCAAAGGTCGTCGCGGCCGTCGTTGTCGTAATCGCCCACGCACACGCCCGTGCACCAGCCCGTGCGCTTCAGGCCCGCTTTTCCGGTGACGTCGGTGAAGGTCCCGTCACGGTTGTTGTGATAAAGATGATTGGTGGGCTCCTGGCCCTTGGGGAAACCGTCCAGCCGCGTGCCGCTCGGCACGAAAACGTCCAGCCAGCCGTCGTGGTCGTAATCGTAGAACGCGATCCCGGGACCGTTGGCCTCGAAGATGTAGCGCTTGACGTACTCCTCGCCGTACACCGTCGGCGCGGCGAGTCCGGCGGCGGCGCTCACGTCTTTGAAAGTCACCGGCCACGGCCGGCCGGAAAACTTCGGACGCGGCGCGGGCTTGATGCCCCGCGAGAGCATCCCTTGAGCGGCCAGGCGGCGCGCGCCGTCGAGCAGAACGCCCGCGCCCACGGCGGAGTGAAGGAAGAATCGACGGGTCATAGGAACAGGAGACAGGAGTCAGAAGACAGGAGTCCGTGGTCCGTTGTCAGTGGTTAGCTGTCAGTCGTCCGTTGTCAGTGGTCAGTGGTCCGTTGTCCCTTTCACTGATTCGGTAGTCGATGGTCGAAAGTCGAAAGTCAAAGGTCGAGGCGCGGACAAGAGTCCACGATCCACGGGCAACGATCTACGATCGCGACAGACAACTGGCAACGGACCACTGACAACGGACAATTCTGTCTCCTGACTTCGGTCTCCTGTCTCCTGCTTTATTGCGGCGGCTTCGCCGTCATATCGCCCACCATCCCGGAGCGAATGGCCTGCCCGGCGCGCTGCTGCTGATCGTGGGTTTGTTGGTACATCGCCATCTCCCTGTCCGCGTCGCTCGCGCGCCCCACTCTCCGGTAAGCGAAGGAGAGCTGATAATGCGCCCCGGGGTCTCCGGGATCGATCTGCGCCGCCTTTTCGAGCGGGGCCACGGCCTCCGGCGCGCGCCCGGCTGAAACCAGCGCCTTGCCCAGGCCCACCAGCGCCGACTCCGCCTCCGGGTCAATCTCGAGCGCATGTCGAAACCGCGCGATGGCGTCGTTCCACTGCCGGGCCTGCCAGGCCATCTCGCCGAGTTGGTACTCGGCAGCGGCGCTCGAGGGATCGATCTTCAGTTCCTCTTCAAATTCGTGGCGCGCCTGCTCAGCGTTATCGGCGCTCGGCGTTCCCGCCAGCAGCAGCCGGCCAATCTCGTAATGAATTCCGGGAAGGTTGGGATTAATGGCGAGCACCTTCCGGTACTCGTCGGCGGCGTCGCTGAGTTTGCCCTGCAGTTCCAGCACTTCCGCGCTCACGCGATGCGCCTGGTAAGATCCTGGGGCCTTCTCGAGCAGCCTTTGGGAGGCGCGGGTGGCGAGATCCGAATAGGCGTGGCTCGTCAGGTAAAGCGCATCCGGGTCGTCCGGAAAGTCGTGATTGAGCGCGCGCGCAAAGTCCACCGCCCGCCCGTCCTGGCCGGTAGCCATGCCGCAGTGCAAGCCGTCCGATTCCATCTGGAGCTTAAGCTTGGGCTCCGGAACGCGTGCGTAGTCCTTCTCCAGGTAGGGCAGGGCCTCGGCGCAGCGATCGGTCTCCGCCAGGCTCAATCCCAGGAAAAAATGGGCGTTCACCAGGGTGGGCTTCAGCTTCAGCGCCGTCTCCGCCTCGGCCGCGGCCTCGCTCAGCCGGCCGGCGGTGTAACAGGCTGCGGCAAGGTTGGCGTGCACCTCCGCCACCTTCGGCGCGATCTTCGCCAGCTTTTCGAGGGCGCCGATGGCGGCGAGGTAGTCTCCCTTGCTCAAGGCCGCCTGGGCCTCATCGGCCAAGCGCTGCGCGTCGGCGTCCCGGGCGCCATTCTGCTGCGGACTTGCGCTCGAAGGTCGGGCAGCGGTGCCGGAACGAGCTTGCGCAGCCATGGGAGGCGCGGCGATGAAGCTCAGCGTGCCGCCCAGCGCCAGGAGGAGCACCGGCCGTCTCCCCCAATCTCGCCGCCGTGGGCGCCGGCGGGTGGCGATTTCGCGATAGGCCATGGTGCAAGCGAGCCCTTCGGAGCGGGTGCCCGAACGCTCGGCCGTGCGGTACATGGCGCCAGAATAGCAGCGCGCCAACGCCGCGTGCAAATACGCGAATCAGGGGTTAGGGGTTGCCGATTGCCAAGGCTCGAACCGCGAATTTCGAGCCCCGCTCTTCGGCTCTTCATTGTGTCTTGGTGTTGAAGAGGCAGCCCGGACGATCTCACGGCTGCTTGGAGGCGGAAGCCGATTCGCCGGCCTGCGGCTTGAGCACGCCGGCCGATTCCATCTGCTTCATGATGTCCTTGATGCGCGCCGCGAAGCGCCCGGACGGTTCGGCGCTGAGGTAGTCCTGCATGGACGCGTAGGCCTTCGGGTAGTCGTTCTCGCGCAAGTAGACGTCCGCCAGTTTGGCGTCCATCTCGGGCAGGGGATCCTGGTTCATGGACTTGGCTTTCAGGTACTGCTGCTCGGCCAGGTCGTAGTGCTTCTGCCCGTACTGCGCCGCGCCCATCTGGTAGTAGAACTGCCACGACGCCGGCTCCTGCCGCAGCCCCTGTTCGAGCACCGCCTGGGCATCCGCGAAACGGTTCTCGGCATTCAGCAGCTCCCCAAGCGCCAGATAAGCGTCCACGTATCCCGCGTCGCACGAGATCGACTTCCGCAACGCCGTCTCCGAGCCTTGGTAGTCCTTCTGCTGGCTCAGCAGCATGCCGAGGTCAGTCTGGGCGCGCGCGTAACACGGGTATTGGCCCACCGCGGCTTCCAGTTCTTTGCGCGCCGGGCCCCACTTGCGCTCTGTAATCGCCTTCTGGGCCCTCTCGTAATCGCGCCGCGCCTCCTTCGGAGCCTGGGCGTCGGAGAGCGCGGGCGGCGCCGCCTTCACCTCCATCGCCTTGCGCAACGGGTTCATGACAATCGTGATTTCGTAGGTGTCCGGACCTTCCCCGAGGTCCACGGTCTCACGGTAGGGCTCCAAGCCGTCGGCGTTCGCGATCAACACATAATCGGCGCCCGCCGGGGCCTCGAACGAGAACTCGCCCGAGGTGCTGGTGGTGGTGGCCGCCGCCGGTTCGCCGCTCCCGCTCTCGAGGCGAACACTGACACTCTTCAGCACCGCGCCCTGGTCGGTGCGCACCGTGCCGTGAACGGTCACGGAGCGGCGCGTCTGGGCCGCGAGCGGAGGCGGCGTTGCCAGACTGACCAGCGTGCAGGCCGCCAGGCATAAAGTCGCGTCGAACCCACTCCAAGCGGGCCAGAGACGAATGCGCCCTTCCACGTGCCGGCCGGTGCCCGACTTCATCGGCTGCCACCTTTTGTGGCGGCAAACTTACCACCACTCCGGTCGCAAGTCAAATCGAGATGCCGGGTGAGTGTGCCTCAATCTCGGTTACCGGAGATCGCGACACGGCTCCCAGTCAGCAGCGACTGTGCTGCATCACGCGGCCACGCAAAGTCTCTCATTAACTGTTGCAACTACTCGGCGGTTCACCGCAGCTGCCCCAACCGCCGCCCGGAGCGTGAGATAGCCGCGTACCGCCCACCGTCTAACCACCGTTTAACTTTATGCTTGACGCGGTTAGACGCATCGTTTAACCTTCACTTCATGGACTACGAAAACACAAAACGCGAGGCCCTTCAGGAGCGAGACGCCCTGCTCAAACGACGGGAGGAAATCGCGGCTGAAAAGCGCAATCTTGAGAACGAGCGCGAGCGAATCGAACGACGGCTTGCCGGCTTGGACCAAGTGTTGGATGGACTCGAAACGATGACGAGCGATCTCCCTCCCGACCTTGAGGCACCCGGGTTCACGGACCAAATTCGAAGAATACTTCAGGAAGCTGATCTTCACCTGACGCCGGTTCAAATCAGGGATACCTTGCAGCGGGCCGGCGTTAAGGGGAGTTCGGACAAGAATCTGCTCATCAGCGTTCACACGGTCATCGCGAGGCTTAAACCCAATCTGTCCGTCAGTGAGGTGGACGGAAAGGCAGCCTACCGCTGGAACAGGCCAAAGAATGTTTTCGGTGTCCGGCGCCGCACGACACAAACCGCAGGAACTGTTCCCCTCGCAACTCTCATGGCAGGTTCGGGCCCTCCGCCGGCTGGAACCACGGTGGTGACGCTGCCCGGCTTGGGTAAGCTCACGAAGCCTTAACGACTTTGCAAGAATGCGAACCGCCCCGCGCGGTCAGATTCTATGCAGTTCGCAATCGACGGGAGGGCAAAAATCGAAGCTCGATGAAATGCTGGGTAGTAAATTGGGCAGCCCGGCTTTGGAGGGCCGTTACCCGCTCTCAGCGCCCTAGATCGGATCCCGGCAAAATGTATCAAGGCGCAATGGCTCGGTACTGCTTAAGCGGCAACGAAAACTTCGTGCAGCGTGATGACGCTACGTGGAGAAACGATGAGTAGAGCGGAGAAACCGGACGAACGCCAAATCACGAAGCCTCTTGACCGCGAGACGGCCGATGTGATCCATGAGGAGACGAAGCGAGCGAAACCTCAGGCGAAGGTGTTGACCGTTGAAAGGAGAAGAAAACTGAGGGCTGCCGCCGCCATGCTGGCCGACCCCAATTGCACTCTGCGTGAGTATATGGCGGCTATTCGTGAGCTCGAGCCGCAAGAGACGTCGCCGGAGTTCGTTCAGGCCGTGAACTTGTGGCACCGGCTGCGCGGCCGATCTTAGCTGCCTTCCGGGAGAAGGCTGCTATCCTTGCATCCTGCTCATCCGCTGGGAGCTGCGCCAGCTTCCCCTCGAAGATGCTCACGAACTCATCTGCGAATTTTCCCGCGGACATTGGCTTGGCAGCTCTGCGCTTCTTTTGCATTTTGGCTCCGCCCACTGACCGACGATAGCACCCTGAATCCGATGGCGTCAATTTTATAAACACGTCATCAACCCTCAGAGGTATCGCGCCCTCCGCCGACCGGTGACCAGCCAATTTGGCGATTCATTCTCGTTTTCCGTTTGCCCCGCCGCGGCACCGATTTTCACAGCCTAACCCATTGTAAACACAGTGAATAATAAACCGTCCCGGTTTTCCCAAAAATCCCCACCGTCCCATTTAGGTGTGCCAGCATTCAGGGGCGTTTGTGGTCCGTCGTCCGTGGTCCGGCGTTTGTAGTTCGGGGTCGCGGTTCGCCCTTCGACTTTGAACTTTCGACTCTCGACTTCCGGGCAACTGACCACGGACCACTGACAACGGACGCACGACTTATGCCGCTTGCCGTCCATACCGAAACTCCCGAGATGCGCCAGGCGCGGATCGACGCCGCCCGTCATCGCGGCCTGCAGCACGGGGTGGCGGCGCGCAAGGCCGACCGCTCCGAGTTCTACGCCCCCGGCTTTCGCAGCGGCTTCTGCACCCCCGACCTCGAACGTAGCGCCGCCGCCGCCGGTGAGGACCCCGCCGAGCTCGGCCCGCACCTCACCCTCTTCGACCGCACCCTGCTGCCCCTGTGCGGATTCTTTCGCAGCGCCTCCCGCGCCACCCGCCGTAGGCTACCTCTAAGGGCCGACGCCTGTAGCCCCAGGCCCCTCAAACTAGTCCGCGCCCTGGCGCGCCTCGCCTGGTACATGCTGCGCCTGCTCCACACCCAGGCGCGCTGGGAGCGCCGCGCCGTCTGCTACCGCCTGCAGGAGCTCGCCGCCTGGCGCCGCCGCCACGGCGCGCTCACCCTCGCGCGCCTCAAC
>DATJAQ010000027.1:0-4728 GCA_035516075.1 Terriglobia bacterium | reverse complement strand
GGGCTGGATGCCGCGGCTCATCAGGACGCCCGCGACCTTTTCCGAGTCATGAACGTTCATCTGGCAGCCGAAAGTCTCGATGTAAAAGGTCCGGCCAAACTCGCCCGCAGCGCCCGTTGAGGGTTCATCCGCTGCGTGAGGCTGTGCGGCGCGTGCGGCGGGCAGAATCTGTACCAGGTCGCTTCCCATGCTGTGATCCGGCGTCTCGGCCAGTATAGCCGGAAATCGCCGGGCTTTCCTAGCGTCTGCGCTCGTACTTCCGCGCAACGAAGCCTCCTGCCGGAGCATCTACCCATTAGGCGCCTTGAGGCAGGTTCGCGCGCAGCGGTACAATCTGGCGAGGCGTCTTGTTCGCCTAAGGAGGACTCTCGATCATGCGTAAAACTTTCGGTGTGACGCTCGGCGCCGTTTGCCTGCTGGCATTTTCGGCAGGGCTCTCGGCCGCCGCCGTCACCGGCGATTATATCGAAGTGCGAAGCGCGGACGTTTACACCGGCCCTTGCTTCGCGAATTCAGAGGTCGACCTGGAGGGCAAGCAGGCCATCCTGGCCTGGAAAGTCCGACAGGGCAATTGGCAGGGCACCGATCTTGCCGGACTCAGCGTGGTGGCCGTCGTCGACGCCAGCGCGACGCTCGGAGATCCCTACCACAGTCCCTTTCCGGCGAGCGCCGTGCTGATCGTTGACGGGCGGGCGAACCCGGCCCAGCGGCACGCCCTCGAGGCCCTGGTGCGCTTCCAAGCCGGCAAGCTCGTGGGCCACGTGGTGCGAGTCGAGACGGCGCCGATCGAGTTGAACGTCGGTGAAGGCGGTAACCACGGGAGCGCGAGCCTGCAGGCCGGCCGGCTCGTTCAGGTGCGGACCCGCAGCTTGTGCGCCGCCGACCACATCTGCGGAAACGAGGAACTATACTACCCGCCTCTGGTCAAGACTTCGCACGCCATGCCCGCCTTCACGCTGGAAGACACCTTCCAAGGTCATGGCCTGGGCATGATGTGGACGCGCGCCCAAACGCGCAGCGCCTTCGTGGGCAGCTTTTCACTTTAGGCTGTTCGTGGCCGAACCTGCATTACCGTAAGGGCGGGCTCAACGGCGGCGCCACGTGCAGTAAAGGCGGAGGTGCGCCGGGCGCTAAGCCCTGCCCTCATTCCATTCCGCCGGGAGAACACGCCATGAAGCGAAACCGCCGTCTGCTGCTCGGTACCCTCGCCGCTGTTCTCGGTTTCGGGGCGATGGCGTGGGCCCAGACGAAGTACGCGCTTCAGCCTGCGCCCGCCCTTTCCACCGTCAGCTTTCCTGCACCCCTGGCAGCGATGCTCGACGCGCAGGGATCGCAGTTGGCGCCCTCGGGGAGCGCGCCCACTTGCAACGTGTGGTGGCTGAAGTCCGTGGCCACGGTCACGCCCACCAGCACGTCGCCTGACATCCTTTACAACAATCTTGCCGTGGGAACGTTGCTGGGCGCGCTGCAGGTGGTGGCGCCGGACTTTGCGGACGCCCGGGGCCAGAAGATCAAAGCCGGTCTTTACACCCTGCGCTACGCCATGATTCCGCAAGACGGGAATCACATGGGCGTGAGCGAGTACCGAGACTTCGTGTTGCTGAGCCCGGCCGCCGCCGACACTCAATTGGACAAGGCGCTGAGCTTTAACGACGTGGTGAACCTCAGCCGCAAGGCGACGGGTACGGGCCACCCCGGGGCGCTGAGCATGGTGCCGGCCACGGCAAGCGGAACACTGCCGGCGGTCGGGAGCGACGACCAGGGAGACTGGTTCATTCAAGCTGACCTGCACGAGAGCGGGGCAGGGGGCGCGAAGGACGTCCCCATCGGGCTGGTGCTGGTGGGCCCGCCCAAAGGCGGACAGGAGTAGCAGAAATTGCCGATTGACGATGGCAGATTGACGATTGAGCCCAAGCGTGCGCCGGCGTCGTTCTTCGCTGCCTCCGGGTGCGTTCTACGCGTGCTTGCCGTCGTTCTCGCGGGCGGGTTGCTTGCTCCCATCCGCAGCGTTGCTGCGGCTCGCGTGCTTCAAGATTCGCGCCCTGCGGGGCCCCAGGCCGCGGCGTTCATTCAAGGCAAGCTTGAAATCGCCAAGCAAGGCGACCCTTCCGTGGTTACTCCGGCGGGCGCGGTGGCGATAACCTCTGACAATCCTTCCCTGCTCCACACTCTGCAGGATAGCCGCCTCGCCGGACGCGAGGTGCGCCTGATGGGAGAGCGCGACGCAGGCGGAGTGTTCGAAGCGGAGCACCTCTTCACGGTGCGCGACGGCAAGCTTTACCGCCTGCGCTTTTACTGCCACGTCTGCAACATCGCCGCCACTGAGCCCGGCCCGTGCGTTTGCTGCCAGCGGCCGACCGAGCTCGAGGAGATACCCGCCGATCAGGTAACCGACGACATGGTGATGGTGCCCTGAGCGCGGCGGCCTGTTCGAGGCGCGCGACGTAGCCGGCGGCGCCACGGAACCGCCCTCCTCCGCGCGCCTGCGTTGACACTGCGGCGCTCGCGATGCTAAAAATAGAGAGCAGCCTCGCGGCCTGAATCCTTCTTTGCGGTGAGCGTAGCTCAGCTTGGTAGAGCGCCAGATTGTGGATCTGGACGTCGCGGGTTCGAATCCCGTCGCTCACCCCATACTCCCTCCGGATTATTCCGGCGCCAGGCTGCCGGACGAGCCATTCGCACCCTCTCCGGCGCATCCACCCCGAACGTGCTATCATCGAATTGAACGATTGGATGGGGGCGCACCGGTTTCGACGGGAGCGCTTGCGCTTAGAAGGCATGCCGGGGGCCACACCACCCGTAATCGGCGTGGAACATACAACTGCCAACACGCAGTTTGCACTCGCTGCCTAATTAGGCGGCGCGTCTCCTTCGTCCGGCCCGCCGGGCGGAACGAGATGCCATCAATGCGGGCTGGTCCGGGGTTTCCCGCCTGAAAACTCCGGGCGAGACTCTCGCGCAAGCGGGGGGATCAGGCTAGCTGGCGGTTCGTTATTGCCCGTTCCTTAGGGCCGTCGGCGAAAGCAGAAAGTGAACGAGATAAGCATGTAGGCTTCTAATCGTAAAGCTTTTCGGACGGGGGTTCGACTCCCCCCGCCTCCAAGTTAACGCTCACATTCTACACGACTTATATGATGACGTTTAGCCTCAAGGATTATCAGCCATCGTGGCTTCGCTGTGTAATCCTGCTTGATCATGTGAGGGCTGTTCTCGCCAGTAATTCTGGCCTGCCGGATTCAGCTACCCTTCTCTGCTTTGCCGACTATAAGGCCAGGTAGACCGTAGGTCTCAAAGAAGTGTTTTTGAAAACCTCCGGAACTTTGAGGCAGCTGATATCGTATTCCGATAAGAGGGCACAATGGGTGAAAAAAGAACCGATCTTCTGCGTGGAACTCTCGACCTTTTGGTATTGAAAGCCCTGTGCCTGGAACCCTTGCATGGAGTCGCCGTTTCCCGGCGTATTACGCAAATCACTCAGGGTGCCTTTCAGGTGAGCTTTGGCTCGCTCTTCCCCTCGCTGCACCGCATGGAAGAGAGGGGTTGGGTGGAGGCCGAATGGCGCTCTTCAGAAAACAATCGACGGGCCAAATATTATAGGCTGACTTCATCCGGGCGCGCACAGCTCAAGGCGGAAGAGCGGGAGTGGAACCAGGTCGTGAAGGTCATGGCGGGGGCCGTGGAATCCGCCTGAGCTCGGAGAGGAAGCGCCATGCCAGCAAAAACCTTCAGCTTCTTTCGCAACCTCTTTCGCAGACGCAAAGTCGAGCAGGCGCTGGACGATGAGATGCAAATTTCCGTCGAATTCCTGACCGAGGAGAAGATGAAAGCAGGCCTCGCGTATCTGGAAGCCCGGCGGCAAGCGCTCATCGAGCTCGGCGGCGTAGAGCAAGTAAAGGAAGAGGTCCGCGCCATACGTCTCGGCCGCTTCGTTGAGAACCTGGGCCGCGACCTGCGTTTTGCTTTCCGCAGCCTGGCCAAGTCACCGGGGCTGACGGCCATCGTAGTCATCACGCTGGCGCTGGGAATCGGAGCCAACACCGCAATATTCAGCATTGTGAACGCCATGCTTCTCCGCCCGCTGCCCGTGCGCGCGCCCGAGGAGATTATGTTCCTGGGCGCCGAACAAAAGAGTGCCGCGCTGCAAACCTATACGGTGTCCTACCTGGATCTTGTGGATTATCGCAAGCAAGTGAGCACCTTCTCGGATCTGTTTGCTTACGAAATCGCCCTGGTTGGACTCGCCGCTGACGGCCGGGCTGAGGAAATCGCGGCCAGTTGCGTAACCGGGAACTACTTCTCGGCCCTCGGTCTGCAGCCCGCGCTCGGCAGGTTGTTCCTCCCGGGCGAAGGGGAAAAGCCCGGCGAGGCTGGCATGATCGTTCTCGGATACTCGTACTGGCAAAAGAGATTCGGGGGAGATACCGGGATCGTCGGCAAACAAATTCTCGTGGATGGGAAGCCCGTCACGATCGTGGGCGTTGCGCCGAAGGAATTTGGCGGATTGCACTCGATCCTGCAGATGGATGCCTATCTGACGCTAAACAGGGGCTTCGGCTTTGGGCAAGGACCCGAAGGGTACGGCTACTCTCGCGGCGTCCGGCTGCTGCGCGCCTACGGCCGGCTGAATCCCGGCGTCACGTTAGCACAAGCGCAAAGTTCGTTTGATGTCGCCGCCGCACGCCTGGCCGAGCATTACCCCGCGGACGACAAGGGAGTCACGGTTCGCGT
>DATJAQ010000026.1:0-11501 GCA_035516075.1 Terriglobia bacterium | reverse complement strand
GGCCGTGGTGCTATTCGGAATCCTGGCCGAGGGGATCACCAGCGGACACTTGAACGTGGCCACGGGCGTGGCGGAGTTCGTGGTGGTAGTGCTGGGGGCGGCCGCGCTGGGCGCGTTCCTCGGGTTCATCTTCAGCGAAATCACCCGAAGAATCGACGACCCGCGCGTAGAAATCACCCTCACCACCATCCTGGCGTACAGCTCCTACCTGCTGGCGCAAAGCCTGCATCTCTCGGGCGTGATCGCCACGGTCGTCGCCGGTCTAATGGTGGGCAACTTCGGCACCCGCGTCGGCATGAGCCCGCGCACCCGGGTGGCGCTGTGGTCCTTCTGGGATTACGCGGCTTTTGTGATCAATTCGCTGCTGTTTTTGCTGATCGGCATGCAGGTGCGCATCGGCGACCTCATACAGGCCTGGCACGCGACTTTGCTGGCGATTGGCGCGGTGCTGATTGGCCGGGCTCTTTCCGTATATGCGCTCACGCCGGTCAGCAATCTATTCGCCCAGAAGGTTCCGCTCGCCTGGCAGCACGTTCTGGTGTGGGGCGGCCTGCGCGGCGCCCTCGCCCTGGCGTTGGCCCTGAGCCTGGATCCCGCGCTTCCGCATCGCTCCGAGCTGCTGGCCTGGACCTTCGGCGTGGTCGCCTTCTCGCTCATTGCTCAGGGCCTTACCATCAAGCCTCTGCTCCGCCTGCTGGGAGTAACCGGAACTACCGAGAGCGAATACGAGCGCGTCCGGGTGAGCCAACTGGCGTTGGCGGCGGCGCGCGCCGAGCTCGAACACCTGCGCGGCAGCCAGGCCCTCTCGGCTCCGCTCTACACCACGCTGCAGCAGGAGCTGGACGGCCACCTGGCGCAGGTGGAATCTGAAATCGAGGAGATGTACCGTGAAGACACATCGCGGGCGGAGGAAGAGTTGCGGACTGCTCGCATCCAGCTCGATTCCGCACAAAAGGAAGCGATTCGGCGCGCGCTCCGCGACGGGATGATTTCGGCGACCACCGCGGCCAAGATGATCGACGCCGTCGGCCGCCAGCTTCAGGCCTTGGGCGAGACGCCACCCGGGGAGCAGGAAAACCCCGCCGAGGTTCGGGAGAATCAGGCGCCTTGACTCCGGCGCACGCCCGGGCTTGCCCGGGGGAGTTCACGTCGCGAGCCCAGGCGCGAAATCTCCGGCCCTGACCGGGCGGAGAGGAGGATGCAATGCCTTCGACGCCGACGGAGGGAACCTTTTACAGGCGCCTGCCCTTGCGGGCGTCCCGTGAGCAACGGGATGCCATCTACGGGTCGGTCCTCAAGACCGGCCTGGTCGATACCGAGTACGCCAGTATGCTGGCGCTTTCGGGCTTGATCGCGCTTTTCGGTCTCCTCCAGAACAGCCAGGCCGTCATTATCGGCGCCATGTTGATCTCGCCGCTGATGAATCCCATCTTGTCCGGGGCGCTGGCCTTGCTGCTGGGCGACGGACGTCTGGGCCGGCGATCGGCGGCCGTCCTGGGATTGAGCGTCGCCGGAGTCATCGTCATCACCTGGCTTGTTGCCTGGCTTTCCCCGCTGAAGCAGGCCACGCCCGAAATCCTGGCTCGCACCAACCCCAACCTGCTCGATCTGTTCATCGCCTTTCTGTCAGGCCTGGCGGGTACACTGGCGCTTCGGAACTCGAATGCCACGCTTACCATCGTCCCCGGTGTGGCCATCGCGGTGGCGGTGGTACCGCCCCTGGCGGTCGTGGGTTACGGCTTGAGCACCCATCAGGCAGAGGTGGCAGGGGGAGCCTTTCTTCTCTTCGTCACCAACCTCGTCTCCATCATCATCAGCGCCGCGGTGGTGTTCCGATTGATGGGTTTCCGCCCTCACGAGGAGGCCGAAAAAAGCAGGCTGAATTTTGTCTTTCGAATGGGCCTGAGCGCGGGCATCCTGCTGGTGCTTTCGATTCCGCTGCTGCAAACGCTGCGCAAGGGCGTGAGTCAGCTCCGGATGCGGGCGGAGCTGACCCGCGCGATGAACGCCGTCTTCGAAACTCCTCACTCCTCGGTATCCGACCTGAGTTTCTCCCAGGCAGGCGACGGGCTGCGCGTGCGCACGACCCTGAGAACCACCCGCTACTTCGAAACCGGCCAAATCGACGAGGCCGCAAGACTCCTGCGCGCCCGATTCGGCTTGAATGCCAAGCTCGATGTCGATCAAATCCTGGTGGCGCAGGGAGGGATCAGCCCGGAAGAGGCCGCGCGGCTCGGGAACGCCATTTCGGGCGGCGTGGTTCGAGCCGAGCCCAAGCCCGCGCCCTTCGATTTCAAGGTGTCGGGCGAGAAGATTCTGGGCGAGCTGGAAAAGCATGTGGATGAAACGCTGGCGGGCACCCCGCTGCTCCGGGTGGGCGACGCCCGGCTGGAACTCAGCGCGGCGCCCCCGCTTAGGGTTGACGCCGGCCTTTCCGCGCCCGAGCCGCTCGAGGCGCAAACCGTCCGCCTGCTCGCCGATCAACTCTCCGCCAGGCTCTCCGTGCCGGCGCAGCTCCACGGCGAGGCCCAACTCAGCGGAGCGGCGTACGGCGCCGCCCTCGAGGTGCCCAAGTCCCACCCCGCGCTGACCACGGCGGACCGCCAAAAGCTCGCGGCGCTTGCCAGGCTCGTTGCCCGGCGGCCGGACCTCCAGCTCAGGATCACCTACTTGCCCGCCGAAGGCGAGGCGAAGCGCGCCGCGGGTGCGCTACGCGTGGCGGCCTGGCCTCCGGCGCTGGCCGACCTCAAGCGAGTCCTTTCCGCCAGCCGACTGCCCGCCGCTCAGTGGACCCTGCAACCGGGCGCTGCCGCCGCGCCCGCGCCTGCTGTGCCGGCCCCGGCCTCCGGCAATGCGAAACCCACAGCCACGGCTGCGCCTGCGCCTCCCGTCGCGGCGGCTGCCGCGGCGGCGCCGCTCGTCCGCTACGAGTGCCAGACCGTTCAGCGGTTCTAGTACTTGGTGGCGGGAATCAGCGTTACGCCCTTCGGGTCGCCGGAAGGGCGCGGCTTCAGCCCCGCCGTAAGCCCGTCGGCACAAATCGGCCTTTAGCCGCTGAGCGGTGGCGGGCTTCAGGGCCTAAAGGCGGCCCAAATTCGACGCCGCGACCGGCGGACTTGAAAGCCCGCCCTTTTGACGCCAGCCTTATGCCGGCAGTCTGCGCAACCAAGTACTAGCCGAACCCCGGCAGCTCGGAGCAGACCTGAAAAGAAAGGTCTGCTCCAGCCTGCCAAAGATATATCGAGCTGCTCGCGCAGGCCGAGAAGGAGCCCGACACGGCGAAGCGCGAGGAGTCTCTGCGCGAGGCGCGACTCTGGTACACAGCGTGGTCGGGCAAGCCTGCCACGTCCCCGCTTGAGGATGGTACGTTAGAGCCACCTGCGGGAACCGCCATGGCTGATCAGATTACCCTCTTCGACTCGGGTGGAACCCCGACCGCCTATATCGATGTGGCAGACGGGATGACGGTTTACCTTTGGGGAGGAAAACCGGTGGCCTACCTCGCCGGGCGAGAGGCTGACGCCAGGAATGACACGTTCGACTTATTCGGGTTCGACGGGCAACACCTTGGTTGGTATGAGGACGGGCTCCTGAGAGACCACCAGGGCCTCGTCGTGGGCTTCAGCAGGGGTGCCAGCAACAGGGCTTCGAAGCCTGAGGGGCTTCGGGGGCCTAAACAGCTTGAGCCGCTGAAAAAGATGCAGAGCCTGGCGCCAGTCAAGCCGCTGAACCACCAGGGATGGTCGCGCACACCGCTTCTGTTGTTTCTTGGCGCCGGGCGGGACTGATTGTGCCCGGCCTTGTGTCGTACATTCGGCAGACCTCGGGGTTTCTCCTTTTCTATTCGAGCGTGGTCGGTGTTGTTTTGGCGTCGCAAATGAGCTTAAACTCAGCGGCCATCCAGACGGCGCGATTACTACCATTGCAGCTCGACCCTGGCGAAGGAGATAATGCCATGAGGCTCGACGGGCAGGGTAGTGTCGCGTAACCGAAATTGGCGCCATCGGCGGCCGGTACATGTCATGCTGAGCGCAGCGAAGCATCCCAGCATTTTTAAACCAAGCAAATACCGGGATTCTTCGTCGCCTTCGGCTCCTCAGAATGACAACCGCCCCATGTGTCACTCTCTTCGGATGCGCGACACTAGGGGCGGTCCCAACAAGCCCTTGCTTTCCGAACGGGTGGCGCGTAGGATTCACCCCGAAATTGCAAACCGCCGCCAAGTTGGCCTCAGAACGGGGGGCGCGGCCGGCGGAACCCCGAGGAGGTCGCATTTGTTGAATCCAGATTACGTTCACAATGACACTGTGAGGCTTGAGCAGTGGCTTGAGCAGCTCAGACAAGAACGGAAGCTGGCCGAGCACGAAGCCGAGCGTGCCGCAGACTCGCACCAGCACAGTGAAAGGCTTTCTGCGGCAGCCCGAGTGGAGGTGCGGCGGGGCCTAATATCGGTAGCTCGTGCCGAGGTCGAACGTCTCTCGTCCCAAATTCGCGATCTCGAGCGACTCGTTGAACGCGTGGGCGCGGCGTACCCTTACTTGGAAAGGCAGAGATTCGAAGACGCGGTTGACGCCGCCGGGCTCGTTTGCGATTGGGAGATAGTCCTGGAAAGGTGTGCTAATGCTGGTGCCGCCGGCACCGCGTTCGAGGATGAAAAGGTGCTGGCGCAGGTGCCGCTCCAGGCTAGAGTCCACTATGAACGGGCAGTATCAACCCGCCTTTTTGAAGGGTTCACAGTCTGCACTCTCCTGGACCCTCCCGATTGCCGGCATCAGGAATCGCCGAAGGCCACAGCGCACTATCTTTTCGGAACGATTCCATCGTCAAACGAGGACGAGGGCGCTGCCATTTTTCAAGTTGCCCAGTGGTGACGCTGCGGTGAGTCGGGGCGAACCTCTAGCCGGTGCCCCCCGGGGTTTCGAACGGCAAGCGTCGGGCGGACCTGGAGCCTGAGGGCGACGCCTGCGCTAGCGCTCAGGGGTGCGGGAGGAGAGTTTTGGACGTTCTCGAGGAATATTTGCAGAAGCGACGCAGAGAATACGTTGCGCCGATGCAGGCGCTGCTGGACGAACTCAACCTAACGACGGGCAAGACAATAGCGCTTGATCGCTCCCTGGAGCCGGGATCCTATGCTGCCGAACACCCCTCCCCGGTCACTTACAGGGTATGCGACCCCAACGCTCCGGGGGCGGCACGTACCTTGGTGATTCGGATATGCGAATTCGGTTTCGAGGAGGATCGTCTCGGAAACTGGAGGCTGAGCGCACAGGATGCCGCTGCCACGAAGTCGGCCATCGAGGAGTTCTTCGATGCGAGCAATAATGAACTTAACCAAATCGTCGATATCCCCGCTGGCGACCGATAGGGTGCCCCACCACGTCCGGGGCGTGTCGCTGTCAGAATCACCGCCTCAATTGTGCCGAAGATACCGCGGAATGGCGCCGATAGGAACTCTCGGCATCGCCGTGCCAGGCAATGCTCTGATAGCCCGCCAGCGGGCAGACCCAATAGGGGAGATGTACGCCAATCTGCCCGCGCCGGCGTCGCCCGGCCCTGCAAGAGCCAGGCTTGAATCAGAAACGCCGCCAGCTCGTTGTTTGCAAACAGGAAGACTGCGTTTATGCACGAGGTAAACCCCACGTTGATCGAGCGCGCCGACGTCGAGCACAAGCTCGAGAGTATAGCCATTGCCACGCTTCGATACCCAGATGCGAATCAGCTATATGAGCTCGCCGAGCTGTTCGCCAAGATCTACAGGTCGTTTCAGTCCGAGTCGAGTGGAGGTAGGAAGGCCCCGTGGGCCCTTGGCTTCAACCAGTGGGCAAACGACTTTAAGAGGATCTCGCCCAGGAACGTTTATTACTTCAAGGACATCGGGGTTCAGCTTTTGCCGCATGTGACCAAGGACGAACTCCGTCGCCTCGGAATGCGCAAGGCTAGGACTTTGGCGAGGGTCGCGAGGGCCGGAAAACTCACCCGCGACCTTCTGGACTATGCTTTAGGCGAGAATACTACGAGTGATGAAGTCGAGAGTAAGGCCGGGCTGTTGCCCGGAGGGGATTTCCGTTGGGAACGGTGCCTTTGTCAAGTTAGCGATCACTCAACGGCGCAAGCGGCGCTTCTTGTTTTAGGGAACCGGCTCGGGTATCAAACCTACACTGCCGATCGTGAGAAGATGTCCAATGGAAAGAAGCTAGGGGATGTCGCAACCGTACGGGATCTTGAACCTTTCGCGACAGAGGGAGTGATGAAGTCCGCGAGGAATATCGACGTTATTTGGCTAGAAGACATGCCCGAGTTTTTCTTCGAAGTCGAAAACTCAACGGACATAACTCCGGGCTTGCAGAGGATGTTCCAAGTTATTGGGTACAACTCGAAGTTCTTTATCGTAAGCCCTGCGGAGAAACGCGCGCGTTATGATCGAGAGGTTGGGAAGAAACCCTTCAACAGGTACAAGGACAAGTACCGTTTCCGCTCGTATGAGCAACTCGGCAGCATGCTCAAGGCTGATCTCAAATACCGCCCAATCCGCGATGAGTTCCTGTCGTAACCCGGGTGGCGACGACATCTCCTTTTATGTCGTTGCCAGCGCGCCGACCCGGGCGTGGGCCGCACCAGGATGCTGACGGCGGCCCCGCGATTGCGGCTTGCAGGTTCTAGATTGAAAGGCGCTGCCGCTTGAGGATCCATCCTGCCAGCCGGCGTGCCAACAAATTGGGCGAGCGGCCGAGTAAAACACAAGGCAGTTGCCAACCTGCATGGCGATCGACTTGGACAAGCGATTCCCGAAAGACACGGTGGCGCAGTTCGAATACCTGCCCATGATCCGTGCGGCCGCCATTCTTGGCAGCGGCAAGGAGTCCAATGGCGCCAGCAAGGCGATCGAGGCGCTGGCGGCGGCTTATGAACTGGGAATTCCACCCATCAGGGCGAATTTCTGTCCCTACCCAGTTTGGCTGCGTGGCGAGGCTTACCTGCCGGCGCATCAAGGTGCTGCGGCCGCCGCTGAGTTTCAGAAGGTCCTGGATCACCCTGGACTCGTGGTAAACCAACCTATCGGCGCGCTAGCGCACTTGGGCCTGGGCCGCGCCTATGCTCTCGAAGCCGGTGTAGGGGAAGGCCGTGTGCCTGCCCGGTCATCCAACGCGACAGGGCGCCCACCAGGGGCGCCGTTACAGCCTGATGCTCTGGCTAAGGCGCGCATCGCGTTCCAGGACTTCCTCGCCCTCTGGAAAGACGCCGACCGTGACATCCCTATCCTGAAGCAAGCCAAGGCGGAGTACGCGAGGCTGCAGTGGCAATGGCCGGTGACGAATGTGAGTGCTCAAGCGCAGCAGCGCTTAGTGGGTGGCAAGACGGGTACTCCCTCGGCTGCGTGCCCCCACTAGACACGCGCGCGGCGTGCCGGATGGGCCTTGGGCACCGTCACCACATTGTGAAGGTTAACGGCACACTTACCTTTCATTCCGTCCGTCTCGGTCAGGAGGACCTCGGACGGCACACCCCGGAGGGTGGAGGTGATGGGCGCCACGGTGACCGACGATGAGTAGCCGAGGGCGCTTTCCCGGCTGAGCACCAACGCCGGCCACTGTTTGTCCGGCGGCCGGAACCGGTAGAGGCGGACCTCTCCGCAAGCTATCGCGCCCGCCACCGCGCCACCCGTTCCCCGGCCTCCACCTCGTCCGCCGGGAGAAGCCCGAACGAGCCCCACGGCATATGCATGTAGCCTATCTCGCCCGGCGCCTAGCCCCCTGGCCCGAACGTTGGTGTAGCCTACGCCCGGCCAACGTCTCTCCCGATCTCGAGCGCCACGCTAGCCTATGCAGCTCTGCCACACCGGCTAGCCTTGGGGAGGCGTTTTCGCGCTCGAATCCGCAAAGGCCGCGCCCTGGGGCGGTGCCGGCGGGCGCCCGCGCACGGTTTGAAAAACAGGCGGGCCCTAGCTGGAAGTGTGCTGGTCTCAGGGGCGTAGGGAGGACCTCTCGGGGTCGAAAATGCGCGGTGTTTGAACGCATTTGCTTGTGGCGCGTTTCCCGTAAGTTATTGAAAACAGGTGATGGCCAAAAACAAGTTGTCGACCCTAAGTGCTTTAGATTCGACTGACGCTCGGTGCTCTCCCGCGGTGTTTTCGCGCTCCATTTTCCGCTCGCGGCAGCGCGGGGGCGGGGGTGAAACGAGGCTCAAATCGGCCTCCCCGCAGGCCCGAAGAATAGCGCTATTTGAAAGCAAGTCGCTCGCGGGAAACCGGCTAATTTGTCGTTGTATGAACGCTTCTGTCTAAAAACACTACACTTTTCTTTTTCGGGAGAGTCCCGAAGGGAGTCCCCGTAAGTCGTTGAAAGTTCGTTCTCGGGGAGCGGCTGACACCGGGCTGTAAGTCCTTTAGATTTGGCTCGCGCTCAGAGGCGTTTCGGGGGCGTTTCCGCGCCCCGTCCGCACGATGCGTACCGTGCGTGGCGGGTGCCCTGGCGCGCGGGCGCGGGTGGGTTCCGGCTCGAATTCGGCCTCCCCGCCGGCCCGAAGAATTGTGCTATTTGAAAACAAGTCTCGTTCCCAACACAGGCTGGCCCCATCGTCCTGCTCGAAAAGTCGTAGTCGCGTCCAACAAGCGCGCTCGTTTGATGCCTCAAAAGAGCCGTTTTTGGCAAATAATCTCCGGTCTTTTACACTTTTCCTGCTTGCCACAGGCCGCGCAATTTGATGGAAACTGATCCAGGCCGGCGCGCTCAATTTCAGCCCGCCGGCAGCCGTCAATCGCCGATTTTCAATCTCCAATCCCTCTCATTCACCCTCCGGAAATACGGTGTGCTTCGGCGCCGGCATGGGGAGACGGCCCTTGCGCTCGCGCCACAGAATGCGATTGAGCGCCGCCGTGTCGGCGGCATCCGCCTGCGAAAAGTCCATGCGCGCGGAGGCCTTGGCGCCCGGCGCGTTCGGCGGGTTCGTTTGATACAGCAGACCGTTCTTCAGGTTTCGATCGTCGGCGTTGAAAGGCGGCTGGCGCGGCGGCCCGCTGAAGAGCTCGGCCATAGGCGGCGCCCAGGCGTCGTTGTTGTTCATGGGCGGCAGGCCCAGCAGCACCTCCATGGTGCGCACCATATTCACCGTGGTGTAGAACTCCCGATCGACGAAGGGACGCTCCGCGGGCGCGTATTTGCTGATGACGAGCGCCGGGCTGCGATGCGCGTCCACGTGGTCGGGGCCGTCCTGAGCGTCGTCTTCGAGGATGAAGACCGCGGTATCGTCCCAGTAGGGGCTGTGCGAAACCGCCTCCACCACCCGGCCCACGGCCAGGTCGTTGTCCGCGACGGAGGCTTCGGGTTTGGGGCCGCCGGGCCGCGTGCCGATGGTGTGGTCGTTCGGCAGGCGCAACAGCACGAAGCGCGGCATTTCCCCGGACTTGTTCCCTTGACCGCGCGCCTGCACGAAACCCGCAAATTCATTGAGGAATTCGTCGGCGCGGAGCTGGTCGGGGTAGTAAAGGTTGAAGTCGGCAGACTGCGGGTCGAAGTGGCCCACCAGCTCGGGCTTGGTGGGCACGTCGCGCGCGATCACGGGAACCATCCAGGGCCAGGGGCTGGGCGCGCCGTGCGGCTGGCCTAAATTCGAAGGCAAGGGCTCGCCCGGCTTGACGAACGTCCGGGCGCAGGGCTGGCCCGCCGGATGGGGTGTGCCGGCCTGGGGCGCCTGCTGATGTTCGAAGTCGTTGCACCACTCCGTGGCCACAAATTCGCCGTAATTCCGGTGGGTGAGGCCGGCGCGGGCCACGTCGCCCCAGATGTAACCGGTGGCGGGCTCATCGACGTCGGGGATGCCCTGCTCCAGCGGATAGCCGCGCGACACCTCGCCCTCGTAATCGTAAAGGCGCTCGGCACCGCGATAGCCGATCTCCCAGGTCTTCTCCGTGTAATCGCTGGTGATGGCGGCCGTGGACCACACGTGCCCGTTGCCGGAGACTTCGCCGCTCACGTAGAAGTTGTCGAGGATGCCGAACTGGCGCGCCAGCGCATGCTGGTTCGGCGTGATATCTTCGCCGTACATCACGAGCGCCGGGTCGCCATTCGCCTCCTTCAGATCGCCGAAAACCTGGTCGTAGCTGCGATTCTCTTTGATGATGTAAATGACGTGTTGAATGGGGTTGCGGCCGCCGGCGAAGTGCATCGAGTGAAGCTCGCGCTGCATGCCGTTCGCTTGCACAGCCTGCGCGGTGAGCTGCGGCAACTCACTTTCCACCTTGCTCAAATTGAGGCGCGCCACCGAGCCGCGAATGAGGGCGGCGATGTAGGGATGCTCGCCTCGCGGGCTCTCCTGGCCGGCTTCGGGCGGCAAAACGGCTGAGTTGGGTCCCATGCCCTGGCCCTTCCCCGTCACCACGAACAAGCGTCCGCCCTGAGTAGCGAGCGCCGTCGGATACCACTCCGTGGGGATGAAGCCGAGGGCAGCCGACGGCCTCTCAGGCGCGGCCGATTTGAGATGCCCCACGTCAAATACGGCCACCGCGTTGGCCGAGGCGTCGGCCACGTAGAGGCGGTCGCCCGCGGAGTTCAGCGCCAGCGCGTTCGGAAAGGTGCCGCCGTACTTTTCGCCGGGGAGTTCGGTGGAAAGAAGCGCCACAATCTTGCCCGAGCCCGCGTCCACCACCGCCACGCGGTCGCTGTTGGCGAGCGCCACGTAAACGCATGATTCGTCTGTACTTAGAAGCAGCGCGGTGGGATGCGAGCCGGGAGCGTTCGGTGAACCGGGCGGCAGCAGCGGAATCTTGCGGGTGACCTTGCCGGCGTCGAGGTCGAGCTCATCCACTTCCGAGGCGTTCCAAAGGCTCACCCACGCGCGCTTCGCGTCCTTGGTGGCCACAACGGTGTAGGGGTACGACGCCGGCACGTCTGCGTGAGTGCTGAGGTCGAAGCGCTGGAGGATATCGCCGCTGGCAGCGTCGATCAGCAGCGCGTCGTCCGAAAGGTCGTCGGCCACCAACAACACCTCGTGCCCGCCGCGCTCGAGCACCGCGAGGCCAGCCGGGTAAGGGACGGCTTTGCCCGCGGGCAGGCCGAACGCCACTTTGGTCGACTGCCCCGGCTTCATGGGCTGCAGCGGAATCTTGATGAACCTGTCCGGCGAGAGGTGGGTGCCGTCGAAGGTGTAGGCGGCGACGCCGTTTCCGGTGTCGCCCGGGCGGGTGCCTTCGGCATCGGTGAGCGAAGCCATCGACGCGTAGAGTTCGCGGCCATCGCCGCCGAAAGCGAGCCCGAGGAAGTAGGTCTGATGGGCGCGCTTGCCGAGGCGTGCGTCCGGATAATCGGTGAGCCGGTCGGTTTGGAGATCGAGCACCGCGATGGACTGATTGTAGCCGGACTCCGCGCTGCCGTATCCGTTGTTGAGGATGGCGAGGTAGCGGCCGTCCGGGCTCAGGGCCGCCGTGAGCGGAAGGCTGTTGAGGCGCTGCGGATCGCCGGGCGCGGGCAGTGGCAACTGCTTGCTGGTCGAAATCGGCAGCGCTTGCT
>DATJAQ010000025.1:0-3580 GCA_035516075.1 Terriglobia bacterium | reverse complement strand
GAATGTCCACGCGCCGCCCGATCTCTTCATTGGTGGACGTCCAGGCCGGCCTTCTGCCAGTTCCCCGCGCGTCCGCGTCGAGTAGTCTCCCTGATCGCCGTTTCCGGCCCCCTTGCCTCATTGCTCGCGACATGGGCTGTTACCAACAGTTATCGGCCAAGGGCGTCTGACGGCGGCTCCTTCTGAAAGATGCACGGGAATGCTTATGGCTCGCAAGCGCGTCTCACCATCAGGCGCCTGCAGCCCAAGCATTGTTGCTCTTTTCTCACGGTCGGGCGTTAGAATGAGTAGCGCAGTAACCAGTGATGGCTCTTTCCGCCGGCACGCGCCTCGGGCCCTACGAGATCCTCTCCCCGCTTGGCTCAGGGGGGATGGGAGACGTGTACCGCGCGCGGGACACCCGGCTCGGCCGCGAAGTCGCCATCAAAGTCCTACCCGAGACCAGGGCTCGCGACCGCGAAGCGTTGCGAAGATTTGAGCAGGAGGCCCGCTCGGCCTCGGCTCTCAATCATCCGAACATCATCACCATATACGAAATTGGCAGTCATCCCGTCGGCCAGGAAACCATCTGGTATATCGCAATGGAGCTGGTCGAGGGACAAAGCCTGCGCCAGATTCTCTCGAGTGGGCTGGTGCCGACCCAAAAACTGCTCGACATCGCTGTACAGGTAGCCGACGCGCTGGCGGCGGCGCACGCTAAGGGGATCGTCCACCGGGACCTCAAGCCCGAGAATATCCTGGTGAACCGAGAAGACTGGGTGAAGGTCCTCGACTTCGGTCTTGCGACCCCCGCCGTTTCGGAAAGGTCGGAGAATCAATGTACCCTGAGTTGCCCGCCAGATCTCATGACTCGGCCCGGCACGATCTTAGGCACTGTGGGGTATATGTCGCCACAGCAAGCAGCCGGGGAGAGAGTCGATTTCCGGTCGGACCAGTTTTCATTCGGCGTCATCCTCTACGAAATGGCGACCGGCAGGCAAGCCTTCGAGCGGCGCAGCGCGGTGGAGACCCTTGCGGCGATCCTGCGCGATGAGCCCGAGTCCATCGGCCACCTCAATCCGCAGCTTCCACCGCCTCTGCAGTGGACTGTGAAGCGGTGCCTGGCGAAGATGCCGGCGGACCGTTATGCATCAACCGTCGACTTGGCGCGCGATCTGACTATCGTGCGGGACCATATGGCAGAAGCGGTGGCGGAGGCGCACGGCGCGCCGTCTCCGCGACAGCTGCCGCCGCAGCGCAACACGTTGGTCGGCCGAGAGCGGGAACTGCAAGAGGCTAAGAACCTCCTGATGCAGGACGACATCCGGCTGATCACGCTGACCGGCCCCGGCGGCACTGGTAAGACCCGGCTCGCTGTGCAGTTGGCCGAAGACGTGGCGGAGGAATTTGCCGGAGGTGTCTGGTTCGCCGGACTGGCCTCCGTCCTGGACTCCGGGCTGGTGGTTTCGGCCATCGCGCAGGCTCTGGACGTGCGGGCGAGCCAAAACAGACCGCTCGTGGAGGACATGAAGGAACACCTGCGCCGTTTGCCGCGGGCGCTGCTGCTGCTCGACAACTTTGAGCACCTGCTGGCTGCCGCGCCGGTGGTTACCGAGCTGTTAGGAGCTTCACGGACGCTCAAGATTCTGGTGACCAGCCGTGCCGCACTGCATATCTACGGAGAACAGGAATTTCACGTACCTCCGCTGGCGCTCCCCGATCCCAGGAGCCTGGGCCCCGTGGAGTCGCTCTCCGATTATCCCGCCGTGGCGCTGTTTGTCCAGCGGGCGCGGGCCGTGAATCCGGGCTTCGCATTAGGGCAAGACAATGCGGCGCCGGTGGTGGAAATTTGTGCCCGCCTGGACGGTCTGCCGCTGGCCATCGAACTGGCGGCGGCGCGGGTGAAGGTCCTGACGCCAGCGGCAATTCTGGGCCGACTGGAGAGCCGCCTGCGCTTGTTGACCGGCGGCGCGCGGGATCTGCCCGAACGTCAGCAAACGCTGCGCCGGGCCATGGACTGGAGCTACGAGCTGCTCACCAGTGACGAGCAGAAGCTGTTCCGGCGCTTGGCAGTCTTCGTCGGCGGGTTCACCCTGGAGGCCGCTGAAGCGGTCGCTAACGCCGGCGCCGATCTGGATCTGGACGCGTTCGATGGTGTCGCATCTCTGGTGGACAAAAGCCTGTTGCAGCAGACGGGGGAGTCGGCCGGGGAAGCGCGCTTTGGGATGTTAGAAACCGTTCGCGAGTACGGACTCGAGCGTCTCGCCGCCAGCGCGGAAGAGGCCGCGACGCGGCGGGCCCACGCGGCCTACTTCGTGATAGTGGCCGAGGATGGGGCGCCTCACATGGCCGCCGGCGCCGAGCAGGCCCTTTGGCTGGAGCGATTCTTCTCCGAGCACGACAACATCCGGGCGGCGCTGGCGTGGCTCACCAGGACGGGCAACGCCGACTGGGGTCTGCGGCTGGCCCAGGCTCTCTCTCAATTCTGGCTGGAACACGCACATCCGACCGAGGGACGGGAGTGGATCGCAGCGCTGCTCAAGCTACCCGGCGGTAGTGGGCTCATGAGGAGGCGGGCGTTTGCCGTAGCCACCGCCCTCTGTAACCGGCAAGGCGACTTTGCGTCGGCGCTCGAACTGAATAAACAAAGTCTCGCGATCGCTCGCGAGCAGGGAGATCGCGCGCACATCGCCGCCGTCCTCAACGGTCTGTCCGTTACCCAATCGTTGCTAGGGAACCACACCGCCGCGAAGGAATCCGGTGCGGAAGCCTTTCGCGCCTGGGAGGATCTGGGCGAGCCTGCGTCTGCGGCTCGCATTCTCAGCAACCTCGGCGATATCTACAAGGCGGAGGGCGATTACGAGCGCGCCCGGTCCCTGCACGAGCAGGCGTTTTCACGGTTCAAAGCCCTGGGCGACCGCTCCGGAATGGCGTGGTCGCTGAACCACCAGGGAGACGTCGCCCGAGCGCAAGAGGACTTGCCGTCGGCCCGCCAGTTTTACCAACTGGGTCTAGCGATTTTTAGAGAAGGGAACGACCGGCAGGGTGTCGCCTACTCCCTTCTCGACCTGGGGCGCCTGGCCTCCGAGGAAGGCGATCACGTCCGCGCCCACCCCCTTTTCGCAGAAAGCTTGCGTATCAGCCGCCAGCTCGGGCGAAAATGGGATTCAGCCGGCGTGCTGGAGGAGATGGCCCGGTCGGCCACTAGGCAGGGATTCTGGGAGCGCGCACTCCGGCTGGCCGGGGCCGCCACTGCACTGCGGCAAAGGATCGGGGCCCCGCTGGCGCCAACCGAGAAGGTGAAGCTCGACGCCGATCTTGACCCGGCCCGCCAGGGGCTTCTTGGGGTGGCCGCCACTACCGCTTGGATGCGAGGGTGGGCCATGTCTCCCGACGAAGCCATTGAGTATGGTTTGGAAGGCTCGTAACGGTCAGGTGACTCCCTCGGCTGACGATGGATCGAGCAACTGCCGTACCCTGGAAATCCGGTTAGCTGGCAAACCCCCTCTTCGGGCGTGCTCCAGAATGATATTTTCATCCTCAGCTAGGTACACGCAGTATACTTTGTTGTCGGTGAAGTAGCTGTGCAGCCACTGGATTC
>DATJAQ010000024.1:0-3242 GCA_035516075.1 Terriglobia bacterium | reverse complement strand
TGTTCGCCTATTAAAGCGGTACGTGAGCTGGGTTCAGAACGTCGCGAGACAGTTCGGTCCCTATCTGGTGTGGGCGCAGGAGATTTGAGGGGAGCTGTCCTTAGTACGAGAGGACCGGGATGGACAGACCTCTTGTGTCCCAGCTGTCATGCCCATGGCACGGCTGGGTAGCGAAGTCTGGAAGTGATAAACGCTGAAGGCATCTAAGCGTGAAGCACGCCCCAAGATCAGATCTCCCAAGGGTAAAAGGTGGTGAGCTACACCACCGAGAACCCTATGAAGGGCCGTCGAAGACTACGACGTTGATAGGCCGGAGGTGTAAGCGCGGTAACGCGTTCAGCTTACCGGTCCTAATCGCCCGTTCGGCTTGACCATAATCTCTGCTGAATGCACAATTATCAGCCACCAGTTTTCGGGGGTCAGTCAAAAGGTGACCGTCGGAAGCTGGCGTATACGGAGATTCGACTTACTCCTCTTCGATTCCACCTCATTCGAAGAGTTGAGCACTGTAACGCCGCACTATTCAGAAAGCAGTCGACAGTCGAAAGTTGACAGTCGAGAGCGCAGCCGGACTATTCGGGACTCACTTTTGACCTTGAACTTTCGACTTTTCGACTGCTTACAACGGTTTTCCGGCGATCTTACCGGAGGGGTCACACCCGTTCCCATCCCGAACACGGTAGTTAAGCCCTTCAGGGCCGATGGTACTGCGTGGGTAACTGCGTGGGAGAGTAGGTCGTCGCCGGGATTAAATTCGGTCAAGCAACGGGCTCGCGCCTAGCGAGCCCGTTTTGCTTTTCGGGGAGCGCCCGCTCCGCATTTGCTATAATCGCCCGCGAGGCGCAAACGCGATGCGAACCTGGCAAAAGGTCGTTCTGGCGGTCGTCGTGATTTACGCGGCCCTCTGCGGCGCGGCTTACGAGGCGATGCGTCAGCCGCCGGAGCGCTTCGGCGCCATCATGAAGCACGTGCCGGACGTGGCCTTCATCGTACTGCCTTTCGAGCCGCTTTGGTTCCACGCGCGCGCCGGACATCTGCAGGTGGGCGACCGGGCGCCCGGCTTCGCCCTCCCTACCGAGGACCAGAAACAGACCGTGCAACTTGCGGCGTTCCGCGGCTCGGAGCCGGTGGTGCTGGTCTTCGGCAGTTACACTTGACCGCCGTTCCGCCGGGAGGTTCCCGAGCTCAACAAGATTTACGAGCAGTACCGCGGCCGCGTCGCCTTCTACGTGGTGTATATCGAGGAGGCGCACCCCATCGACGCCTGGCAGGACTCGGACAACGTCAAAGCCCGCATTTTTCTCCACAGCACGCGCACCGTGGACGAGCGTTGCGCGGTGGCGGGGAGCTGCCTCACCAAGCTCGGGATTAAGTTTCCAGCCGTCGTGGACGACCTGGTCAACACCGCCGAGCGCGCCTACACGGCCTGGCCGGACCGGCTCTACGTGATCGGACGCGACGGCCGCGTTGCCTACAAGTCGCAGCCCGGCCCCTTCGGATTCAAGCCCGACGAGGTGGCCGGCACCCTCGCGCGCCTCTTCCCGAGCTCGCAAGCGGGCATTGTGAAGTCTTCGCCCGCGTCGCATCCGTCCGCAGGGCAATAAAAACACCACCGCATATTCCGCCTTCGATTTCACGGCTCGGCCCGCTCCTGCCCGCCGCACCGCGCGCATGGACCCCATGGTGGCGCTGCGTTGCGAATAACGCACGCTCCCCTTTCGTTGTCCTCCTTCAGAAAGGGCATAACCTATCCGTGAACACACGAAGTCTTAGGGCCGGCCAGATCGCCGGCGGCGAACATCTTCCCAGCGGCCGAAATGTGTGCCGTACGACCTCAGGGATGCGGTGCCGCGTTCACCCGTCGATGCACTGATGTTCACCACCACGTCGTGGGCTCCGCCAGGAAACGACGCCGGGGCGGCCCGGTCCGCGCCGTCGCTCGCCGTCCGAAAACTGGACGAGACAGCGGCAGGGTTCCCCTGCACCGTCGTGCTCTCCGACACTTTGGCGTCCTCGGTGGTCTCCGCACCATGCTGCCAGCCCGCCGTCACGGTGGCCCCGGACACCTGAAACTTGATGTCGATGCTGAAGCTTTGGTGGGGTTTAGAGAGAGCCCAGTCAGGCGAACTGAACAACAGCGTGTACGGACCATTGGGGTCCATGCGGATGAGGACCGCGCTCGCAGGGATGGGCGCAATGCCGGAACCGGAGAAGGTGTAGTCGTCCGTCGGGAAGGTGTAAGTCACGTCGCCTTTGACGCACGATGTCCCCGCATAGCTCGCCACCGTTCCTGCGTGGCACACCGCCTGTGCCCGGACGGTTTCCGCGCATTCTGGAATCGCAAACAGAATCATGACGGCCGCGAATCTTCTCATGTGAGTGCCCCTCGAGGTTTGCGCCGGAGTCAAAAAAGACAGTATAGCGCGAGGTCATCCCATCGTATCCGGCGCCCGCGATCGAAGGCCTGGCCCGGTTGCTGGTCGTCTGGGGGCGGCTATAAGCTGCGGAGGCAGGGCTGCCGGCAGCCGCCGCGCTGTGACCTCCATCTGTCAAGTTGTCACAGGCGAACCGCGGGGGCAGGGCCGGAGTGCAGCACCGCAGTCGGGCGCAGGCAAGGCCGCCTCCCCCGTTCGAAAGTAGCGGCCTGCCTTCCGGCTAATCGATCACGCTCATTCGCCCCGACGGGCAGTTTTGCCGCCCGCAACTCGGCCGGCTAGCACGGGTCACTGCGAAGCCCGCTCGCGCGAGCCACATCCGCGCGCGACGCTCCGCCTTCGCCATCGCGCGCTGCGCCGCGACACGTTTGACGGGTACCTGCAGGTGCGTGCTTCCAGCTTTGGCGTGGCCGAAATATGCTCACATCTGCTGGCAAACTTGCTCGTATGATACCGCAAAAAGGGGCCATCTTTAGCCCAATTTGTCCAATTTCTGGACGCTTCCCATTTTTGGGAGTTTCTGCAAGCCACTCATGTCGCTTTATGACACCCGCAAAGCATGAAAATGCGGTTGAGTTGGGTTATAGGGGAGCCAGTCTGGACGGGGTGAAGGCCGGTTAACTGTGGAGCGGGAAGCCCGCCGGTAAGTCTGGCCTGGACGTCGGTTCGAACCCCAAATCGTCGCCTCGCTTCCGCGGGAGCACGCAGGGCAGTTTGTTTTACCTTTCGACGTCCCCCCGGCAGGTGGAAAGGGGTCGCTGAGGAACGCTATCGATAGCATTCTCGCTGGTGGTGCTGGTTTGGACG
>DATJAQ010000023.1:0-3561 GCA_035516075.1 Terriglobia bacterium | reverse complement strand
CATCTGGTCGCGGAAATCTTCGAGCGTGAACTCGTTGTCGATGAGCTTGCGCTGCATCTCGACGGCCTGCTTCTTATCGATGACTTCCTCGGCCTTCTCGATGAACGACAGCACGTCGCCCATGCCCAGGATGCGGGACGCCGCGCGGTCCGGATAGAACGGCTCCAGCGCGTCGAATTTTTCGCCCACGCCCACGAATTTGAGCGGCTGGCCGGTGACGTGCCGGATAGACAGCGCCGCGCCGCCGCGCGCGTCGCCATCCATCTTGGTCAGGATCACGCCCGTGATGCCCAGCTTCTTGTGAAATTCGTCGGCGGATTTCACGGCGTCCTGGCCGGTCATGGCGTCGGCCACGAACAGGATTTCGACGGGCGTGAGCTGCTCTTTCAATTGCTGCAGCTCGGTCATCAGCTCTTCGTCGATGTGCAGGCGGCCGGCGGTATCCACCAGCAGCACATCGCGTCCGGTATTGACGGCTTCCTTGCGGGCCGAGCGCACCAGGTCGGCGGGCAGCTTTTCTTCGGGCGTGCCGGCGTAGATCGGCAGGTTCACGTCGCGCGCCACGATGCGCAATTGCTCGCGCGCGGCGGGACGATAGACGTCCACCGAGACCATCATGGGCCGGTGGCTGTTCTTCGAAAGCCAGCGCGCCAGCTTGCCGGTGGAGGTGGTCTTGCCCGAGCCTTGCAGGCCGACAATCAGCAGCACGCTGGGCGGCTCATTGGCGAAACGCAGCTTGGATTCATGGCTGCCCAGGATCTTGATCAGCTCGTCGCGGACGATCTTGATCACCTGCTGGGAAGGCGACAGCGCCATGAGCACTTCCTCGCCCATGGCCTTTTGCCTGATGTTTTCGATGAGCTGCTTGACCACGCGGAAGTTGACGTCGGCTTCGAGCAAGGCGACGCGGATCTCGCGCAGGGCGGACTCCATGTTCTCCGCGGACAGTTTGCCTTCACCGCGCAGGTTCTTGAAAACCCGCTGTAATTTATCGGATAGATTATCGAACATGGAAACTCGCGGGAGGGCAGACCTCGCCCTCTAGCGTTCATACGATTCTTCTATTATACACAGTGGAGCGCGGACGCCTGGAAGTTTAAGCGAGGAGGCTAGGCGAAATCTTCCAAACGAACCCCAGCTTGTTGAATATAAGAGTGTAACTGTCATTTCGAGGCACACGCCAAGGATTGCCAGGAGCTACGCTTTTTCCGGATTTGTGTTGCATCCGGTTGCACGGCGTCGCTATCGACCGCTTAGAGCCCTCGGCCACCGGAACGAGGATAGCATGCGAGAAAAAGGAGTTCAGGGACCGATTTGTTCTTTTCCTTTTGTTTTCAGCGTAGAACGCGTCTGGGCTGGGATGCGACCGCAACTCGCACGGATGGAAAAGGCGGCTCAATGTGACCAAATTGCGCTTGCGGAGCAGAGGCCTTGGCGCCGTCAGGTGGTTTCCCCCCGGCTTCCCCGGCGGAGATCGAAGCGCATTCCCGCCCGTCGTAACCTGTACCAATTGGTTAAGGCGTAAGCCTAAACACGACTCCATTGCCCGACGTGCCGCCGAAGCCGGTGGCGCTATAAAGATGGCCTTTCGAGTCTCGGATCAGGGCTGCCCGAGGGTGCGCGCCAGCCGCCTTCCCCGCGAACGTGTGCAAAACGGTCTCAGTCCCGGCCGTGTCGACCTCAAACGCCACTCCGAAACCGTTGCTACCGAAATGGCGACCGCCGCCGTAAGTGGTGCCATAGAGATTGCCTGCCGAGTCTCGGACCAGCCCTGCGTAGGGGTTCGCCCCGTCGGTTCCACCCTTGAAAGTGTAAAGCGCCGCCTCTGTGCCGGACGTGTCCAGCTTGAACACGACTCCATAGCCCAAGCCGCCCGACACCGTGGTGCCGTAGAGATTGCCTTCCTGGTCCCGGATCAGAGCCGCCTCGGGGCCTCCCCCGTCCGCCCCTCCTGTAAAGGCGTATAGCACCGTCTCCGTTCCCTGCGGATCCAGTTTGAAGACAACCCCAGCCTCAGATGGGCCGCCACTGCTAGCCGTGCCGCGAAGGTTGCCCCGCGAGTCCCGAAGCAAGCCCGCCTCTGGGCGTCCTCCGTCTACCCCGCCGGTGAAGGCATAAAGCACGGCCTCCGTGCCGTTTGCGCCCACTTTGAACACAACACCTGCCCCCGATGCGCCGCCGCCCTCGGTGGTGCCGTAGAGATTACCTTCCGCGTCGCCGACCAAGCCTGCATCTGGGTTCGCCCCGTCCGCTCCACCAGTGAAGCTGTAAAGCACTGCCTCCGTGCCTGTCGTGTCCAGCTTGAACACCGCCCCGTAGTTCGAGGCGCCGCCGGCCGCCGTAGCGCCGTAGAGATTTCCTTCCGCGTCCCGCACTAGCCCCCCGACTGGCCCTGACCCGTCCGCTTTCCCGGTGAAGCTATACAGCACCGTCTCCGCGCCCGTGGCGGCCACCGTAAACACCGCCCCGGAGCCCCATGCGCCGCCTCCCGCAGTGGTGCCATAGAGATTACCAGCCGAATCCCGGATCAAGCTTCCGAAGGGGTGCGCGCCGTCCGTGGGAGAGCCCGCGAAATTGTGCAGCTCTTTGTATGTATACGCCTGTGCCAGCGGCGCCGCTATCGTTAAGAGCAACCCTAGTGTCAACGCGCCGCTTCGCCGCGTTCTCGTCATTGCGTCCTCCCTATAACCTATAACGCCCACTTGGCCGCCGCGTCCCGGCCGCGGCTGAGCTTCTGAGGCACCCGAGACCGGCGCCTGCCTATCTCGGTCGCGCTTGCGGGGCGGGCTTCATCTGGGCTTCCAACTCGTCGTCGATGTGCAGGCGGCCGGCGGTATCCACCAGCAGCACATCGCGGCCGGTATTGACGGCTTCCTTGCGGGCCGAGCGCACCAGGTCGGCGGGCAGCTTTTCCTCGGGCGTGCCGGTATAGATAGGCAAGTTAACATCGCGGGCGACGACGCGCAACTGCTCGCGCGCGGCGGGACGATAAACGTCCACCGAGACCATCATGGGCCGGTGGCCATTCTTCGAAAGCCAGCGGGCCAGCTTGCCGGTGGACGTGGTTTTGCCGGAACCTTGCAGCCCGACGATGAGCAGCACGCTGGGCGGCTCGTTGGCGAAGCGCAGCTTGGATTCGTGGCTGCCCAGAATCTTGATCAGCTCATCGCGGACGATTTTGATCACCTGTTGGGAAGGGGACAGCGCCATGAGCACTTCCTCGCCCATGGCCTTCTGCTTGATGTTTTCGATGAGCTGCTTGACCACGCGGAAGTTGACGTCGGCTTCGAGCAAGGCGACGCGGATCTCGCAGGGCGGACTCCATGTTCTCGGGCGTGAGCTTGCCTTCGCCGCGCAGGTTCTTGAAAACCCGCTGTAATTTATCGGATAGGTTGTCGAACATGGAAACTCGCGCGGGAGGGCAAACCTCACCGGTTGGCACTAAACGCTTCTATCATTATACACATGTGCCAAAACTCCAGCGCCGGGCTGCGTTCGGGTGCTTTGGGTGCACGGTTCGCGGCGCCGCCGGAGTGTCACAAATTGATGAACATGGCGCCT
>DATJAQ010000022.1:0-3453 GCA_035516075.1 Terriglobia bacterium | reverse complement strand
CGCCGCCAGCAACCCCACCCCCACTCCGGCCAGCGCCATTTGGGTTCCCTGGCCTAGTACCAACCGCATCACGTCGCGCCTCCGAGCGCCCAGCGCCATGCGCACGCCGATCTCGTGTGTGCGCTGGCCCGCGAGGTACGAAGCCACTCCGTAGATGCCGACGCTTGCGAGCAATAGCGCCAGGGCGGCGAACGCGCCGAGCAAGATCATGGAGAATCGGCGCGCCGCGAGCGAATCGGAAATGATCTCGTCCAGGGTCTCAAAGCCGTAAACCACCTGCTCGCCGTTCATCTCGCGAAGGGCGCGGCGGACGGAATCGACGGCGTCGAGCGGAGCCCCCGCCGAGCGAACCACCACGTCCACCCCGGCCGGCACCAGCTTCATGGCCGCATCGGGCATCTGCGCCAGGGGGACGTAGAACTCGGCTCGAAGCGTGTTGCTGTCATCTGAATCCAGCCCCCACTGTTTCACGTGTCGGACCACTCCGACGATCTCGGGCTGGGCATCGTTGAAACTCAAACGCTTGCCGATGGGATTCTGATTGGGAAAATACTCGCCAGCCAACACATCGTCCACCACCACGACCAATGGAGAGCGTTCGTTGTCCTGCGCCGTGAAGAAGCGCCCGCGCTCGAGCGGGATGCCCATTACCTTCAAATAGTCCGGCTCCACAATGTAATCGAGGGCGGAGCTCGCCTCACTTTCGCTTTGGGGCTTGGGCTGGCCCACGATCGAGAACGTTTGATCGTCTTCGTTGGCCATGGGGAACCCGCCCCATGAGAGCGAGGCTGCCCGGATGCCAGGAGTGGACTTGAGCCTGGCGTCAAGCTCGCGAACGTAAGCGCGGATCACATCGGGACTGGCCTTCATCAGAGAGGGCGGAAAGCCGAGGCTGAAGTAAAGCGCGTGGTGAGAATCGAATCCCGGATCCACTTTCCACAGGCTGGCCAGGGTTCGGATCATGAGCCCGGCCCCGGCCAGCAGCACCAACGCCAGTGCTGTCTCCACAATCACCAGCGCTCCGTGGGCACGATGCCGGGCGCCCCCGGCGCCGCGGCCCCCTTCCTTGAGGGTGGCGTGCACGTCCGGCCTCGAGGTCTTGAGCGCCGGCGCCAGGCCGAAGAGCATCCCCGCCAGCAGTGAAATGACGCCCGCAAAAACCAGCACCCGGCCGTCGAGGCCGACTTCTGCGGCGCGCGGAAGCGCGGTGGGCAGGGCGGCCAGCGCGGCCCGCGTGCCCCACCACGCCAGCAGCAAACCGAAGACGCCTCCGGCGAGCGCCAGCAGGACGCTTTCCGCGAGAAGTTGGCGGATCACTCGCCCGCGCCCGGCGCCGAGCGCGGCACGAATGGCGAACTCGCGCGCCCGGCCGGTCGAGCGCGCCAGCAGCAGATTGGCCACGTTGACGCAGGCAATCAGCAGCACAAATCCAACCGCGCCCAGAAGCACCAGCAGGAAAGGCCGAACGCTACCCACCAGGCTCTGCTTCATCGGCACAACGTTGGCCGTGGTGCCGCGATTGGCGTCCGGGTAGGCGGCCGCGAGATTTCGGGCGATGTTCTGCAGGTCGGCTTTCGCCTGCTCGAGCGTTACGCCAGGCTTCATCCGGCCGATGCCATGCAGCCCCAGGGCGGCGTGCCGGTTACGAAGCGAGGGGGTATTCCATTGGCAGATGGGCGCGTAGACGTCGCCGGGCTGAAAACTTCCCAAGCGTAGATTGAAGCTCGCCGGCATGACCCCAACGATGGTGTAAGTCTTCCCGTCCAGCGTGATGCCCTTCCCCAGCACGTCAGGGGTGGCGCCGAATTTGCGCTTCCACAGGCTCGTGCTGATCAGCACCACCGGGCCGGCGCCGAATTGGTTATCCTGAGCAGTAAAATCGCGCCCGATGACGGGCTTCACGCCTGCAGTCTGGAAATAGTTTTCCGTGACCCAGTCTCCCTGCAACCGCTCGGCTTCGCCGATTCCAGTGAGAGTGAAAGCGTAGGTGCGGCTAAGGCCGACGGAGGAAAAAGCTTGGTTCTCGCGCTGCCAATCCACAAAGTTCAGGTAGGGAATGGCGCCGGTTTCGAAATTCCGCTTGGTCTCGCTTAGCACGACGAGCCGGTCCGGCTGCGGATAGGGCAGCGGATTGAGCAGCACGCCGTTCACCACCGAAAACAACGCGGTGTTGGCGCCGATGCCGAGGGCAAGCGTGAGGACCGCGACCGCCGTGAACCCCGGATTTTTGCGCAACATGCGCACGCCGTACCGAATATCCTGAAGCGAAGTCTCAATAAGATGTGCCACGCCCACCTCCCGGCATTCTTCTTTAACTTGGTCGAGCCCGCCGAACTCGAGCCGCGCGCGCCGCCGGGCCTCCTCCGGCGCCACGCCGGCGGAGACGTAATCGCGGATTTGCTGTTGCAGATGAAAACGCAGTTCCGCATCGAGCTGCGTTTCAGCAAGTCGTCTTCGGAAAAATCGCCGGTACCAGCGCATGTTCTTTGCCTTCAGCGTTCAGCCCTCGGCCCTCATCATGTGCTGACCGCTAACGGCTGAGTGCTTGTCTCTCGTCACTCGTCACTTTTCTCTCGTCACTTGTCACTTCTTATCACTCGCGTCTCAACGCCACCATCGGATCGACTCGGGCGGCGCGCCGCGCTGGAATATAACTCGCGAGCAGCGCCACGACTAACAACAAGGTCGAGACCAGCGCGTAGGTGACCGGGTCGGTCGTGCTGACGCCCATCAACAGCTTTGCCATCGCATGCGTAACGGCTACGGCGGCCAGCAGGCCTGCGACGATGCCGAACATCACCAGGCCCACGCCTTGCCGAAGCGCAAGCTTCAGAATGTCGCCGCGCTCTGCCCCCAGCGCCATGCGAATCCCAATCTCGTGCGTGCGACGGTCGACCGCGAAGGAAACGACGCCGTAAACGCCGACTACCGCAAGCGTCAGACCGAGGATTCCCATGACCCCGGCTAAGGAAGCGGCCAGTCGAATGACAAAAAATCCCGCCAGGCCCTGGACCGTCTCACGCATTGCCCGAACGTCCATGATCGGCAAATCGGGATCGAGCTTGTGAATCTCCTGCTGCACCACGGGCACGAGCGATTGCGGCGAGGCCACGGATCGTACCTCAAGCGTCAGAAACGATTGAAAGTTCTGACGCAGCGGAAGATAAAAGTAGGGCTGGGCCCCGGGAGAGAGCATCCAGGTGCTTTGTCCATCCCGAGCCAAGCCCACGACCTCAATGAACGGTCCGGAGGCGCTCTTCAAGCTGAAGCGTTTTCCGATCGGGTTTTGCCGAGGCCAGAATCTCCGCGCCATCGTTTGGTTCACAATCGCCACCAGCGGCGCCGATTCGTTGTCGGAGTCTACGAAAGCGCGCCCCTCCAGCAGAGGAATTCGCATGGTTTCAAAGTAGGCGGGGCCGATTCCGTTGTATGGGATGTCGGGGGGCTGTTGGC
>DATJAQ010000021.1:0-8335 GCA_035516075.1 Terriglobia bacterium | reverse complement strand
GTGGCTTGCGGAGGCACTGAGGCTGCCCAGTAGAATCAGTTGGGCCTGAGTGCCCGCCGCCAGCGTCACGGGCGGCTGCACCGCGGCGGGCGCCTTCCCGCTCGTCTCCATCCCGGAGACGCCGTCCGCATCCAGCGCCTTGAGAATTAGAGTCTGGCCGTCTTGCTGAGCTGTCCGAACACCCGCTTCTCCCGGCTTCTTCGCTTGAGCGCGCAGTTCCCGCTTGCGGCCGATCGAGACCAGGGAGACGCGCAGCGGAACGTCGCTACCGTCAGGCCGGACGACGACGCCGGATTCAAACGACGGGTAGCTCTCGTAGCGAGGCGCAAAGAGCCTGACAACGCCCGGCCAATGGTCGTTCGGCTCCCTCCTCCGCCGCTCCATCTTGCCCACGGTGACGCGCACCGCACTGCCCGCCGCGAACACCCTGCGCTCCCCGCGGTAGACATCCCGGGAAAGCTTGCCCTCCAGGGTGTCACCGGGCGCCAGCGCCGAGACCGCCACCGGATTCGTAAGCCGGATTTCCAGGTAAAGGCCCGAATCGAGGTCGCCATTCTTCTCAGCATCATCACGCAACCCCTGCGGCTGGCCGCCGGCCAAGGTCTGCCCCTGCGCTGTCAGACTGAAGTATCCCCACAACGTCCAGAGAACGGCCAGGACGCAGAGCGCATTCCTGCTGGGCCCGCCGTCCATACCCGGGCGGGCTGAACGTCCAGCGATGCCGAGTGGCCGTGGAGCGATAGCCTTCACTGGGGTTCTCCTTTGGAGAGACTCCTGACGCGACAGCTATTCTACCTCAGTCGCCATCGTCACTTTGAGCGCCGGCGCGGCGCATCCGCTCGACATCGGCCAGCAGATCGCGAATCAAAGCCTCCCAGTCCGCGCGGTCTTGGGGTGCGAACTCCCGCCCGTACCCTTTCATGCGCCGAGGCATAGCGTTTTCCAGCACCACCCAAAGCGTGGAGAGTTCGGCCGCCAGCTTCTGGCGCCAGCGCGGCCGGCTTCGCCGCACCTCGAAGCGTTCGCCGGCGGACTCCAAGCGCCGGCGAATGCGCTCGGCGGCCAGCCGGATGTTGCGGACCTCGCTGGGACCGGGATGAGATTCGCTCTCAGGTTCCCTATCTTGCTCGACGCCCTTAAGCAACAACTCAATGCGGCCGAGGGCGTCCTCAAACACGCTGATCACGGTCACGAGCCGCCTTTCGTGCAGTTCGTCCAGCGCCATCGTCACCTCGGACCCCGGCCTGAGGGTGCCGAACCTTCACCCTCAGCCTTCCCGGCGCCTGCCGCGGCGGCTTCTTCGGTGAGCCTCCGAATCTCGTTCACCCGCGACTCGAGCTCATCCACCCGGCGATCCAGATACGCCGCAAGTTCCGGCGGCACCTCGCCGTAACCGCGCAGGTAGCGCCCTCGCGTCTCGACGAGTGAAACCCAAAGCTCACTGAGATATGCCCGAATGATGCCGAGCGACGAACCCTCTAGGGGCTCGAGCGCCAGATCCGACTTGGTCCGCTGCAGGCCCGTGATGATCTCCGTGATCAAGGTGCGAATCCTGGCCCGCTGCGGCGCGGAAAGTTCGGCCCGCGAGCCGTAGAACACACCCTCGTAACCGTCAAGCCAGGATTCCACCACGCGGAGGTATTCTTCCACCGTTTTGAAGTGGGCACTGAGGGCGCGGGCGTGAGTCGCGGAGATAGCGATGGGGAGAGCCGGCTCGACCTTCGTGCTCGCCTGCTTGGCCAAGGGGTTCTCCCGATTCTCGTCTTGCGCCCCGGGCCCGCTGCTGAGGCCGGCGCGCGGACCGGTGTGGCGCACGCGACGTTTAGTCTCCCGGCGTCGAGGCAGATTCGAGCCCCAGGCGCGAGACCTGCGGCTGGTGGTCGCCGAAGCTGGCAGCGACGGGCGGCCGGAGAGCCCGAATCTCGCTCTCCAACCGATTCAGGCGCGCCGTCTCCTGCAGCACGGCCGGAGCGCCGGCTTGCTGGGTCTGCCGTGCCTGCGCCAACGCCCTTTCCGCCATTCGCACCACTTCGCGCAGCAGCTTGCGGATGTCAAATTCCAGGCGGTTCCGGCTTTCCCGAAGGCGGTCGAAAATGTCGCTTTGCACCCGCGCCGAATTAGTCTCGAGCAACCGTTCGAGGAATTTCCGGGCGTCCCGTTCAATCATCCGGTGCGCTCCGGCCCAACCCAACCCCACGTCCGCCAACCAGCGCAGCGGCGAAGCAGGCTGGGCCACCTCGATCAATTCCGCGAATGTAAAGCGCGACTTCACCCGAAAACCGTCTTCCGCGCCGAGAGCGTGGGGCATGGGTGCGAGCTGCGTCATGCCGCTCTGCGCCAGCCTTTCCAGAAGCTCGTTGCCGAGCTGCACAAAGCGCAATGTGGCGCGCCGGTACTCCTGCTCCGCAAGCTCCTGCTCGGTTCCGAGCCAGGGCGCCACGTGACGGCGCGCGATATGCTGGGCATGGCGCATAAGGCCGCGACGGTACGAGGGCCCAAAGCCGCGCGGGCCTGAGTCGCAAAATTCCTCTCGCGCCTCTGGAAGTACCGCGCTGAGGAACGCATGCTGCCGGGCCAGGCAGGCGCCGCAGATTCCCTGTTGCTCGGCCATCAGGAGATAGCCGAGCTCGCGAATGGAGCGTTCCGCCCCGGCCACCGCCTCCTTCAGCCCTGCGATTCGACGCTCGGACTCCTCGATCGGCCGCCGAAGGGCTTCACGTTCCTCACTGAGCATCGCCAGGAGCTGCCCGCAGAGACGATTGAGGCCGCGTTGACCCGCCCCGCTCACGAGTTGGCGGCCGGAATCCCGCACCAGCCGGCGCAGCGCTCTGTTCAGCTTCGGCCAGTCGCGCTCGGGCCCCCGGGCGTCGAGCCTCTCGGCGGCGCTGACCTCAAAGATGGGCACCGCAGGCCGACGCAATCGCTTTACCAGAAGCTCCCGCGCGAAACCTGCGGCAGCGGAGCGTTCGTCGTCAGTGGTCCGATCCGACTTGTTCAACACCACCAGCAGGTCTCGAACCTGGGGCGCGATGGCCTCGATCAGATCCAGCTCCGCGCCGGCAAGCGGCGGGTCCGCACCCAACACCACCAGCGCGGCGTCAATGTGAGGGATGAAGGCCTCGGTGGCGGCGCTGTTCTCGCTGAACACCGAGCCCAAGCCCGGCGTGTCAACCAGGCAGAGACCGGAAAGGAGCAAAGGGCTCGGCGCAAACACCTCTAGCCCAACCACGCCTTGGTTGTTCCGCGGGTTGCGCTCTTCCGAGACGTAGAGATCGAGATCGGCAATCTCAATCTCGCGCCAGGTATTGCCCTTCAGCCTGACGCGAGCCCCCAAGCGCTCCCCGTACCGGATGACGGTGGGCACCGCCGTCACGGGAATAAACCCAACGGGGAGGATAGGCTCCCCAATGAGCGCGTTGATCAGCGTCGATTTGCCCCGCTTAAACTGGCCCACGCAGGCCACGTAGAAGCGGCCTTCCGCCACCCGGCGGGCGAGCTCGCAAGCGTCGTCGGCGGCCTCCCCGGCGTCGAGATCCCGGGCCAGCTCAGCAAGGCGCCGGAGCCGCGCGGCGCCGTCCGACTCGACCTCCAGAGCCGGCGAAGGCGGGCGATCGATCTCCGGACTCAACGCGACCAACTCGTTTTTCATGGCTGAGGAGCAGCTTTGCGTCTCCGCGTTCGGCGCGGATTGAACTGGACGCCCTATTCCTTCTTCCCGGAACGATAGAGGATCACGCGGACTTTTTCGAGGGTAATCAGTCCCCCACCCACCATATCGTCGAGCTGGGGCAGGATGCGCTCGATGCGCTCGGCGTCTTCCACCACTTCAATCACGACCGGCAAATCTTGTGACAGTCTCAAGATCGTGTCCGTGTGATAGCGGCTCGACGAACCGAAACCGCCCACCCCGCGCAGCACGGTCACCCCGGAGAACCCCTCGTGGCGGAAGAGATCCACAATCGCTTGATAAAGAGACTTGTGGTGCCAGCGGTCGGACTCCCCGATATGGATTCGCATCAAGGTCCGCTCGCCCTCGAACTTCTGGTGCTCCATAAAGTCTCCAGAGCCTTTTCGGCTTGTCACACCCCTAAAGGTGCGAGGCCATCCGCATGCCTACCTTTAGCAGAATGAGCCCGCCAAGGAAGCTCACACCTGCATAAACGAGCGCGCGAATCCAGTCGCCGTCATCCAGGAGGTGGACCGTCTCCCAACTGAAAGTGGAAAAAGTGGTGAACGCGCCGAAAAAACCGACCGTCAGTCCCACGCGCCAGTCGGCCGGGACTGAAAGGTGAGTGAAGGAGTATTGCCCGGCGAGACCCAGCAGCAGGCAGCCGACCAGATTCACGGCCAATGTTCCCGCCGGGAACGACGAAGGCGTCCGGTACTGTACGAGGCCCTGAAGTCCGTAGCGGGCCAGGGTCCCGAGGGAACCGAAAAGCACGAGCAACAAAACAATGCGCAATCAGACCTTCCTTCCTCCGAAGCGGACGGCACAAACAAAAAACTCCTGATCGCCGTCCGGCGGTCAGGAGTCATCATCCCGAATGATCGGGCGTTTCGTCGGCGAACTCCATCGCCCAGAATATCTACGCGCTGATTATAGCCGCCTTCCAGCGCGCGCGCAATTGAGACTGCGCTGGGACGCTGCGGCGGGCTAGAATACGTCCATGAGCGCCCTCTCGCCGTCGGTAATCCAGGCTTACCTCGAGTCGCGGCCCCGCTTGGTGCGTGCGGTTGAATGGGTTCGCGGCCGCCGTTACCGCATGGCCGAGTTGAGCCGGGCGGTCCAAACGGGCGGGTTATCAGGCGCGGGCGGGGTGGAGGCGTTGACACCGATCCTGGTTGTCATCGCCCACGGCTGGCACGACGCCTCGATTGCGCGCCGCGTGGCCGTGGCGCTCGAAGGAGATTGGATTACCGTGCCGCCCGCCTGCCGCGACGCCTACCAGGCCATTTTGGCCTGTGCGCCCGAGCTGATCGTCCTCGATCTGAGGCGGCAGAACCGCTGCGGCTGCCTGGGTCACCGGCACCCCGTCATTCGGGAGCGGCCTTTCGCCGAGCCTCACGAAACCTTCGGCGGCGCGGCGATCGGCGAGATCGATATCGCCTGGCAGCGCGTGCAGGCGTGGCCCGCCCTGCCGCTCCAGGAGACCGCCCTCGACACCCGCTTCTTCGAAGGGAGCCGGTTGGAAGAGTTCCGCAGCCGGCAATGGGGCCTGCGACTGCTGAGCGTATTCCTGCACGAGACCCATCACCTCGTGTTTCCCGACGAAGCCGAGGACAAGGTGCGCGGCCGCAGCCTGGCGTTCTACCGCGACGCGCTCTCCAGCTACGTGGAGGAAGCCTGCTCCACGTTGTCGTTTACCATTGACAGGTCGTTTTCGAGGATGGAGTAGACTCAGCTTCGACAGGTATGAGCCTCACCGGAGCACATTCCCAGTTGCTCCGCCGTGCGAAGCGCTGTCAGTCTGCAATGTGGGGACGTCCACCGACCTCCGAGCCTAACCTCGCAAGAGATTCCTCAGCAGGAAAAGCACGTTGGCCGGCCGTTCCGCCAGCCGCCTCATAAAGTAGGGGTACCACTGCGCGCCGAAGGGAACGTAAATGCGCACGCGGTACCCTTGCCGGACGAGCTCGCGCTGCAGGTGGCGCTGCACTCCGTAAAGCATCTGAAACTCGTAGCGATCGGGTGCGATCTTTTGCCGGCGGGCGAAATCCTGAGTGGCGGCAATCATTGCGCGATCGTGAGTTGCAATTGCGTGGTAGCCGCCGCTCGCCAGCAGTTTCTGCGTGAGCTTTACAAAGCTGGCATCCACATCCGCCTTCCTGGGGAAGGCCACCTCAGCCGGCTCCTTGTAAGCCCCTTTCACCAAGCGAACCCTGGCGCCCATCGCGATGAGATCGTCCACGTCCTTCTCGCTGCGGTAGAGATACGACTGGATCACGATGCCGAGCGACTCGCGCGGGGCGCCGAGACCGCGGAAAACCCGGAGCGTGCGCTCGACGAAGGGCGAGCCTTCCATGTCGATGCGCACAAAGCCGTGGTGCCGGCGGGCCCGCTCGGCGATGGCCGCCACATTCCGGCGGGCGAGATCTTCGTTGAGTGCGAGGCCGAGACCGGTTAGCTTGACCGAAATGTTTGGGCGCTGGCCTTCACCGGCGAGCCGGTCGAGTATATTCAGGTAGCTGCGGCAGGTGGACTCGGCGGCGGCCGCGTCGGTGACGCTCTCGCCGAGATGATCGAGGGTGAACTCAAAGCCGGCGTCGCGCAGGCGGATGACGGCCGCCAGCGCATCCGGCAGCGTCTCCCCGGCGATGAAGCGTTCCGGGAGCTTGCGAGCCCCGGGCAGGCGGAGCAGAAGCCGCCGGGCGGCGGGACTCTCGGAAAGGTAGAGGAGCAGCGCGCGGAGCATTTTGAGAGACAGCGACGAGCGGCAAGTGATAAGCGGCAAGCGCGAGGCAAAGGTCAACCCGACGGCCGCCTCGCCCGCCACCCGTCACTCATCGCCGGTCACAGGTCTTCAGCCTTCGGCTTCGAGGAATTTCTCCGCGTCCATGGCCGCCATGCAGCCGGAGCCCGCAGCCGTGACCGCCTGACGATAGACGTGGTCCTGCACGTCGCCCGCGGCGAAAACGCCCGCGATGTTGGTCTTGGAGCCGTCGTGGGTGGCGATGTAGCCGTTCTCGTTCAGACCGACCTGGCCGCGAAAGACATCGGTGTTGGGCGAATGTCCGATGCCGACAAACACCGCTGCCACGGGCTTCAGTTTCTCCTCGCCGCTGTTCACGTCCTTCAGTTTGACGCCGGTCACCTCGCCCTGGCCCGGGTCCAGAATATCGGCCACCGCGGAATTCCAGGCAAAGCGGATTTTGCCATTGCGGAAGAGGCGGTCCTGCATGATTTTCGAAGCGCGAAGCTGTCCCCGGCGGTGCACCACGGTGACCTCGTTGGCATAGCGGGTGAGGAACAACGCGTCCTCAGCGGCGGTGTCGCCCCCGCCCACCACTGCCACGTCCTTGTTGCGGAAAAAGTACCCGTCGCAGGTGGCGCATGTGGAGACGCCGTGACCGAGCAGCCTGCGCTCCGATTCGAGCCCGAGCAACTTCGCCGAAGCCCCCGAGGCGATGATCAGGGTCCGGGTCTCGATTTTGTCGGAGCCCATCTCCAGTGTGAAAGGCCGCTTGGATAGGTCGGCGCGGGTTACGTTGCCCTCCAGAAACTCAGCCCCGAATACCGCGGCCTGCTTCTGCATCAACTCGATCAACTCCGGCCCTTGGACGCCCTGTGGGAATCCGGGAAAATTCTCCACCAGAGTGGTCAGCGTCAACTGGCCGCCGGCCTCGAGCCCCCGGATCACAAGGGGCTGCAAGTTGGCGCGAGCGGCATAGATGGCCGCGGTCAGCCCCGCACAGCCCGAACCGATAATCACGACGTTGCGCATGACAAGAACCCCTTCCCGCGCGGAACGACGGTTCGCGCGAGCATTGTGAGCCGCTATCTTACCCTGTGCCGGGTAGCCCGGCACAGAGGAGATTGCGCCGTTCAGGCTCGCCCTTCGGAGAATCCCCGTCGTCCGCCATTTGCGGCGCTCAGGATCGTATCCCTGGGTACGGTCGGCAGGGGTGCGCTTCCCGGCAGAGCGCTGCGTTGCTCAGAACTGTTGGATGCTATAAAATCGTTTTCGCTTCTCGCAGGCGCAGCCCCAGCACCAAGTTGCGGAAAGACGGAAGGCTCCGCGCCGTTGCGCGAATCCCAGGCGGCGATCACAAACCTTGGCATCGGGTGAATCGGGGAGAGCATGGAACGAGGCCCAGCAGTCGCCCTGACAGGCGTCACCAAGCGCTTTGACACGGTGACCGCCGTCCACAACCTCAGCCTGCGAATCGCCGAGGGCTCAGTGTTCGGGCTGCTCGGCCCGAATGGCGCCGGAAAAACCACGACGTTGCGGATGATCCTGCGCATCATGGTGCCGGACGAGGGCTCCATCGAGATGCTGGGCCGGCCGCTCACCGACGCCTCCCAAGACCTGATCGGTTATCTGCCCGAAGAACGCGGCCTTTACAGCCGGATGAAGGTGCGCGAGGTGCTGGTGTTCCTGGCCGGCCTCAAGGGTCTCGCGGCGGCAGAAGCCAAGCGCCGCGTGAACGACTGGCTGGAGCGCTTCGAGCTCGCCGCCTGGGCGGAGCGCAAAGTGATCGACCTCTCCAAGGGCATGCAGCAGAAGGTGCAGTTCATCGCCGCGGTCATCCATCGCCCTCGGGTCCTAATTCTCGACGAACCTTTCACAGGCCTCGACCCGGTGAATGCCGCCCTGGTGAAGGACATCATGCTCGA
>DATJAQ010000020.1:0-14904 GCA_035516075.1 Terriglobia bacterium | reverse complement strand
CGCGCGGCCTGTTGCTCGGCCGTCTTCTTGCTGTTGCCGCTGCCGCAGGCGGTGCCGTGGCCGGCCGCCGCTGCTTCCACGGTGAAGATCTTCCGATGCTCGGGCCCGACCTCACTCAGTACCCGATAGGTCGCCGCGCCGACGTGCCCGGCCTGCAATTGTTCCTGTAAGGCCGACTTGTAGTCGATGCTGAACAAGTTGGGAGCCACGGATTCCAGGTCGTCCGGCAGAATGAAGCGTTGCACGAACCGGCGGGCCGCGCGCAGGCCCCCGTCCCGGTAGATTGCGGCCACGAGCGCCTCGAGGGCGTTGGCCATCAGGCTCAACTTGGCCCGGCCTCCGGTCTTCTCCTCACCTCGCCCCAGCCGCAGGTAATTGCCAAGCTCGAGCTGAAGAGCCACGCGGCCCAGGTGCTCCGCCGCTACCAGGCGAGCTCGGGCGCGCGAGAGCTTGCCCTCGGGGTAGCCCGGGAATGCATCGGCCAGCCGGACGCTCACCAGGAAGTTGAGGACGGCATCACCCAAAAACTCCAGTTGTTCGTTGTCCCGCGACGCCGATGAAACCTCCCGAGCATAAGACGAGTGGGTGAGCGCTTCAAGGAGCCACTCGGAGTTGCGAAACTCGTACCCAATGTGTTCTTGCAGGAGGTCTGGAGACGCCTTGGCCATGCGGAGGCAGTGGGTGAAAGCTCCCAGATGCCGTCGGCCGTTTGGGCCGCCGATACGACGGGCGCCAACCTCGTGCCCGCCGGCCGGAATCTCTTACGGCTTGGCGGGGGCTGCAGTTTGGTCCTTCTGTTTCTTCAGGTTTTGTATTTCCTGGTCGGCCAGGTTCTGGATCGCCGTACCCTGGCCGAGTTTAGACGCCTGGGTGAACGCGCCGATAGCGTCATCGGTCTTGTTTTCCATCTGGTAGATCTCACCCAGGCGGAAGAAGTCCGCCGGGTTAGGTTGATTGGAGGCGGCGTTTGCCGTCTTGTACTCTTGTTCGGCCTTCGCCAGTTCCTGCGGATCCGGGCCGCTGAGGCCCATCGTTGCCCGCTGCATGTGGGTCATGCCCAGCGCCTCGTGGGCCTGGACGTTAACCGTCGTCTTAAGCTGTGCCAATTGGTCGGGCGTCAGGTTGCCCCCACTCAAGCCCGCAACGAGTTGCAGCGCCCGGTTGGCATCGTTCTCGGCGTCACTCAGCTTCTTTTCCTTGTCGGCGTCGCTGCCGTGCGCCATGTCCTGGGGCTCGGGCAGCATGGTCGCCATCGTAAGCAGGCTTTTCCAGTTGTCGGGGTTGGCCTGCAGACTCTTGGCGCCGTATTCGAGCACCTTGTCGATCTTGCCCTGCTGTTGAAACGCGTAAGCGCCGAAGAAATAGACGTCCGACAACATCGTGCTGGCGGGGTACGTCTTGGCAAATTGGTCTACCAGCTCGACCTGCCGGTTCGGATCGAGTTCGGTGCGAAGGGCGTTGTAGGCCTTGATCTCTTCGGGTGACGCTTGGGGTTTCGGGGGCGGGGTCGTTTGCCCAGCCGGCGGGGCTTGGCCGCCTTGCGGCGGGGCCGCTGCGGAGGACGCAGGCTTCTGTCCCTGGCTTGAGTTCTGGTCCTGAGCGACAGCCGTCGTCAAGCCGACGACCGCCGCAAAAGCCAGGCCTGCCAGCAATACCAACGCCTTCTGTGCACAGTCGCGCGTGTTCATGCAGCAGCCTCCCAATCTCGTCGTTCGAGCCTACCGGAATCGCGTGGGCGGTGTCAATTCAGCGGGCCCGGCAGCCAAAGGAAGGATAGCACTTCGTCCTAGGGCTTGGAGCCGAACGGCGAGGCCAGACCGTTGTCCGCCGCGCGTTCGGCGTCCGGAAACGCCGCGGCGGTTACCGTAGCGGCTCGGTATTGCGCCACAGCCTGGCTTCGGCGCCCTTCGAGGTCGTAAAGGCGGCCAAGGTATATGTGGCACCACGTGGCGATGCGAAGACTCCGGGCAACTTCGAGCGTCTTCTTCAGGTACTCCTCAGCCGTATCCGGCTTACGCGTGTTGCTCGCTACCACGGCCAGTCCGAAAAGCGCCCGCTCGCTTCGGGCATCGCTGCTCAGCGCTTCCTCGAATACAGCCTTGGCTTCCGGGTACTTGCCCTCGAAAATGAAATTGTCGCCCTGATCGAGGAGCGACGCTGCGGCTGGCGGCGCCGCGGCAGAGTGGCTGGGCGCGACCTGAAACGGCCGGGGAGGCGCGAACTGGACCTTGGCCAACCGCTTACGCTCGCCGGGGATTGATATGCCGAGTACCATCTCGCGATAGAATACGCTCATCGAGGATGCTTGGCTGGCATAGTTCCCGAGAGCCGAGTAAAAATACGGTACCAGGATCAAGCCATCCCGGGTCATCTGGTCGATCAGGTTATCAGGGCTGGCCGGCTTGTCCATGCGGAGTTCGACAGCGCGGATGAGGCATTCGGTCAGCAATAAGGAGAAGTCTTCCTTGAAGTCCGTGCCAAGCGCCGGGGCGGGCCGTGCCAGCGCGGCCAGCGCCTCCTTCTGGTGGACCTCGAAGGCAAACTTCAGCGCCAACGGGTCCAGAAGAAAGTGCAGGTACTGGTGGCGGATCTCGGCGAGACGGCCGGCCGCGGGGGGCGTGACCACCACGTAATAGTTGTCGCCGTAGATCCTGGCGTCAACTGCTCCCGCGGCGCCGAGCAGGGCGACGTCAATCGAGTAATTGCGCCCCAAATAAGCTCCTCCGGGAAAGCGTAGAAAGGCGTCGGTCAGCGCAAGGGTCCGGCGTACGGGATCACTCAAGCTGCCGATGGCCTCATCGTAACGCGGCTGGACGCGAATCCAGAGGTCCTGAAGATCGGCTTCGCGGTAGAAGCGCCGAAGAAGCGGGGCGACGTCCCGCACGGCGTTCGCGTCCGGAGGCAGATCGGTGTCGGCGATCGTAAACTTGAAGTCAGGCGGCGGGCCCAGCAGAAGAGCCAAAGAAATGTACTGGCCGAGGTCCTCGGCAGGGTCTGCCATGCGGTGATCCTGGTAAAACTGCGTCAAGGCGGGAAGCACTGCGGGATGGCGAGAGGTGCACCACGCCCGAACCTCCATCCGCGTACCGGACGGCGGCTCCGAACTGAGGCCGGCGTCGTAACCGGCGGCGTTGATGGCAGCCAACGTTGCGAACAGCGGTTCGTTCGCCGTAAGGGTTACGTTGCCGTTTTGTTGGTCCGCTGCGGTTCCGGCCCTGAGAAACCCGGGCGCCAGTAAGCCCAGTAAGAATAGACCCAAGGTCCACCAGAGAATCGCGCCCGGCGAGCGGCGAGCGCTCGCGGCATGGAAAGGATGGCGGCCGGGTACCTGATGATGGGCGACGGACGCCCCGGCGGGACCAGCGGGAGCCTGGCGGCGGCCGGGCGCAAGCTTGCCGAAACCCCTCAAGCGCGCGCCTTTCCCTGAGGGTCTGCGGGCGGCGGAAGCAGCGGTTTGGTGCTTTCATCGCGCTCGTGGACTGAGCCGCCGCGCACCGTGATCCTCCGCAACGACAAAACCACTTGGGCGTCAGTGGGCTCGCCGAGCATGGTGGCCGGCCGGAAGACGCTGAAGTACATCAGGCGGTCGAGTTCCGACTTGAGTTCCGGCGAAGGCACGCCGGACACAACCTTGTAGTCCACCACCTGGCCGCCGGCGTTCACGTGGGTGACCAACACGAGGCCTTCGCGGCCGGTATCCAAATCGAGCGGAGCGAGTGACTCCAGCCGGGCGGGCGTTACGGTTGAAGCGTCGGCCCGCGCCGGCGGAACGATCAGCCAGTCAAGCGTGAGGCCCAGGCAGATCAATCCGGCCAGCACCGCCCCGGTTGCGGGCAACACCAAGGGCCGGACGGCGTTCTGGAGGCGCACCTTCAGGCTTCCCAAGACGTTTGAGTAACGGGCCCGTGAGAGCGCCACGTTGAACCGCAACTCGGCCAAAGCCGAAAGCCGCCGGCGGGGAAGTGAGCGTAGGTCGCCGAAGAGCAACCGGTAGCGCTCGAGTTCCAGGCGGCACGCGCCACAATGGTTGAGGTGATAGCGGACCGACTGGCGGGTGGCGGAGGAGCACTCCGCGTCCACAAAATCGGAGAACTGCCGGCGAATTTCGAGACACGATTCGAACATCTCAGTAACCCAAAACCGGGGCTAACTTGCGGCGCAGGAGTTCCCGTGCGCGCATCAGCCGGGACTTCACGGTGCCTTCGGGAATGCCCAAAACCTCTGCGATCTCGTCGTAGGGAAATTCCTCCATCTCACGCAGCAGGAGCACGGCGCGATAGGGGCGCGGCAAGGCGGCCAGAGCGGCTTGCACCAGTTGCTGGCGTTCCGCCTGCTCCAGTGTCTCGTACGGGTTGTCGGCGCCCGGTCTCACGGCGAGCGCCGCCACCGGCTCGGCGAATTCCTCGTCCAGCGAGAAAGGCTCGTGGAAGTGGCGCCGGAACCAGCCGCGACGGTGATTCAAGGCTTCCCGCACGGCGATGCGATAAATCCAGGTTTTCAGGCTGCTCTGGGCGTGAAACTGCGGCATGCCCCGGTAAACCTTGATAAAAACGTTCTGCAAGACATCGGCAGCGTCGGAGTCGTTGCCCAGAATGTGCGCCACCAGGCCGTAGACAGGGTTTCGGAAGCGGGTGAGGACGTAGGCGTAAGCCTCTTCCGATCCCGCCTTAAGCTCCTCAACCAGGGCGGCTTCCTGGGCGGTTCGCGGACTGACGCGATCAAGGGCGTTTTCGAGCGTTCGTGCCGCTTCCATTACAACTCCACCTTAGCAGTTGACGCCAACGTCTGCAAGCTCGCCCCAGGCCGCACTTCTCGTAACCCCCAGCGGACGCCTGCTACCAAGCTAGACACCGCAGATCTGCCCCAGGTTCCGCGAAGTCCCAGCCGTCCGCCGTCCGATTGGGCGTTGCCGGGTGGCCTGCGGCCCGGGCGGGTTGACGACCGCGAAGCGCAGGTGCTACAAGACACGATTCCGGGCGAGCGCGGCCGTCTTTCGCTCGCTTCGACAGGCGGGGAGGTTGCCCAATGGCGGATGAAATCGTCGTAGTGGGAAGTTTGAACATGGACCTGGTGGCCTGCGCGTCGCGGATCCCGGTGGCCGGCGAGACCCTCACCGGCCATCGCTATTTCGACGAGCCCGGCGGGAAGGGCGCCAACCAGGCGTACGCTGCCGCCAAACTGGGTGGCCGGGTGGCCATGATCGGCCGCGTGGGCGACGACGACTTCGGGCGCCGCATGCGCGCGAACCTCGAACACGTGGGCTGCGATGTGAGCGGAACGGCCGCCGTGGCGAATTGCGCGAGCGGCATCGCGCTGATCTTTGTGGGGGACAGCGGCCAGAACTCCATCGTCATCGTGCCTGGGGCCAACCATCGGCTCACGCCGGCGGACGTGGAGGCTGCGAGTGACCGGCTGCGCCACGCCGCGGTGGTGCTCTTGCAGCTCGAAAACCCCCTGCCTACCGTGGCCGCGGCGGCCAGGATTACGCGCGGAGGGAAGGGCCGCGTAGTACTGGACCCGGCACCGGCGCCGGCGTCGGCCGCAACCCTCGCGCAGGAAATTCTCCGGCATGTCGACATCCTGACTCCGAACGAGACGGAGGCCGCCATTCTCGCGGGTTTCCTGCCCGGGGGACTCAATCCTGAAGCGGCCATCGCCATCGGTCGTGAGCTGCGCGCGCTCGGACCGCGAGCCGTGATCGTGAAGCTCGGCGAACAGGGATGCGTGCTCGTCACCGAGCACGAGGCCCTCCACCTGTCCGCGCCTTCGGTCACCGCCGTGGATACCACGGCTGCGGGCGACGTCTTCAACGCTGCGCTCGGCGTGGCGCTGGCCGAGGGGCTGTCCCTGGAGGACGCCTGCCGCTTTGCCAATGTCGCGGCGGCAGCCTCCGTGACCCGCCTCGGCACCCAGGCCGCGGCGCCGAGCCGCCAGGAGGTCGAAGGTCTCAGGGCTTGAGTCCGGCGTGCGTAAACCGCTGAAGGGCCGCCCACCGGTACGCCGGCCTGACGGGCGCCGAGGCAGGCGCCATGAATTCACGCTTAGCAAACGAGGGTTGTTTACGGTACAGTATATGCGTGCCCCCCGAACGCTCCGGCGCTGCCGGCAACCCGCATGGATAAGATTCTCGTGGTCGAAGACGATCCCCAAGTGCGGGACCTGATGTGCCAAATGCTCGCGACGGCCGGTCTTCCGGCGGAGGCGGCCGGGGACGGGGCGGAAGCCCTGGAGCGGCTCCGCGGCGAGCATTTTGACCTGGTACTGCTCGACATCGGCCTCCCCGGCCTCGACGGTCTCGCCGTGTTGGAGCGCCTGCACGAGCTGGACGGGCCGCCGCGAGCGATCATGGTGACCGGCGACGACGCCCCCGGCACCGTGCTTCGTGCGGCGCGCGCGCAGGCCTGCCGCTACGTGACCAAGCCCATCGACATGCACGTGCTGCTCGAGCTGGTGCGTGAGGTGCTGGAGCAGGGTGGGCCGCCGCCGCCCATCGAGGTGGTCTCCGCCAAGCCCGATTGGGTGGAACTCCTGATTCCTTGTACCATCGAAGCGGCGGAACGCAGTGAAAGTTTTTTGGCCGCCATCCAGAGCGGGGTGCCGCGCGAGGTGGCGGAGTCTATCAACAAGGCCGTTCATGAGCTGGTGCTGAACGCCGTCGAGTGGGGCGGCCGCTTTGATCCCACCCGCCGCGTACGGATCGCCTGCGTGCGAACGCATCGTGTGATCCTCTATCGCATCTCCGATCCTGGAGCGGGGTTTCAGTTCAATCACCTGGCTCACGCCGCGCTCAGCAATCCTCCGGACCAGCCGGCCGAGCACCAGAGGGTGCGCGCGGACCTTGGGATGCGTCCCGGCGGCTTCGGCATTCTGATGGCGCGTGCGCTGGCGGACGAGCTCGTCTATAATGAAGCCCAGAACGAGGTGCTGCTGATTAAGTATCTGGCTTAGCGCCCCGGCGCTTTCGTTCGGCCCCGCGGGCTCGAAGCCAAAGCGGGGAGCGTTCGGCGGCGGCAGTCTGGCGATCGCGACAATCCATCGGGAACGAAACCCATGATCATTCGAAAAGCGGTCTTGCCGGTCGCCGGCCTGGGCACTCGATTCCTGCCCGCCACCAAGGCACAGCCCAAAGAAATGCTGGCCCTGGTTGACAAACCCCTGGTGCAATACGCCGCCGAGGAGGTGGCCGCCTCCGGGGTTCCCGTGGTGATTTTCGTGACGGGCCGCGGCAAGCACGCCATTGAAGACCACTTCGACGTTTCCTTCGAGCTCGAACACCAGCTCGCCGGCCGCGGCAAGGAATCGCTGCGGGCGGAGATGCGTTCGATCTCCTCCCTGCTGCAAATGACCTACGTGCGGCAGAAGGAGGCCCTGGGCCTTGGGCACGCCATCCTGAGCGCCCATCACCTGGTGGGCGACGAGCCCTTCGCCGTGCTCCTTTCCGACGACGTGATCGACAGTCGCGTGCCTTGCCTTAAGCAGATGATCGAGGTCTACGAACGTTACGGCAGCAGCGTGGTGGCCATCCAAAAGGTGGCGCGCCGCGCGGTTTCGAGCTACGGAATCATCAAGGGCGCCCCGGTGGCGGACACCCGGTGGGAGGGCCGCATTTTCCGCGTCGAAGACATGGTGGAAAAACCGAAGCCGGAGGATGCGCCGTCGGATCTCGCCATCATCGGCCGCTACATCCTGACGCCGGGGATTTTCCGGGAACTCAGCGCCACCCGGCGCGGGGCGGGCGGCGAAATTCAGCTCACCGACGCCTTGCGCCGCTTGCTCGCCAAAGAGCCCATCTACGGCTACGTCTTCGAGGGTAAACGCTACGACGCGGGCGACAAGATGGGTTTTCTGCAGGCCACGGTCGAGCTGGCTCTCAAGCGGGACGATCTTGGCAAGCCGTTCCGGAAATACCTGAAGACGTTGAAGCTGTGAAAAGCGGGAAACAGGAGTTAGAAGACAGGAGTCAGGAGATCCCGAGAATCGCGGCGACTCCGGAGTATGGCCGATGGGGCCGGAACTTGGACGCGCCGCATCGCCCGAAGAAACGCGTCTCAACGGTGGCGCATTCTGACTTCTGACTCCTGACTTCTGTATTCTCGTATTGCTCCTCGCCACTTTCGGAGAATACCTATGCGCGTGCTCGTCGTCGGCGGAGCCGGCTACATTGGGAGTCACACCGCCAAATTGCTCGCCCGCTCCGGCCATGAACCGGTGGTCTTCGACAACCTCAGCGCCGGCCATCGATGGGCTGTCAAGTGGGGACCGTTGGCCGAAGGCGACCTGGCGGACACGCAGCTTTTGGAGCGCGCCCTCCGCCAGTTCAAGATTGAGGCCGTGATTCACTTCGCCGCCTACGCCAAGGTGGGAGAATCGGTGCTCGATCCGCGGAAGTATTACTGGAATAACGTGGTGAACTCCCTGCGGCTGGTTGACGCCATGCTCGAGGCCGGCGTTCAGGCGATCGTGTTCTCCTCCTCGGCCGCCACTTACGGTGTGCCAACGCAGTCGCCCATTCCGGAGGAGCATCTCAAGATCCCGGTGAATCCCTACGGGGAGTCGAAGCTGGTGGTGGAGAGAATGCTCGCCAACTATGAGCAAGCCTACGGCCTTCGCTGGATGGCCCTGCGCTATTTCAACGCCGCCGGCGCCGATCCCGAGGGCGAGCTCGGCGAAGACCACGACCCCGAGAGCCACATGATCCCGCTCGCGATTCAGGCCGCGCTCGGCCAGCGTCCCTACGTGGAGATCTACGGCACCGATTACCCGACGCCCGACGGCACGGCGATCCGTGACTACGTTCACGTCACCGACCTCGCGCGCGCCCACGTGCGAGCGCTCGAATACCTGGCGGCGGGCGGCGCGAGCACGGCGCTGAACCTGGGCACCGGCGAAGGACACTCGGTGCGCGAAGTGATTTCGGCTGTCGGCCTGCGATGCGAAGGCCGGGTGCCGGTGCGCGAAGGCCCCAGGCGGCCAGGCGATCCGCCGGTGCTGGTGGCTGAGGTATCGAAGGCGGAGCAGGTGCTCGCGTGGAAGGCGGAGTTTGCGGGTCTCGAGGCCATCGTCGGGACGGCCTGGAAGTGGCACGCGGCGCGGAAGCCCAAGCCCGCCTGACCCTTCGCCGGTATCGCAGCGCCGGTCTACCATCCTGCCTAAGCCGGCCCTGGATGCTTCGCGATTCGAGTCCGGCCTCAACGGTTCTTCAGTCGTTCTTTTTCTTCTTGCTTTCTGCGCTGGCCGGCTTGCTTCCGGAAGCTTCGGAACCGCCCGCCTTGGCCCCGCCGCTCTCGCCCTTCGCGGCGCTCTCCGAAGACGACGCGGAGCTCGAACCCTCGGCGGGCGCGGATTTACGGGCGTAGTCGGTGATGTAGAATCCGCTGCCTTTGAATCGAATGGCCGGCGACGAGAGCATGCGATCCAGCTTCCCGCCGCACCCTTCGTGTGTTTTGAGAGGCGGGTCGGAAAACCTCTGGATTTTTTCCACGCGTTTGCCGCACTTCTGACAATGATATTCGTAAATCGGCACAGTGACCTCTGGTCATCGCAGTGCTGTTTTCGCTCGCGGAGACCGCGGCGAGTCCGGGCGCCGCGCCGTTGAGCTGTCTCCTCGTGCTGCCGGGCTGCCAGGTTGAAACCCATCTCATCATACCAGTGAAAACTACGGACCGAAGCTGGCGCGAGGGGCGGAACCGGCCGGCGCCTCAGTCGCTCACCTTCAGGACGGCCAGAAACGCCTCCTGAGGAATGTCCACGCGTCCCACCCGCTTCATCCGCTTCTTGCCCTCTTTCTGCTTCTCCAGCAGTTTACGCTTGCGCGAAATGTCGCCGCCGTAGCACTTGGCCAGGACGTTTTTGCGGATCGCGGCCACGTTCTCGCGCGCGATGATTTTGGCGCCGATAGACGCCTGGATGGCCACCTCGAACATCTGGCGGGGAATCAGCTTGCGCATCTTTTCGCACAGCACGCGGGCGCGCGGCTGGGCATGATCGCGGTGGCAGATGAAGGAAAGCGCGTCCACCGGCTCGCCCGCCACCAGCAGGTCGACCTTCACGAGATCCGACGCCCAGTATCCTGAGAAGTGGTAGTCCAGCGAGGCGTAGCCGCGCGACACGGACTTGAGGCGGTCGTAGAAGTCCAGCACGATTTCGTTCAGCGGCAGCTCGTAGGTGAGCAACACGCGCTTGCTCGAGACAAATTCGAAGCCCTTCTGCACGCCGCGCTTCTCCTCCACCAGCGCCAGCACCCCGCCCAGGAACTCTTCGCGCGTCAGGATGAGCGCCGTGATCACCGGCTCCTCGATCTGGCCGATGTCGCCCGCGGCGGGAAATCTCGAGGGGTTCTCGACGTAGCTCACCTCGCGATTCTTCAACGTAATCCGGTAACGGACGCTGGGCGCCGTGGTGATGAGCTCCAGATTGTATTCGCGCTCCAGACGCTCCTGGATGATTTCCATGTGCAGCAGCCCGAGAAAGCCGCAACGAAAGCCGAAGCCGAGGGCCGCGGAGTTTTCGGGGTCGTAGAAAAACGAAGAGTCGTTCAGCCGCAGCTTTTCCAGCGCATCGCGCAGCAGTTCGTAGGCGTTCGCCTCCACGGGGTACAAGCCGGCGAAAACCATGGGCTTGATCTCTTCAAAGCCCGGCAGCGGGTCGAAGGCCGGGCGCTGGTCGTCGGTGATGGTGTCGCCAATGCGCGTGTCGGAGACGCGCTTGATGTTGGCGATGATAAAGCCCACTTCACCCGCCTCGAGCGCCTCCACCCGCACGGGCTTCGGGGTGAGAATGCCCATCTCTTCGACGGTGTAAACCTCGCCGTTCGACCACAGCCGGATGCGCGTGCCGGGCGCCAAACGCCCGTCCACCACCCGCGCCAGCACCACCACGCCGCGGTAGCTGTCGTACCAGGAGTCGAAGATCAAGGCGCGCAAGGGCGCGTCGATCGACCCCCGCGGCGGGGGCACGCGCGTGACGATCGCTTCCAGCACCTCGTCCACGCCGGCGCCCGTCTTGGCGCTGATCAGCAACGCCCCTGCCGGGTCGATGGCGAGCGCGTTCTCGATCTGCTGCTGGGTCATCTCGATGTCCGCGCCCGGCAGGTCGATCTTGTTGATCACCGGAATGATCTCGAGGTGGTTGTTCATGGCGAGCTGCGCGTTGGCCAGCGTCTGCGCCTCCACGCCCTGCGAAGCGTCCACCACCAGCAGGGCGCCTTCGCAGGCCGCCAGGCTGCGCGACACCTCGTAGGAGAAGTCCACGTGCCCCGGCGTGTCGATAAGATTGAGCTGGTATTCGCGCCCGTCGTGCGCCCGATAGTGCAGGCGCACGCTGTGGGCCTTGATGGTGATGCCGCGCTCGCGCTCGAGGTCCATGGAATCGAGCACCTGGGCCGACATTTCACGCTTGGAGAGCGCTCCGGTGATCTCCAGCAGGCGGTCGGCGAGGGTCGACTTGCCGTGGTCGATGTGAGCCACGATGGAGAAGTTGCGGATGTCGCGGGCGTCTGTCATGCAGGTGTTCAGGTCCGTTTGGGGGCGGGTTCTGGGGGGCCCGGCCGCCGCGCCGGCCGTCGCAGCCGGCCGCCGGCTCCCCGCAAAAAGCGGGCCTGATTTGCTCTTGTATCCTGAAAACGCCCCGGTTGTCAAGTTCGGCCAGCAGCGTAGGCTAGGAACAGGACACGCGCATCGCAAGACCATCCTCGATGAGGCTCTCCACGTAAAGTTGAATCGCTTCGCGAATATTGGAAAGTCCCTCTTCGAGGGAGTCACTTTGGGTATGACAGCCAGGCAAGGTCGGACAGAAGACGTGGTAGCCACCCTCCTCTTCCTTCTCGAAGATGACCGTGAAGCGGTGCTTCGCAGGATGCTCTTGACTACCGGGCATCTCGTCCTCCTGAGTCCCAAATGGTTTGCGCTGGAGTTCGCCGGCCGCCCCAGCCCCGCTAACTCCATTATGGTATACGAGCGCGGCGCCCGCAATCGGCCGTTCCGGCCTAGGCAGGAACGGCTGAAAGCGGCTATGCTGAGTAATCCGCGGCTGGCCGCCGGCCCGTCCGGCCCGCGCCTCAGCCAATCGGCATCGCCGTCTGTCTTCCGGCGGGCGGCCCACAGAAGGAGTTCCGCATGGAGATCAAAAAGGTCGGCGTGGTGGGCTGCGGTTTGATGGGCTCGGGGATCGCCCAGGTGGCCGCCCAGGCCGGACTTCCCACCGTGGTGCTCGAGGTTTCCGACGAGCTGCTGCAAAAGGGCATGGGCATGATTCAGAAGTCCCTCGCCCGCCTGGCGGAGAAGGGAACGATCACCACGGAGCAGCAAGCCGCCGCCTTCGCCCGCCTGCAACCCACCTTCGCCCTGGCCGATTTCGCCGACTGCGATCTGGTGATTGAGGCGATCATCGAGAACCTCGAGCGCAAGCGCGCGCTTTTCAAGCTGCTCGACGAAATCGTCAAGCCGGAGGCAATCTTCGCCAGCAACACCTCCTCGCTTTCGATTACGGACATGATGACCGCCACCGGCCGCCAGCCGCAGTTTCTGGGCCTGCACTTCTTTAACCCCGTGCCGCTGATGAAACTGGTCGAGGTGGTCAAGACGGTAGTCACCGATCCGGCGGTGGTGGAAGCCGGCCTCGACTACGCCCGCCGCGTGGGCAAGACGCCCATCCTCACCTCCGATGGCGGCGGCTTTATCGTCAACCGGCTGCTCGTGCCTTATCTGCTTGACTCCATCCGCGCCCTCGAAGAAGGCGTGGGCAGCATCGTGGACATCGACAACGGTATGAAGCTGGGCTGCGGGCATCCCATGGGTCCGCTTACCTTGAACGACTTTGTGGGCATCGACACCACCTTCTACATCGCGGAAATTATGTTCGACGAATTTCGCGAGAAGCGTTTCGCGCCGCCGCCCTTGATGAAACGCATGGTGGCGGCCGGCATGCTCGGACGCAAGAGCGGCAAAGGCTTTTACGATTATAGCGATCCGAAAAACCCGAAGCCCAATCGCGAGCTCGAACGCTGATCGTGCCTCTTCCGGAGAACTTGCATGAGCTACGAAACCCTGCTTTACGACAAGCGCGACGGCATCGGATACGCCACCATCAACCGTCCCGAAAAACTGAATGCTTTGAACGACCAGGTGATGGCCGATCTCCAGGGCTGCTTTGAGAGCATTCAAGGCGACGCCGAAGTGCGGGCCGTCATCCTCACCGGGGCGGGTGAAAAGGCTTTCGTGGCCGGAGCTGACATTGGCGTGCTCGCCGTCCAGACGCCGGTGGAAGGGAAGGAGCGCTCCCTTCGCGGCCAGCGGACCCTCGACCTGATCGAGAACCTCGGCAAACCGGTGATCGCAGCCGTCAACGGATTCACGCTGGGCGGCGGCTGCGAACTGGCGATGGCTTGCACGCTGCGGGTGGCGGCGGAGAATGCCCGGCTCGGCCAGCCCGAAGTGAAGCTCGGCATCATTCCCGGCTACGCGGGCACACAGCGCCTCCCACGCCTGGTGGGCAAAGGGCGCGCCCTGGAACTCATCCTGGCGGCAGAGCCCATCACGGCCGCGGAAGCCTGGAGGATCGGACTCGTCAACCAGGTGGTGCCGGCCGCGGAGCTGATCCCGGCTTGCGAAAAACTGGCGCGCAAGATCATGGCCAACGGCCCGCTGGCGGTGCGCTTCGCACTGGAAGCCGTGAATCGCGGCTGCGAAATGACCGCCGAGCAGGGCCAGTTCCTGGAGGCCACCCTCTTCGGCCTCTGCTGCACCACCGCCGATATGAAGGAAGGCACGCGTGCGTTCCTGGAAAAGCGTCCGGCGAGATTTACCGGTCAATAAGGGTCGCATTTACCGCACTCCATGCCTTCACGCCGCAAGAGTCGAGAGCTCGCGCTGCAAATGCTCTTCCAGTGGGAAGTGGGCGGGCACGAGCCGGCCAAGGTGCTGGCCAGCTTTCTGCCCGCCACCCGCGCCGAAGCCGGCGTAAAGGAATTCGCGCGCCAGCTCTTCGAAGGCACGGTGGCGGACGTGCCCTCCATCGACCCAGTGCTGCGAAGCCACGCCACCCATTGGAAGCTGGAACGTATGGCCGCCGTGGACCGCAACGTGCTCCGCCTCGCGCTTTTCGAGCTCACCCATCATCCCGGAACCCCGCCCGCCGTGGTTATCAACGAGGCCCTCGAGCTCGCCCGGCGCTTTTCCGACGCCGGCTCCGTGGAATTCGTCAACGGCGTGCTCGACGCCGTCCGCAAGGACCTGCCTGCCCATCCCCACGTCGAAGCTCAAGGATCGTGACAGTCTATTACCCATGAGTTAAGCCATCCGGGCGGAAAGGAGACAGGAGTCAGGAGACAGAAGACAGGAGTCAGGAGACAGGAGGGCGTTGAAGTCGTCCTCGCTCCCTTGTTCTGGGTCCTCGGTCATTGGTCCCGGCCCCTTGCCCTTGATAGGGCAATTTGAAATTTGAAATTTGCCATTTGGAATTTGCCATTTGTCATTTTAGATTTGCCATGCTTTTATTTTCTCTCTCCTGACTCCTGACTTCGCTCTCCTGCCTTCTGCCTCCTGCCTTCTGTCTCCTGTTCTTTTCACCCGGTCCCCTGCTCCGCGTGGAACTGCGTAAAGAAAATCTCCCAGAACTCGAAGTAAAGCTGGTTCCAGCGGTCGCGCGACCAAACCAGGTTCTCGAGCTCCTCGACTTTTCCGAACCATTTCCTGCCCAGGTCGTAAAGCGCCAGGCGCGCCTTCCGCGCCGCCGCCCCGGCGCGCTGCTGCCACTTCGAGGCCTTGCGAAACAGGCTCAGAATCGCGTCGGAGAGCGACCAGCGCGCCTCCTCGTCCTGCGGCGCCTCGCTTGGGAGTTTGGCGCCGTATTCTTCCACCAGCGTTCCCAGGCGCGCGTTTTCCTCTTCCCCCACGCGCTTCGGCAGCA
>DATJAQ010000019.1:0-10244 GCA_035516075.1 Terriglobia bacterium | reverse complement strand
AAAATGCTCCAAATCCTCAGCGTCACCATCTTCGAAAAAACCCCGATTTCACAGGGGCTTTTCGAGTTCGAGGACAACCTCGCCGAAACCGAACGCGCTATCCAACTGCCGCTATTCAACTTATAGTTGGACAGCCCTGATTGCAGATTGAGAATCTAGGATTCAAGATTAAAGAGCAAGCCGGCGCAGCTAACGTGGGTATGAGAGGCATGTCGTCTATCCAGGGTCTTTACAGAAGCGCGGGCGCCTCATTGCTGGCGGTATTTGGCCTGTGGGCGCTGTACGCGGTTGGCGCCGGCGCCCGGCTCCAGGGACGAGGCAACCCCGAGGACGCCATTCGCCACATCCGGCATGTGATTGTCATCATGCAGGAAAACCGCTCGTTCGACAGCTACTTCGGTACTTTTCCGGGAGCCGATGGAATTCCTATGCGCAACGGGGATCCCGCCGTTTGCGTTCCCGACCCCGCCAGCGGGGGGTGCGTTAAACCCTACCATGACACCCAGGACCGGAACGGCGGAGGCCCGCACTCGCGAGGCTCCGCGATCGCGGATGTGGATGGGGGCAAGATGGACGGTTTTGTCAAGCTCGTCGAACAAGCCCGCATTGCCTGCCACGATCCGGACGATCCAGCCTGCGTCAGCACTCGCACTCCTGACGTGATGGGCTACCACGACGGAGGAGATATCCCCAACTATTGGAAGTATGCGCAGACTTTTGTCTTGCAGGACCGGATGTTCGAGCCCAACGCCTCCTGGAGCCTGCCGGAGCATCTCTTCCAGGTTTCGGAATGGTCGGCTCGATGCACCACGCACGACGACCCGTTCAGTTGCACGAATGCTCTGGCACTCCCGGGGCTGCCTCCGGACTTTTTCGCCGGAGAGAAGGCGCCGAAGCCGCGCCCCAATCCGATCTATGCCTGGACGGACCTCACCTATCTGCTGCACAAGAATCGTGTGAGCTGGGGCTATTACGTGGTTGAAGGCACCGAACCCGATTGCGAGGACGATGACAAGCTCGACTGTCTGCCCGTCAAGCAGAATGCCAAGACTCCCGGAATCTGGAATCCCTTGCCGTATTTCGACACTGTCAGGAATGACGGCGAGCTCGGAAACATTCAATCGGTTCAAGTGTTCATGAAACAGGCCAAAGCCGGGACTTTACCGGCCGTGTCGTGGGTGGTGCCTTCGGGCGATGTGAGCGAGCATCCGCCGGACCTGGTAAGCCGCGGCCAGACCTTCGTGACGAGCCTGATAAACGCCGTGATGTCCGGGCCGGACTGGAAAGACTGCGCGATCTTTCTGGCGTGGGATGATTGGGGCGGGTTCTACGATCACGTCGTTCCCGTGCGTGTCGACGAAAACGGCTACGGCCTGCGCGTACCGGGCATAGTGATTTCGCCGTTTGCGAGGAAGGGTTTTATCGATCATCAGACGTTAAGTTTCGACGCCTACGTGAAGTTCATCGAAGACGACTTCCTGGGTGGCCAGCGGCTGGACCCGAAGCGGGACGGCCGGCCCGATCCGCGCCCGACGGTGCGCGAGGAAGCCGCGCAACTGGGCGATTTGCGACTCGACTTCGACTTCGATCAGCCGGCGAGGGCTCCGCTGATTTTGCCGGAGCATCCCCAGACCGCGTTGATTCCACCGGCCCAGCCGGCATCCAGGCGAGCGGTGCCATGAACATAACTTCCTGGCAGGGTGGCGCGATTCTGAAGCAGTAGCTCAACAAGGCTCGGGAGGCCTCGGGTCTTTTCTGGCAACCGCGCTTCCCATCACTTCGCTCAGGGCAAGCTTCGATCGCGCCCTGCGCACGGTAAAGGAATACTATGAGACGGTGGAGTATATTCATCAGAACCCGGTGAGCGCAGGGTTGGTGGAACGGGCGGAGGATTGGCCGTGGTCGAGCGTGAGGGACTACACCGGGACCGTGAAAGCGGCGTTCACCCCGCACCCTGTGCCCTCGATCGACCGAGTGCTGCTGCCGGCCGACGAGCGGGCACGGATCTGAAGCAGTAGCCGCAGAGTCTCGAAAGGCACGAGGCTCTGTGCTGACCGCGCCCACGGTGCGATTGCAGATTGAAGATTTAAGATTGAAGATTGAACGGCAGGGCGGCACGGATCGACGATTGACCGGGTGCTGCTGCCGGCCGGCGAGCGGGCACGGATCTGAAGCAGTAGCCGCAGAGTCTCGAAAAGCGCGAGACTCTGCGCTACCCGCTTGATGATTCGTTACGCCCAGCCGAGGTCCTTCAGTGCCAAACCGGCGTTCCATATTTTGGTCATGTGGGCGATCTTGTCACCCTCGAATTGCATTACGTAGACGTAATCCGTGGCGATTCGCCGGCCGGTTGGAGGAAGCGGTCCGCCCTCGCCGGTATGGGTGCCATAAAATATGCCATACGCGGCAACGTTGTTCCGGTCGATGTCCGTCGCGAACGACCTCACCTCGTAGTGGCCGTCCGGCAGTACGGTTAGAATCCCTTTCATCCAGTCCGTGTACTGTGCGAGCGTTTTCACGTCCGCCAATGGTTCGGCTTGCGCAGCGAATGTCGCATTCGGCTTGCAGTAGGCACTGCAAACCTCCCAGCCCTTACCCGTCTCGCACGCCTCGAAGAAGGCCTCTGCCACAGTCGTGATCGATGCTGCCTTCGGTGTCATGATGATCTCCTGTCTAGCGCCAGCCTAACTCAAGGCCAGCCCTTGGTCCCGGGAACGAAGGATACCACAAGTCGTTCGCACCAACGTTACGCCGCATGAAATGCAAGGCAGGAACGAGCACCGATCGCTTGGCTGGCTGGCGCAGGCCTTTCGGTTCAGGCCTGCGCCAGTGATGCCCGGCTTCCCGACGAAGCCGGATTTCGAAATCCGAGAGTCTGAAAGGGCGCAGAGTCTGCCCTCGCGCGCCCTTGACACCGTAAATACATTACGTAAAGATATTCAGGGTGCGCTTCACCTGGAGCCCGGAGAAGAACCGGATCAACGTAAGGCGTCACGGGATCGCTTTTCAGGACGCCGCCCGCATCTTCGAGGGCCCCACCGTGGAAAAGGCCGACGACCGTTTCGACTACGGGGAGACCCGAATCTATGCCATCGGCCTGGTGAATGGCATCGAGATCACCGTGATGTACACCGACCGGCGCGCCGAAGAGCGACACATCATATCCGCGTGGAGATCGGAACCCCATGAGCGCCGAACGTACTGGCAAAAACTCGAAACGGAAAGTGGCTGAGCCGCGAACCAACTGGAAGCGCGTTCGCTCCCTGACGGGCGCCCGCATCCGGGCGGGGCTCCGCAAAGACGCCGAGGCCGTCCCAACGGACGGCTCCTTCTGGGCGAGCGCCAAGGTGGTGATGCCCCGCCCCAAGCGTACCGTCACAATGCGGCTGGACGCGGACCTTCTGGAGTGGTTTCGCAGCAACCGGGGCTACCAGACCCGCATCAACGCCATCCTGCGCGCCTACATGAACGCACAGGTACAGGCCCGGTAAGAGTTGAACCGGGTGCGGCCGACTGGCGCAGATTCTCGAAGATCTGCAGCATCCCGCCACCCTCGCACCGCTCCAAGGGCTGACGATTTCCGAGACGGCCAGCCCAGCGCCGGGAATTGACAACTTGCGCCCGACCCTTGACAATTAAACTTGCGCGTTGGCGTGCACACTTCCATTGCCGGAGCCCTCGTGAACGCCGCTCACCGGGCGCACGAGATTGGCTGCGACACGTTTCAGATTTTTTCCGCGAATCCACGCGGGTGGAATACCAGGAGCCCCTCGGCGGCGGAGTGCGCAGGTTTCCGGCAGGTGCGCGGCGATTACGGGCTTTCGCCGCTCGTGATTCACGCCAATTACCTGATCAACCTGGCGTCGCTCGATCCGGCCGTCCGGCTCCCTTCCATCGCCGCGTTTCGCAAGGAGCTGGAGCGCGCCCTGGCGCTGGGCGCGGATTACGTGGTGCTGCACCCCGGGAGCGCCAAGGGCGGCGAGCGCGGCGAGGCGCTCCGAAACTGCGTGGAGTCGCTGGCGCGGGCGGCGGAGGGGCTGGACTTCGGCGGGCTCAGGGTGCTGCTTGAAAACACCGCCGGGCAGGGCGACGTGCTCGGCTGGAATCTCGAGGAACTGGCGGCCCTGCTGGACGGCGCGAGCCGCGAGATTCCGGCGGGCGTCTGCATCGACACGGCGCACCTGTTTGCCGCGGGTTACGCCATCCATACGGCGCGGGGATTGCGCGAGGCGGTGCGCCAGTTGGAAGCCTGCATCGGGCTCGAAAACGTCCGGGTGATTCACGCCAACGACTCGAAAACGCCCTTCGGCTCGCGCACCGACCGTCACGAGCACATCGGCAAGGGCGCCATCGGCGCCGAGGGTTTTCGCGGTATCGTGCGGCATCCGAAACTGCGGGCGATTCCTTTTATCTGCGAGACGCCGGTTGACCGGCCGAACGACGACCGCATGAACCTGCGCGCGATGCGGAAACTGGCCGGCGAAGCGCCGAAGCTTGGAAACAGAAGGCAGAAAGCAAGCAGCGCAGGAGAAAGGCCGTAGCGGAAGAGACGGCGGCCACTGATGGACCCCACCTACGACCCGCAGAAAATCGAAACCAAGTGGCAGGAGCGCTGGGCGCGCGAGCGCCTGTTCGAGGCCGAGGCCGACCCTGCGCGGCCGAAGTATTACGTGCTGGAGATGCTGCCCTACCCGTCCGGCGACATTCACATGGGCCACGTGCGCAACTACTCCATCGGCGACGCGCTGGCCCGCTACATGCGCATGAAGGGCTACAACGTGCTGCACCCCATCGGCTGGGACGCCTTCGGCCTGCCGGCGGAAAATGCCGCCATCAAGCTGGGGCGGCACCCCTCCGAATTTACCTTTACCTACATCGAGCGCATGAGGGGCCAGTTGCGGCGGCTGGGCTTCAGCTACGACTGGCGGCGCGAGGTGGCCACCTGCGTACCCGAATACTACCGCTGGAACCAGTGGTTCTTTCTGAAGATGTACGAGCGCGGCATCGCCTTCCGCAAGCAAAGCCGGGTGAACTGGTGCCCGAAGTGCGAGACGGTGCTGGCCAACGAACAGGTGGTGGACGGCTGTTGCTGGCGGCACGAGGACACGCCGGTGGGCGAGCGGGAGCTGGAGCAGTGGTTCCTGAAGGTCACGGCCTACGCGGACGCGCTGCTCGACGACATGAAGCAGATGATCCGCTGGCCGGAGCGCGTGCTGGCCATGCAGCGCAACTGGATTGGGCGCTCGGAGGGCGCGGAAGTGGAATTCCCGGCCCCCGAGCTGGGCGACGCGGTGCGCGTTTTCACCACGCGCCTCGACACCATCTACGGCTGCACGGCCGTGTTTCTGGCGCCGGAGCACCCGCTGGTGGCGAAGCTGATCGCGCGTTCCGCCGCGCCGGAGAGGCTGGGGGCCGAGGTGGAGGCCATCCGCCAATCGGCGGTGGGAGCGCGCGCCGAGGCCGAGTTCGAGAAGACCGGCGCCGACACCGGGTTTGCGGCGCGCAATCCCTTTAGCGGCGAAAGCGTTCCGCTCTGGGTGGCGAACTTCGTGCTGATGGAATACGGCACCGGCGCCGTAATGGCGGTGCCCGCCCACGACGAGCGCGACTTCGAGTTCTGCCGCGCCTACGGCTTGCCCATCCGCACGGTGATCGTTCCCGATGCCGGTCAACCCGGCGCCGCGCCAGCCGACCCGGGCGGCGCGCCCACGGCCGCCTTCACGGAATACGGGAGGCTGGTGAATTCCGGCCCGTACACGGGACTGGGTTCGGAAGAGGCCCTGAAGCGCATGACGCGGGACGCCGAGGCGGGCGGGTTCGGCCGGGGCACGATACAGTTTCGCCTCAAAGACTGGGGAATCTCGCGCCAGCGTTACTGGGGCACGCCCATCCCGATTATTTACTGCGCGGGCTGCGGCATCGTGCCCGTGCCAGAGAGCGACCTGCCGGTGCTGCTGCCGGCCAACGTCAAGCTGACCGGGGAGGGACGGGCGGCGCTGGCGACGGTTCCGGAATTCGTCGAAGTGAAGTGCCCGCGCTGCGGGGGCGAGGCCCGGCGCGAAACGGACACCATGGACACGTTCGTGGATTCATCGTGGTACTTTTACCGCTACACCGACCCTCAAATTTCCACCGCACCCATCGACCGCAAGTCCGTGAAGTATTGGTTTCCGGTGGACCAGTACATCGGCGGCATCGAGCATGCCATCCTGCACCTTATCTACATGCGATTTTGGACCAAAGTCATGCGCGACATAGGCCTGGTGGACTTCGCCGAGCCCGTGGCGCGGCTCTACACCCAGGGCATGGTGATCAAGGACGGCGCCAAGATGTCGAAGAACCGCGGCAACGTGGTGGATCCGGTGGCGATGTGCGCCAGCTATGGAGCAGACACGGTGAGGCTTTATATGCTGTTCGCCGCGCCGCCCGAGAAGGACCTGGACTGGAGCGACCAGGGCATCGAGGGAGCCTCGCGCTTCCTCAATCGCGTCTATCGGCTGGTGGCGCGTTACGCCGAATCCGCGCAGGGAACGGGCGCCGGAGCTTCCGAAGCCGCCCGGCTCGCGGACCTGCGCCCTGACGAACGGGCGCTACTTCGCAAGGCCCACCAGGTGTTGCGGCACGTCACCGAAGACATGGAAGAGCGCTGGCACTTCAACACCGACGTGGCGATGATCATGGAATTGGTCAACGAGATCACGGCGCGGGAAGCCTCCGTCGCCTCCGGGGCGGTGCGTCCGGAAACGCTGAAGGCTGTGCTCGAGCTGCTGGTGTTGATGTTGGCGCTTTTTGTGCCCCACTTCGCCGACGAGCTGTGGGAGGGGTTGGGCCATACGGGCTCGACGCAGGGCGTGGCCTGGCCGAGGTTTGACGCGGCGCTGGCGGCCGAAGAAGAACTCGAGATACCCGTGCAAGTGAACGGCAAGCTGCGCGGCCGGATTCGCGTGCCGGCCTCGGCGGGCGACGACGAAATCCGCGCCCAGGCTCTGGCCGAGCCTAAAGTGCGCGAGTACCTCGAGGGCAAGGAAGTGGTGAAGGTTATCATTGTCCCGAAGAAGTTGGTGAGTATCGTGGTCAGGTAATTGATTCATTGACTCATTGAAGGATTGGCCCAATTCACCGGGCATCCGGTGGCAGGCAGTGGCCGGGGGCGAAGGGTTGAGTTGTTCGGTCAATGAGTCAATCGGTCAATGAGTCAATCGGTCGATGAGTTAATTCATGGAACATTCTTCTCCTATCGTCGTCCTCGACTTCGGCTCCCAATACACGCAGTTGATTGCGCGCCGCATCCGCGAGATGCAGGTGTATGCGGTGATCGTACCCTGTCATATTCCCTTCGACGATCTGGTGCGAATGCACCCGCAGGCGCTCGTTCTCTCCGGCGGGCCGGCGTCGGTCTACGATCCCTCGTCGCCCACGGCGGACGATCGCTTATTCGGGCTGAAGGTCCCGATCCTCGGCATCTGTTACGGGCTGCAATTCATTTCGCACAAACTGGGCGGGAAGGTTGAGCCGGCCTCGCGGCGGGAGTACGGATTCGCACAGCTTGAATTCGCGCCGCCCAGCGAGCTGCTGCACGGGATCCCCTCGCCGCTGCGGGTGTGGAACAGCCACGGCGACCACATCGCCGCGGTTCCGCCCGGCTTCCGGGTGACGGGCCGCACCGAGAACGCGGTGGCGGTGATCGAAAACCCGGAGGCGCGAATTTACGCCGTGGAGTTTCACCCCGAGGTTCGGCACACCGATCGCGGGGACGAAGTTCTTCGCCGCTTCGTTTTTGGCATTGTGGGCGCCAAGCCGGACTGGTTCCCGCGCTCGTTCGTGGACGAAACGGTGGAACAAATCCGGCGCCGGGTGGGCGGCGGGCAGGCGCTCTGCGCGCTTTCGGGCGGAGTCGATTCGGCGGTGGCGGCCACCCTGGTGGGGCGCGCGATCGGCGACCGGCTCACCTGCGTCTTTGTGAACAACGGTCTTTTGCGCAAGTACGAGTTCGAAGAGGTGGCGGACGCGCTGAGCGAGCAGGCCCACCTGCGGGTGCGAGCGGTGGACGCCTCCGCCCGTTTTCTCAGCCGGCTGGAGGACGTCGCAGACCCGGAGCAGAAACGCAAGATCATCGGCGAGGAGTTTATCCGCGTGTTCGAGGAAGAAGCGCGCCGTCTGGGAGACATCGAGTTCCTGGTGCAAGGGACGCTCTATCCGGATGTGATCGAATCGGTTTCGGTGAAAGGACCGGCGGCCACCATCAAGAGCCATCACAACGTGGGCGGGCTGCCGCCCGACCTGAAGTTCACGCTGGTCGAACCGCTGCGCGAGCTGTTCAAGGACGAGGTGCGAAGGGTGGGACGCGAGCTTGGCTTGAGCGAGGAGGTGGTGGGCCGGCAGCCCTTTCCGGGCCCGGGGCTGGCGGTGCGCATCCTCGGTGCGGTCACGGCGGAGCGCCTGCGTTTGGTGCGCGAGGCCGACGCCGTGGTGCAGCAAGAGGTGAAGCGGGCCGGATTTTACAACCGGCTCTGGCAGTCGTTCGCCGTGCTGCTGCCGGTGTCGAGCGTCGGGGTGATGGGCGACTCGCGCACCTATGCCTCCACCATCGCGGTGCGGGCGGTCGAGTCCGAGGACGGCATGACGGCGGACTGGGCCAAGCTGCCGGCCGACCTGCTCGAACGAATGGCGACGCGAATTGTGAACGAAGTCAAAGGAGTGAACCGGGTGGTGTTCGACATCACGTCAAAGCCACCCGGCACGATCGAATGGGAATGAGGCGCGCCCCCGCCGGCGGCAACCAGCTCACGCCGGCGCTTCCGAGGCTGTCAACGGCTGGCGAGCTTCTGAGCCACGTAGAGCAGCAGGTTGTGATCCTTCTCGTCGATGCGATCGACAAGGCGCTTGACCTTATCGAGAAACCGGGTTTCGCCCTCGGCTTGCATTTCCTGAGCCAGCTCTTTGCCGCTGAGGCGGGAACCGGCGTTTGCCAAAATCGGGGGCTGGTCCCCTTCGTAGAAAAGTTCGTAGAGAGGGATTTCGAGGGCGGCTGCCATCCTCTCGAGCGTTTCGAGCGAGGGGACCGTATGCCCGTTCTCGACTCGGGAGATATAGCAACGCAGCAAGCCGGTGCGCTTCTCGACGTCACCTTGAGAAAGGGACGCCTGTTCGCGGAGTGTTTTGAGTCGTCGCCCAATTAGCATAGCAAGGTCAGGTTGGCACAAAGTGGCTAAGTAGTCAACAAGAAAATTTCACCGCGCCGAGGCTCCAACCGCCACGCCCGGAGCGGCGAGGTGGCTCCGGCCCCAAACCTCAATCCGGCCGCGTCTTGCGCCCTGTAACCCGGCCGCGGCCGCTCTCGTCCTTACCCTTAGGGAAGGCGAGCCCATGGATGCTCGATGGCCAGCGGCAGGCAGGACGACCCGGAGGTGGAATGGATCCGGCGGACGCAGCGCGGCGAGGGCGATGCCTACGCGTTCCTTGTCGAACGCTACCAGCGCCGTGTGTTCAGCCTTGTCTACCGCATGCTCCGGCGCCGCGAGGACGTGGAGGAGGTTGCGCAGGAGATTTTTGTCAAAGCGTTCCTGGCGGTCGGGGGCTACAATTTCGAGGCCTCGTTTGGAACGTGGCTCATGCGGATTGGGATCAACCACTGCTACGACCAACTGCGGCGCCGGCGGGCGTCGCGCCTGCAGTATTTCTCCGAAATGTCGGAGGAGAGCGAACAGGCGGTGGCGGGCGGCGCGGAGAGCCTCGACGGCAGCGGAGACCGGATCGAGCATGATCTCGAGAGCCGGGACCTGGTGGGCAAGCTGCTGGAGCGGGCGCCAGCCGAGGATCGCGTGATCGTGACCCTCAAGGAGCTTGAGGATCGATCCGTTGAGGAAATCGCCGATTTGCTGAAGTTGAAACCCAGCACCGTGAAGGTTCGTCTGCATCGCGCACGCAAGAGGATGCTGGCCGATCTTCGCCGCTGGCAGGAGGGGATGTAAGCCATGCGCTGCCGACGCGTACGTCATGCCGTGCTTGAAGGCGCCGGGGTGTGGCCCGCCGCGATCGAGGAACACCTGAACACCTGCGCGAAGTGCGCCGCCTATGCCCAGGATTGGGTGCGGCTCAGAAAGGGCCTGGCGCAGATCGCCGGGGAGCCGGCGCCCGAGCCCAGCCTGGGCTTCGCCACCCGCTTGGTCCGCAGCCTGCAAGAGGCGGCCGCCGACGCCCGGGCCCGCGAGGCTTCATTGGAGCGCACCGGGCGCCGCTTTGTG
>DATJAQ010000018.1:0-5977 GCA_035516075.1 Terriglobia bacterium | reverse complement strand
CCCCCCCCCCCCGGTCAAGCGTTTTGTTGCGGCGGCGCGCGCATTGACTTGTTTGGTAACACAGGCGGGGAAGCAGGCACAAGCTGCGGTAGCGGTCGAAGCTTGACACCTGTATTTGCTACGTGAGAGAATTCTGTAGATTTTACAGTAGGGTGGTGTCTATGGTCGCAACGGCTGCTCAAACGAGCGCGCTCGAGGCCGGGATGGCTTTGGAAATCCCCGAGACACACAAGGCCCGCTGGCTGAAGGAAATCTTCGAGTTCACCGACACGGAAATGGCGCACGTGCTGGGTGTTTCCGTGGAAACGCTGCGAAAGTGGCTGAAGGACGGGACCGACCGGCACGCCATGGAGTCCGTCCGGTTCCACCGGCTGCTCGATCTCACGCAACTCGCCCGAGGGGTGATTCGGCCCTCCCGGCTGGGACATTGGGTCCACGGCCAGAATCGGGCTCTGGGCAAGCTGGTCCCGCTGAACCTGCTGGCCGATGCGGCCGGGTACGAGATGGTGACTGCGGTGGTGGAAGATGCCCGCGCCGGCATCTCCGACTGACGGCGAGCCCGCGCCATGGTCCAGCGTTCCAACCCTTTCGCCGTTCCCGTGGTGAGCTTGCGGAGAAAACACTTCTGGCGATGTGTTCCGCAGCCGCATCTTAGAACGATTCTGGAGTCCGGGCCGAGTTTTAGCCGGGACCGGCGCTACAGCGTACGGGGTGAATTCGGCGCTCTATACTTCAGTGCTTCCGAGGACCTGGCTCTCGTGGAGGTAGCGGCCCGATCGGGCGAGGACGGCGAACCGGCGTGCTCGGTGGAGTTTGAAGTCAGCGTGGGCCGGCTGGCCGACCTCACCCGGCAAGAGATCCGGGCGCGATGGCGCGTGCGACTTGAGGATTTGGTTCGCCCGCGAATCGCACGGGACGCGTATTCCGCGCCCCAAGCTATCGCCCGTCGGGTTTACGAACAGGGGCTTGACGGGCTGCTGGCCCCGAGCGTTCATGACCCGCAAGGCCAACGGCGCGATTGGTTCAACCTCGTGCTCTACCCGGCCAACCTGATTCGCCCTTTACTCCGTGAGGTCCGGGTGCGGCAGGTTGGTCCGCCGTTACGGTGAGCTGGACGGTTCGTCATGCACGTGCATGTCTGGTAGAATTAATCCATGCGAACAACGGTTGAGATGACTCCTGAGCACCGCAGCCGGTTGCTGGCACTCGCGGCCAGGCGCGGCGAAAAGGGTTTCTCCGCCGTGCTGGGCGAGGCTCTTGACGCGTACCTCGATGCGGAGCGCGAGCGCGACCGTCGGCGCCGGGCCGCCCTGGCTCTCCGGGGTAGCCTCAAAGCCGGGGAAGCCCGCCGGCTACGGCAGGCGGCCGCGGCCCTGCGAAAGCACTGGCGATGACAATTGCGGACACTGACGTGCTAATCGATTTTTTGGGAGGCCAGAAGCCGGGGGCTGGAGCGGTGGCTGCGGCGCTGTCAACGGGTCAGCTTCACACGACCGCCGTGAGCTCTTTTGAGTTGTTGTCCGGGGCGCGCCTGCCACGCGAGCGCCGGGCCGTGGAAAGCCTCCTCGATAGTGTCCCGGTCCTGCCCCTCGATCGCGAAGCGGCCGCCAGGGCTGCCGCAGTACGCCAGGAACTGGATCGCTCGGGCGTGGGCATTGGAATGGCTGACAGCTTGATCGCTGGCATCGCGCTGGTGCAGGGTGCCAGTCTGCTGACTCGCAATCGCCGCCACTTCGAGCGCATTAACGGCCTCGCGCTGCCGAACATCGACGCGCCGTGACCGGCGGAGATTGATGCCGGCGGCAGTCGATCAAATGGGGAAAACCGGCGCCGAGCTCGTCTTCGTCTACAACGCCGGGTCGTCGCTCGGCGCCCGAGCCTTCGATTTTCTCCACAAGGCCGTCTCGCCCGGGACGTACGCCTGCAACCTCTGCCGCATCACGTACGGAGTATTTGCGGAGAAGCAGGAATGGAGGCGGTTTGCCGAGAGCCTTCCCTACCGCGCCACGTTCTTGCACAAAGACGAATTTCAGGGCCGTTATCCGGCGCTCGCCGCCACACCCCTGCCCGCGATCTTCTTGAATGGCCACGCCGGAAGTGCGAAGCTGGTGGCGAGCGCGGAAGAGATCAACCGGGCGCGCTCCGTCGATGACTTGAAGACCCTGCTGCTCGCGAAGGTCGCGCCGTAGGGCACCCGGCGCTCGAAACGGGCGGGCATGAGGCCTGCCGCGATAACCATGACTCCGGCACACGAAGCCCACTGCGAAGTCCGGCAGGCCACCCAGGCCGACGCGTCCGGCATTCTCGATTGCCTGCGCTCGGCCTTCGCCGCCTACCAGGCCCACTATTCCGAAGCCGGCTACCTCGACACGGTGCTGACCCCGGAGACGCTGGAGGAGCGCTTCAAGGCGATGACAGTTTTCGTGGCCATCATCCCGGCCGCCGGGGTGGTGGGCACGATTGCCTTCGGCCCCGCAGATCAGAATGAAGGCCACCTGCGCGGCATGGCCGTGCGGCCGGAGTGGCAAGGGCGGGGCATCGCAGTTCGTTTGCTCGAGGCCGCGGAGCGCGAGCTTCGAAACGGCGGATGCTCGTGCATTACGCTCGATACCACCGAGCCCTTGGTGCGCGCGATCCAATTCTACGAAAAACGCGGCTACCGCCCCTCGGGCAAGGTGGGGGACTTCTTCGGGATGCCGTTGTTCGAGTACGTGAAGGCGCTCTGACATCGCCCCTCTTCCTTGACAATCCTGAGGGCTGTCCCCAACAATTACGATGAACTGACTTCCCGGTGGCCTGAGCGCCCGGTCGGGCTTTTCCCCGCTTAGCTCAAGCGACCCCAGAGGAACCACCATGCGTTGGAGCCAAGCGTTCATCCCTACCCTGCGCGAAGTGCCCGCGGAAGCCGAAGCGCCCAGCCACCGGCTGCTGCTGCGGGCGGGCTACGTGCGGCAGGTGTCGGCCGGCGTCTACGCCCACCTGATGCTGGCGCGGCGCTCGCTGCTGAAGATCATGCAGATCATCCGCGAAGAAATGAACGCCATCGGCGCGCAGGAATTTTACCTGCCCATCCTGAACCCGGCGGAGCTGTGGCGCGAAAGCGGCCGCTGGGACGCGGTGGATGTGATCTTCAAGCTGAAGGACCGCGGGCAGCACGAGTTGTGCCTGGGCATCACGCACGAAGAAGAGATGACCAACATCGCGCGCAGCGAGCTGCGCAGTTACAAGCAGCTTCCCCAGATCTGGTATCAGATCCAGCCGAAATTCCGGGACGAACCGCGGCCCAAGAGCGGCCTGATGCGCCTGCGCGAGTTTTTCATGAAGGACTCCTACTCGTTCGACCTCGACGAGGCCGGTCTCGACGTGAGCTACGAAAAGCACGTGCAGGCGTACACGAATATCTGCAAACGATGCGGGGTGAAAGTGCTCTTTGTGGAGGCTTTCTCGGGGATGATGGGCGGCTCGGTGTCGGGCGAGTTCACGGCGCCCACCGACTCCGGCGAAGACGTGATCGCGGTTTCGGAGTGCGGCTACGCGGCGAACCTCGAGAAGGCGGTGTCGGCCGTGGCGCCGGTGGACGATCCTGCGGGCGGCGCGCCGCCGGAGCCGTTCGCCACCCCGGGGCAAAAGACCATCGACGACCTGGTGCGCTTTACCGGCGAGAGTCCGGCGCGCATGATCAAGACGCTTGTGTACGTGGCCGAGAGCCAGCCGGTGGTGATCCTGCTGCGGGGCGACCACGCCCTCAGCGAAACCAAGCTTTCGGCCGTGCTCGGCACCGGGGTGTTCCGGCCGGCCACGCCGGAGGAGGCGCTGGAGCTGCACGGGGCGAGCCTGGGCTCGCTCGGGCCGGTGGGGCTCAAGGGCGCGCGTATCCTGGCGGACCAGGCTCTGGAGGGCCGGCGCGACCTGGTGACGGGCGCCAACCGCGACGACACCCATCTGCGCCACGTCACTCCGGGCCGCGATTTCAGCGCCGAGTACCGCGACCTGCGCGCGGTGGAGGCCGGCGACCCCTGCGTGAAATGCGGCCAGCCGCTGGGGCTGGTGAAGGCGGTGGAATTGGGCCACGTCTTCAAGCTGGGGCGGCGCTACTCCGAGGCCCTGCACGCCACGGTGCTCGACTCGAGCGGCCGCGAAGTGGTGCTGGTGATGGGTTCCTACGGCATCGGGGTGGAGCGCATCCTCAGCGCCGCGGTGGAGCAGAACCACGACCAAGACGGCATGTTCCTGCCGCGCTCGATCGCACCCTTCGACGTGGTGCTGACCGCCGCCAACATGGACGACGCCGGACTGCGCGAGGCCGCCGAGGAGCTCTACGCCGACCTGCGCGCCCGGTCGATCGACGTGCTCTTCGACGACCGCGACGAGCGCCCGGGGGTAAAGTTCAAGGACGCCGACCTGATCGGCGTGCCCTACCGGCTGACCCTCGGCCGGCGGACGTTCGCACAAGGCCGGGCGGAGATCTTGACGCGCTCGACACGCCAGGTGCAGGATGTTAAGCTCAAGGAGGCGGTGCAGATGCTGCAGCAGCATCTCGGCGGGCACACCGGGGGCGCCTAAGGGGGAGAAGGTGAGCGATGCCGCTCTTAGAGCGAGGCGTCGGCCTGCTCAAGTCGATCTTCACGCTGGCCATTCTGGCGGCGATCGTTTTCGCCGGAATACAGACCGTTCCCGTCTACTTCGGCAACTACGAGCTCTCCAACTACATCCGTGACCGGGCCGTACAGGCGACCGTGGAACGTCCCTCGCCCGAGGATCTCCAAAACGAGGTGGTGCATTACGCGCGCCAGATCGGCTTGCCCGTGCAGCCGGAAGACGTCCAGGCGACGAGCGTAAACGGCAACGTCAGCATCCGAGTGGACTATTCGGTGCCCGTGAACCTTGGCGTTTACACGTGGAACGCGCATTTCACACCCTCGGCGGAGAACCAGGCCTTTTGAGGCCCACGGAGAGATGGCGTGGTTCGGAAGCGGGTTGATCGGAGGGGGAGGCCGCTCGGCTTGCGGGACCGCCTGCGGAGGCTGAGCCGCCGGGAGCGCCGGCTGCTGGCGGGAGGAGCGCTCGCTTTCGTTCTGCTGACTTCGGGTTTCGTCTACCTCTATACCCAGGTCTCCGACGAAATCGATGCGCGGCTGAGCGGCCAGGTATTCGAGCGGGCTTCGGTGGTGTTCTCGGCCCCGGAGCCGCTCACCGTGGGTGAGAGGATCGCGCCCGAAGACGTCGCCGCGCGCCTGCGCCGGGCACTTTACTCCGAAGGAGCCGGCGGCTCGAGGGTGGGCACCTACAGCCTCGCGGGCGGCCGGCTGGAGATTCGCCCGGGCCCGCTCTCCTACTTCGCGAGCGGCCCCGACGCAGAGGGGCTGGCCACCGTCGCGTTCGAAAATGGCAAGGTGGCGTCGATTGCCCTCGCCGGCGCGAGCCCTGCCACGGACCAGTATCTGCTCGAGCCCGAACCGATCACCACCCTGTTTGACCGGAGCCGTACCAAGCGCCGCGTGGTCAAGTACCAGGACTTGCCGCCCGCCCTGGTGAACGCGGTGCTGGCCGCCGAAGACCGGCGCTTCTTCTCGCACCACGGCGTTAACGTCTTCCGCATTCTCGACGCAGCCTTCAAAGACCTGAGGGCGGATGAGCGCCTGCAGGGCGGCAGCACGCTCACCATGCAGCTTGCGCGCAACTTCTTTCTCACGCCGCAGCGCACCGTGCCGCGCAAGATTCAGGAGATCTTCCTCGCCCTCTTTTTGGAGCAGAAGCTGACGAAAGAGCAGATCTTCGAGCTCTATTCCAACGAAGTCTACCTGGGCCAGCGCGGAAGCTTTTCGATCGACGGCTTCGGCGAGGCTTCGCAGGCCTATTTCAACAAGGACGTCAAGTCGCTCACCCTTCCCGAAGCGGCGCTGCTGGCCGCCCTCATCCGTGGGCCCAACCTCTATTCGCCCTACCGGCACGCGGCCCAAGCGCTGCGCGTGCGGAA
>DATJAQ010000017.1:0-5148 GCA_035516075.1 Terriglobia bacterium | reverse complement strand
CCAAATTCTGCTCCATGAACACCACCCAGGTGATGGAGAAACACTTGGGGCTCGATCAAAAGGAACGTGAGGAGAAATTCCAGGAACTGCTGGCGAAGGTGGAAAACTAGAGGGGTGCGTTCATGAATATCACTCTCAGCTCGAGCATTGAAAAACGCGTTGAAGAGCTTGTGGAACGTGGTGCCTACCCAAGCGCAGACGCCGTGGTTGAGGAGGCGCTGGGCTCGTTTCTGGATGTCGAGGGCGAGGAGGACTTGCAAGCTGTTCGCGCGCGCCTCGCGACCTCAGAAGAGGAGATCGATCGCGGGGAGTTTGAGGAATACGACGCCGCGGACCTTCAAAACCTGGCCCGGGATGTGCATTCGCGTGGGCAAAAGAGACTGGCCGAACCCCGCACGACGGGCACGAAAGGATGAGCAGGCTTCACATTGCTCGCAGCGCACTTGATGATTTCGATGAAATCTGGCCTTACATTGCTCGGAAACGGAGTGTAGAAACGGCCGAACGGGTGACCAATTTTCTAACGAGCAGACTGTCCGTGCTCGCCGCTTCGCCCGGAATCGGCCGCCGACGGCCTGAACTGGGTCCCGACATTCGAAGCTTTCCTGTGCAAAACTTTCGAATCTACTACCGGCAAGAGAAGCGGGGCGTGGTTAGAATTCTGTATGTGCGTCATGCCAAGCGAGACGTAGCCAAGTTGTTTAGATAGGTGCCGTCGGCACGCAGCCGGCGCCTTCGCCGGCGTGAACGCGAAAGACACGGGTTTCGAAGGGCGCAAACGATGCCAGATATTTCCGAGCCGAAACCCGTCTTCACCATCGGCCACTCTAATTTCGAGCTCGACGTGTTTCTCGGCATGTTGAGGGCCCAGCGCGTGGAGCTTCTCATCGACGTGCGCAGCCGGCCGCAGAGCGGGCGGTTTCCCCAATTCAGCCAGCCGGGTTTTCAGGAAGCGGTAGAGGCGGCCGGCGTTTCCTACCTGTTCCTGGGCGAGGAGCTGGGCGGGCGGCCCGACGATCCGGACGTTTACCGCCGCGACGGTGTGGTGGATTACCGCCTGCGCCGCCAGTCCTACGCGTTTCGCTCCGGCGTTGAGCGCGTGCTGGCCGAAGCCGCGTCGCGGACTGTGGCCATAGTGTGCGCGGAAGAAGATCCGCTCGAGTGCCACCGCTTCTTGATGATCTGCCCGGAGCTGGTGGCCGCGGGCGCGCCGTTGCTCCACATCCGAAAGGGCTCGAAACTCGAGACCCAGGAGCAAGCTGAGAACCGGCTGCTCGCCGGCAGCGGTTTGGGTTCGGTGGCCGGCAACACGCTCTTTCCTGAAGCGCGGCGGGAGGCGCTGGAGGAAGCTTATGGAATGCAGGCTCAAAAGTGCGCTTACCGCGTGGACCCCGCCCAGCTTCCGGCTGCCTGGTAGTGGCGCCAGATGAAATCCGTTCTCTTCACCATCGGCTTTACGCGCAAGACCGCACAGGAATTCTTCAACCTGCTGGAGTCGGCCGGCGTCCGGAAGCTCGTGGACGTGCGCGAGAACCGCGTGGGACAGCTCTCGGGCTTCGCCAAGTTTCCGGACATCGCATTCTTCCTCGACCGGCTGCTGGGCATTCAGTACGTCCACGAGCCGCGCTTTGCACCCACCCCGGAAATCCGCGACCGCTACCAGGCCACCAAAGACTGGGACGAGTACGAGCGTTCGTTCCGGCTGCTCATGGAGGAGCGTGCGGTGCCGCAGGAGATCGATGCCGCCGATTATGAAGGCAACGTGGCCTTGCTCTGCTCGGAACCCACGCCTGAGAAATGCCACCGCCGCCTGATCGCGGAAATGCTCCTCGCGCACTGGACAGCCGAGGGCCACGAGGTGGAGGTTCATCACTTGGCCGTGTCGAAGGCAAAACCGCCCCGCAAAAAGCGGGCGAGGAAGATCGATGACGGAAGTGATCGTCTCTGACATTACGATCATGGGCGACGGCTACTGCGTTCTGGCCCTCGAGCAAACCGGGCCCGATGTGTACCGCTCGGTTCGCCCCAGGCCGATGTGGGGGTTCGCTTGGCGCCCGCCCTTCCCTCACCGTCGCGGCGATCACGTGGAATGCGATCTGCAGCCCCTCCGGGGCGCCTGCGCGCCGCACGTGGAGGACCTGGAGCGCGGGAGTCTCCAGGCCACCGCTCGGAAAATGAGCGAGGCCGAGTTGATCCATTGCCTGCGGCAGGCGGAGTTCTCCGAGAACCTTCACGGACTCTTCCGCGCCAACCTGCACACGTCGGGCGGCGGCAACGCGTGGGTGGTCCCCACCGAGGCGGTTCGCTCCATCTGCGCCTGCCGGTACCGCAACGTCTGGTTTCAGCTTTTTCAAAACGCCGAAGGCCTCCGCCTGCGCGCGCGCCTGGGCCTCGTTTCCGGCGAGTCCTTGCGCAGCCTCCCGGTGGTGGACCGCGATTGGCAGGCCTTCATCGAAGCTGCCTTCGGCCCGCGGATTCCGGCGGATCGACTCAAGCAAAGTGAGAATAGTCTCAATCGCGCGCTCTACCCGTGGCTGCGCGGCTCGATGCGCGCCCTGGCTCGTATCGGCCTGGCCCGCGAGGGCGCCGGAAAATGCTGGCTGATGCTCGATTCCCTCTTTCCTCAGCCGCAAGACAACTGGTTGAAACGAATCCGGTCCACGGTCAGCATGGGCGAACCGCGGGGCCGCCCGCGAAAGGGTGCGGCGGACAATGCCCTCTGAACATCGCAACGCGACAGCCCAGCTCGCCCTGGTGCGCCGAACGGTGGCGCGCGAGCTGGAGCCGCTGGCGTTGCCGGGCGACGATGAGGATTTGACCGCGGCGGGCCTGGTAGATTCCATGACCCGCGTCAACGTCCTGCTGGCGATTGAAGAGGCGGCCGGCGTTCCCGGCTTCGCGGCTGGCTGGCTGGATGACCGGCCGTTTAGCGTGCGCGAGCTTTCAGCGAGCCTTCTGCAGGCCCGGACACCTCCAGCGGACGCCGCCGTGGGCGATCAGCCCGGGGCTGACAACCGGCAGGCTTCGGAAGTTTCCGTCGTGGGCTGGGCGGCGTCGCCGGGCTCGGTTGTGGTGCCGGCTGAAAACGTTGACGACGAGTGCAAATTTCCGCCCGGATTTTTGCGGGAGCGAACCGGGATTGAGTCCGTTCGCCGGGCCTCGAAAGACGAAAACGAAATCGTTCTCGCCGCCCGGGCCGCGGAGGGCACGCTCGAGATGGCCGGGCTTTCACCGGCCGACGTAGACCTGCTGGTAGCGGTCAGCACCACGTGTCTGGGCTTTCCATCCTTCGCGGCCAGCGTGCACGCCGAATTGCTGCTGCGCGAGGCCGTCGGGGCCATCGACGTGGGCGGCGCGTGCTGCGGAGTGCTGTACGCGCTGGCCACCGCGGCGGCGCTTCTCTCGACGATAAACGGGCGCGCGGCGCTGGTGGTGGCCTCGGAAGTCAACAGCCGGCGGCTCGCGTCCCTCGACTCGCCGCCGGAATTCCGGGCGCTCTTCGGCGACGCGGCCTGCGCATTTGCGCTAAAGCGTGCGGACGCCGGCCAGGGTGTGCCCGGACGGCGTTTGCGCGAGTTTGTGTGGGGCGCGTCCAGCACCTTTGCCTCGGCACTACGGGTGTCCTGGCCTGAAGGCGGGGTCCCCCAGGTGCAGTTTCGCGGTGAACAGCTCGCGGGCGCAGCCATCACCCTGCTGGAGCGGGTCATCGACCGGCTCAGCGTAATGAGCGCCGTCGATCTCCCCCAGGTCAATCAGTTCGCGCTGCACGAGCCGAATCCGCGCGTGGCCGCCATGCTCGCGCAAAGGGCTGGAATCCCGCTCGAGAAAATGCCGCAGACTTCGCGAACCTGGGGCAACCTCGGCTCGGCGACCTGCGGGGTGAATCTGTGCAAGGCGTTGACTGCGACGAATGGAGCCGGCGGCGGACGGCGCCCTCCGGCGATTCTTGCCGCTGCCGTTGGCCCCGGCTTACTATGGGGTGGCGCGTTCATCGCTTAGCCGCGAGCGATTTCGCCAGATGCCGGGCAGAGGGGGGTGCGGTGTGCCGTGGGTGGGCCGTCCAATCGACGCGGAACTGCAGACAAACATCGCGGCCCTGGTGCGAGAGGAACTGGGTCGGGAAGCGGCGGCAGGCTTCATGGAGCGAATCGCATCCATGCCGGGCGGGCAGGCCTGAGAATCATTTCTTCGGAAATGGGACTGAACCGCATGACACGTCAAGAGGAGAATTGAATGAGCACAGCGTCAGCGATGCCGCAGCCGGATCTGGCGGCAATTCTTGAAATTGCGAACTCCTTCCATCGCTCGGCGGCGCTGAAGGCTGGGGTGGAGCTCGAACTCTTCACGGCGATCGGCGAGGGGAACTCCACGGTCGATGCCCTCGTCCCGCGCTGCGGCGCCACGGAGCGCGGCATTCGCATTCTATGCGACTATCTGACGGTTCAAGGCCTTCTCACCAAGGAAGACCGGCAATACCGGCTCACGCCCACAGCCGCCGCCTTTCTCGACCAGCGTTCGCCCTCTTACATCGGCACCATCACCCGCTTTCTCAACGCGGAGGTTAATGTGACTCGGTTCCGCGATCTCAGTATGGCGGTGCGAGGCCACGGACATCTGCTCGAGCACGACGGCGCGGCCGGACACGATAACGCCCATTGGGTGGAATTCGCGCGCTCGATGGCTCCGATGATGGCGCTGCCGTCGGAGATGATCGCCCGGCTGGTCAGGGCGGCCGGCGCGGGCCCGTGGAAGGTGCTCGACATTGCGGCCGGGCACGGCATGTTCGGCATAGCCATCGCGCGGCACAACCCCCAAGCCGAGGTCGTAGCGGTTGACTGGGCCCCCGTGCTGGAAGTGGCGCGTGAGAACGCCGCGAAGGCAAGTGTGGCGGACCGCCACCGGCTGCTGCCCGGCAGCGCTTTTGACGCGGATTTCGGCGACGGGTACGACTTGGTGCTGCTGCCGAATTTTCTGCACCACTTCGACTTGCAGACCAACGAGGGCCTGCTGCGCAAGCTTTACACGGCACTCAAGCCGGGCGGCCGCGTAGCCGCCCTCGAGTTCATACCCAACGAAGACCGCGTAAGTCCGCCGGTGCCGGCGGCCTTCGCCCTCATCATGCTGGCCTTTTCCGAGGGCGGCGACGCC
>DATJAQ010000016.1:0-9662 GCA_035516075.1 Terriglobia bacterium | reverse complement strand
CGGCTGACGCAGGCCTTTCTTCTTAGGCCTGCGCCAGACACTGACACTTCGAATCCTTCCCACCACACTCAAGCGCTGCCCCCGTTTCGCTTCGATTCCAGACAAGCTGCCGGACAGCCCCACTCGCAGAGGGGCTGTCAGACGCACCGCGGCGGCGACATGGCGATCCACGTCGTCGCCGCCCGCGAGAAACCGGACAGCACCAGCGGCTTTGGGCTGATCCGCTTGGTGCGGACTCGTTTCAATTGTTCACGCATGAACGCCGGCCAGGCGGTGAATCCGCCGCACATGAATTTGCTTCTCGCGCTTGCGGGTCTGGGCGATATCGTATGAGGCCTGCATCCGCATGAGCGTGTCCATCCTCACGCCGAAGGCCTTCTCGATGCGCAACGCCATATCCCCGGAAAGGCCGGCCTTGCCGTTGAGCAGGCTCGACAGCGTAGGCCGGGCAACGTGAAGGGCGGCGGCCGCGGCCGTCACCGACAGGCCTGCGGGCTCGATAATCTCCGTGCGGATAAAATCCCCGGGATGGGGCGGGTTCTTCATGGGCATGGCTGTGTGCTCCTAGTGGTAGTCTTCCAGATTCACGTCGCAGATTTCGCGCTCTGCGGTGTCGATGCGAAACGTCAGGCGCCGGTTGCGAGTCACACTGAGGCTCCAGGTGCCTTTGCGGTCGCCGGTGAGCGTATGAACCTTCCAGGCCGTAAGCGCCCGCAATTCCTCGGGGTCCTGGATGTCGTCGAGGAAGGCAAACATCTTGCGCAGTTTGTCCACCGTGTCGGGTGGCACGCCCTTCGGGCTGGCCTCCAGGTATAGCTTTTTCAGGCCCTTATGAGCGAAATTCCGTATTTTCATCTAACAGACTGTAGCCTGTAACCTTACACATGTCAAACTGAAAATGGCGGTGGACCCGCTCGGGGTGGCAACCTTACCGTGGAACCGTTAGCGCGGGGCCTGAGAGCGAAATGTCGTCCTCCTCGTCGGAGGGTTGCGCGGGCCGGCCGGACGATGCCGAAGTCCGCTCAAAACTACACGTAAGCCTGCAAAAGTTGTTCGTTTGATGCCTCAGAAACGGCTTTTTTGACCCTCGTGTGTCCAATATCGCTACACTTTTCGTTTCTTTGGGGGGGGGGGTGTAAGTTGTTGAAAACTGGTGCAGGGCTGGAGAAGGAGTCAGGAGCCAGAAGTCCGAAGTCCGGAGCGCCTCACGGTCGGCCGAATCCGGCCGCCCGGAAGGGGCCCGGAAATGTCGTTGTATGAACGCCAATCGCCCGGTGGGAATGGGCCATTTTGTCGTTGTATGAACGCTTCTGTCTAAAAACACTACACTTTTCATTTTGGGAAGGCCCGCCTGGATGCGCCCTAAGTTATTGAAAATAGGTTCCCCGCCAGCGTAGATTGGCGCTGGTAAGTCCTTTAGATTCGACATCGGCTCGTGAGGGGTTTCGATTCGAATTCGAGGTCGCCGTCGCCGCGGTGCTCGGCCGGTTCAGGGCAGCCGCTGGTTCAGCAGGTAGGCCAGTCTCACCCCGGCCCTCTCCAACTGCACGCGGACCGCGGCCTCGGCGCGCTCGTCGTAGCCCTGGTCGAGCACGGCCGCGCCCAGCGCCCAGCGCCGCCGGTAGGCCACCGTCTGGGCCAGGCGGTGGCTCTCCAGCACCCAATCCTCGAGGCTGCCCGACCGCCAGGCGGCGAGGTCCTGAGCCGTAATCCGGCGCCCGAGGTCGGCCGCCAGCGTATTGGGGTCGCGGTCGATTGCTTCCACCAAACCGGTATCCCACACCCAGTGCAGGTTGTCGGGATGGCCCTCGAACAGCACCTCCTGCTTGTTGCCTCCCGCGTCGTGATGATCTTCGCAGTGCAGGGGCTGGTGAAGATCGGCGACGAAGTGAAGCACGAACTTCAACGCTTCGCTGCGGCTCTCCGCGCCTGCCCGCGAGTCACCGAGCGTCGCAAGAAACTCCTGTGTTTTCATTAGTATGCAGTCGCCTTGGGGGCAGTCGCGGCGCAGATTGACCGACGAGGCGTTCAACGGGATATCGATATAGTGCCAGGGCTTGGTTTCGGGGCGCGAGGAATGGGCGATGTCGTCGGCCCAAAGCGCAGCGTCCTCCGGGCTTTCCGCACCCAGCAGAGCCTTCATCTGCGCCAGGGTGTGGGGCCGGAGGTACCGCTGCGCGAGGATCACGACGGCGCGGTGGCCCTCGGGTCCCCAGGCCAAGCCGGGCTGGGCGCTGAGGATCAGTATGGCGGCTGGCCAAGCCAACAGTCTGCGGCTCAATGGCTTGCGGATACCGATGGTGGCGCTTGTTCGCCGCATGCCCTGGTCCGTTGCCGGGAACTGAGCGCCTCCCGGCCAGGTGAACTCAAACCCCTGCCGCCATACCCAGCATTCAGTGTACCAGATGGGCCCGAGCCTCCGGCTATTGGGGATGCGACGTGGACGGCTTGGGCGCGAGGCGCGCCCTCGCGCGCCGGGGCCGGCAAAGTCCTCCTGGTAAACACCGGGAGGTAGGGCGCTGGGGAGGTATCTCGATTTAGCAAAGGGTGGTCTGGCCTGGCCTATCGATCTGATTCCATGTTACTTATGTGTAATCTCTTCGAGACATGCACAGAACGCCGGTGTCCCTACGTGGTACGGGTCTAAAGTGGCACTTGCCGCAAGGCGCGTATCGACGCCACCGAGGGCCGATCGCGGGGGTCGATCGAAACTCTGGCGCCCGGCCGCTCGAAGCGGTAGCGCCGGCCCGTGGAGCCGCCCACCACGGTCATACTGGTCCGGCCGACATACTCAAAGGACCTTGCGCCGTTGCCGGCAGGCCGAGCCTGCTGAATCCCGGCAGCGACGGGGTTCGGAGGCCGGAGGCCCAAAAGTTTTTGCTGAAGCTGCTCTCTAGCCTTGCCGCAACACATGTTTCCCTTCCTCCTCATCGCCCTCAACGTATACTGCCGGCGGGACTTGGCGCTCGCGGGTGGTAATTCTTTCCAGCAGAATCGCTCCGCCGGAGAGGGCAGGCCACAGCAGAAGCCGTTGCCCCCATTGCCCGGCCAGAAGATAGGCGAAGGGGATGGCGATCCACAAGCTCAAACAGTAAAAACAGTCGAGCAGGCGTCCCCAGAATCCCTCGCCGGCTGAACGGCGCAACCGCACCATGAGATCCCACGGGCCATCTTCCCCGTACAACAAATGGGTGATGCGCCACACCGCCAGAATGCCAACCACTAACCCGAAAAACCCCGAAAAATCCACCTGAGAACCCCGGTGGGGCGAATGGCGTTGCCCCTCCGCTGGAGTTTACACCTCTTTGCAAGCGGGCCCGCGCCGCTCCCTTTGCAGAGAGCGGCGCGGAAACCCGAGCGGTTACCCGTCGAACGCGGCCGCCGAGAGCTCGGCCTGCCACCGGAGGTCGTCGCTTGCAGCTACGCAACAGCCCCGAAGGGCCCCGCGCCTTGCGGTGCAGAGCCCCCAGGTACAGTCTGTTCAGCTACTTAGCCGCAACTTTCGCCCTCAAGCAGAAGCCGACTCCCATCTCGTTGTAGTGGCCCGAGCAATTGCCGCTCACCAACGCCCGGTCCCACGCGCCGAGCAGTATGGTGTAGCCGCAGGGCGTCATTCCGGCGGTTGACAAGGTGAAGGTTCCACTGGTGCCGGCGGTATTCGTGCCGTCGTACAGTACCTCGCTCGTCCCGAAATTGGCGGTGGACAGCACGACGGCGTTCTCCGGTTGTGGAACTCCCATCACGCTGATGGGTACCAGCGCAACGCCCACTATTCCGAAGAACTCGTCCGTCACGCTGAAGCTGCCGGTGATGGTGTCGCCCACCTGCACATCACCGCAGTCTCCCGACGGCGACGTGAGCGTGATGAACACCTCTGGCCGGAACTCCTCAACCGGAGGTCCGCCGGCCGTCAGCTCGAAGTGCGGATAGCCATTGTAGACGTGGATCATCTTGTCCTGCGGCGTCACCGGCACGTAATTGGCGCCGTCCCACTTGAAGCCGCGGATTTCGATGGTGTAGTTGCCTTCCGCCAGACCGCCAGCCTCAAACACCGCCAGCGTCCGCGGGTTCACCGCTTGCAGGTCCGACTCATAGTACACGTAGTACTGCGTCCCTGGTACGCCACTCGGCACCGGACCCGGAGCAGCCACAACGTGCTGCAAATAAAACACTCCGCCCAGCGCGTTCGGCGGATAAAGCTCAATGCCGAACTGGTCGGTAAGCTGGAAGGCCGGCCCGGCGGGTGGAGTTACCCAAGCCTGGTAAATGATGGGCTTGGCTCCCCCCAGCAGCATGCCGGTGGTGTGGTCGAAGACGTCGATCTTGGGGGTGAAATCGCCCTCGGTGATGGTTTGACCACCGAAGGGGCTATCCGGCTGAACCGCGAAACCCAGCCAGGGGCTGCCCGGGCCGGGGCAGTCGCCCACCACAAATCCGAGTCCAGGCGGCGACAGCGGCACAAAGTCAGGGTCGACGATGGCGAGGCCGGTGGTGTTGTCGATGTTGGCCACGGTTACCCGCCCGATGCGCATCAACCGCATGTCCTCGCCCACGCCCGGAGCGATCTGCGGCTGAACGTTCGTATTGAGGACGTTCCCCCACACCGGAACGAAGTTCGGACCCGTGGGTGGCGTCTCCCAGGAAAGAATCGCCCGCAACGGCACGCTCTCCAGGTTCAGGCATCCCGCAGTAGTCAGGCTCGAAACCCGGAACACCGCGTAACTGATTGGTTTCGTTGGACTTGCCGCCGCAAGATCGTGCACCTGCACTTGCGCGGTGCCCAAAGCATTCCAGATTCCGTTGAAAAAGGCATAGAAGCCGACGTACTCGGTGCTGCCGGTTGTGCACAGGCCGCCAGAATACCCGCTGCTCTGCTTCACCTGAATAACCCCTTCGAGCTCACGCGTTTGAGGGTTGTAGCCGGCGCACGTCAAGGCCTCAAAAGTTGTGTCGCCGCTGGTTTCCGCGATGCCCGCCAGGATTGCACCGAGCTCAGCGCCCGCTACCAAGCTCGCGGATACGGAAAGTACCGCAGTTGCCTTTGCCTTGCCGCCCGCTTTTTCGGGCCCCGGCGCGGGAATGGGCGGCAGCGTTGCCGTAATCGAGGCGTTCTGCAGCTTGGTTGCCGCACTGAATCCGAACCGATGGCCCGGAACCTTCGTCTTGGCGTAGAGCGACTTCAACTCGCCGTAACCCAAAGGCTTCGGGGGGTTTGTGGGCAGCGGCTGTTTGGTATCAACGTCGGCCAACACTTCCGGCTTGAGGGTGATCTCCTTTTCCGCAATCAGCTCGGCGATTGCAACTTCATACAGGAAGAGCGGCGCCACCTGAACGTTGGCGTTAACGACGCTACCCCACACCGGAATGAAATTGGGATCGCCCGCCGTGGGCGCCCACTGCCACGAAAGAATGGCGCGCACCTGAACGATGTTCTCCGTCCCGCAAAACTTGCGCGCCTCGCTGAAATTCACGGAGACGGAATAGCTTACGGGCAGTGGCCCCGCCAGATCGTAGACCTGCACCGAGCTCAAGCCCAGGTCGTGCCAGCCCTTTCCATCGCGCACGAAGAAGCGCACGTACTCCGTGCTGCCGGCGCCGCAGGCGTCCGTGCCGTAGCCGGAATGTTGTTTGATGTTGACGACCGCTTCCAGAAGGCCGGTTCCCAACGAGCCGGAGGGATTGAGACCCAGGCACGCGAGTTCCTCGTACGTCGTATCGCCGCTGAGCTGCTTGACGACCTTCCCGCCGTACTGGGAGGCGGTGCCGAAATAGTTTGGGTTGCCAAGAATGAGGTTCTTAAACTGTCCCCGCTCCACCGGAATCGCGATGGTAACCGGGGCAGGCACGACTTCCTTTTCCTTGCTCCCGTTCTTTTTCTGTGGCATAAAATCCTCCTTGGATGATGCCGTAATTCGGGACCTTCCAGTTCAGGCCTCCGACGTTTCGGTGACGCTCCGGCCTGCGATTTCTTTAGGGCTCATGGCGGTCAGGGTTGACATCCGCTGGACCCGGATGGCGGTCAGCCTGCCTCCGTTCTGGCGGTTCCTGGGCCGCACGATCCTTTTCGTTGGGCTCTTTCGTTTGTATTGTGAGTGTTTCCTTCTTTGTTGAAAGGGATGGTACAGCCGACCGGCTGCCATCCGGACGGTTTCCAGCCTGCCGGCATGCCGTTGTACAGTGCGTTCTTGTACACAAACCTTTCTTCTGCGCCGCCGCTTCCTGCGCCGCTTCGTGGCCCGAAATCCGGGGGTCTGGAGCCTGGCATATGCTTTTCGAGCCGCTGGTTGCAGAACTCCACGACGGTCCTGCCGTCGCCTTTTACCATCACGCCGGAGAAGCGGTCACTTCGGAATACGGGAACCCTTCCCACATGGCTTGGCCCGCGTGGACGGGGTAACGGCGGTACGGGAATCCACCGCCCTCGGGGCACGGCGCCTCGGCGCTTTCACTGCCGCGAGGGTTGGCGTTTAAAGGCCGGGCTGAGTGAATGAAAGGAACAGGGGCCGCGTCGTCAAGACCCCGATGGATTAAGGTTCCGGGCACCACGTTTGAGCCTCCGCCGCGCTCCGCAGCCAGAGCTTAAGACGTCCTCGATCGGGGCAAGTCTCCTGCCTCTCACGGATCGCAGTCGGCGGGGATGGACGGTCTTCGCCACCCGACGCAATCGTGCGACCAGCCGGTCTGTTTGCTCTAGACTGTCGTGAACGCCCTTTTCAGGCGATGCTCCCCGGGAATCCCCTCCGACGCAACGATCTTCCGCTCATTCGGCAGGCGTGTCAAGTGTTTCGTTAACTGCGGCATAACTTTAGTCACGAATCGCTGATATTACATTTTGAGTAATGGAGCGACTGGCTGGAAACGCCGCGGAACCGCGCCATTAGGCTGCCGGTCTACTAACTTGCTCGACCTCGAGGCGTATCGCGAGTGGCGCCGGGCCGCCTGCGATAACCGGCGCTCTCAGCGGTTCGGGGCGACCTGCCGGGCTGCGGAGGACGCCCCGGTCGGAGACGTGGAGTCTTTCGGCGTAGCTCGCTCAAAAGACTGAGGTTATCTGTCTTGACCGGCGTCCTGCCAAGGCCTTTCGGTAGGGCGGCGCTCGTGGAAGTCTACGGATTAGGGTGCGAGGAGCGGCCCGGGTTCCCAGCAGACTTCCGCGCGGAGGCCTTCCTCTTCCTGGGCCGGGTGGCTGGCGCGGAAGTCCGGGCGGGCGGCGTCAGGCCGCGAGCGCCACCCTGTTCGCCGCTTATCACGCCGCGGTTTGAGGACTGCTTGCGCTTCTTCGGCGCGCTCTTGGTCGCGTCGGTGGACTTGCCGGACTGCTCGCCGCCTTGAGCCTGGACTGCGAGGCTACTCGCCCGAATCGTTCCGGCGACCGGCCCGTACGTCGTGGCCACCAGGGCGAAAGCTCCTGCGATGGCCGTGACCTTCGGAAGTAGCTTCATCGTAAGTGCCCTCCTTGCTTAGCGCGTTCGCGCAGGTTCTCGTAATGCTCGGCGAAGACGTGCGCCAGCAGCAGGAAAGCCACCAAGGCGAAGTCCAGGTACAATCCCCGCCATGCCAGTACCAGGGCCAGCACTGCGAGAGCAAACGAACCCACGAACCATACCAGGAGTCGCTGGCCCGCCTTTTCCCACGCGTGCATCATAACAATCAGCATGTACCCGAACAGAACTTCGATGATCCGCGCGTACAGGCCGGACAGGGATGGAGCAAACCGGCCGCCGAGCAGCGCCTCGATGTAATTGGCGTGGAGATAGACGCCGGGCAGCGGACCCACCGGACTCGAGTACTCGTCGACCACCGGCCCGCGACCTTGGCCCCACTCATGCCAGGTGGCTCCGATCAACGCAATGCGGCCGTGCAACTCGGCGGGCTCCGGAGCCGCGTCCCATCGCGTTGCGGACAGGCTTGCCTCCTCCAGGTCTCGGGCGCGAACGGTGTACTTCTGGAACGCGTCGCGCGGCATAAAGCCCGCGTACACAAATTCGTTCTGATTTGTCGCGTCCAAGGCTTTCTGGTACGGCGGGCTGAACTCGCCCGTGCTGACCGCCGCCGCAGAGTGGCCCGGGTGCGCCTCATAATCGAGCCGCCCTTCGTAGGCGCTCGCGACCTGCAGGGCAAACGAGAAGTAATCCTGGTTCTCGGTGGAATCAAAATCGTCGGCCACAAAGCCCAGCGGAATCTCGCGCCGATCGGCTGGCAGGTTGATGTAGCCCACGGTCACAGCGCCGTCCTGGTTGAGATCCTGACAGCTTGGAACGCCGCCGACGGCCGGCGGGTTGCCCAGGAGAAGAGGGTTCGAATGCGGGTTCACGAAGAAGAGCCGGCACCGTTCGCGGTCGTCGCAGATGTTGGGCTCCCTTTTCCAGCGGGCGCCTTCGAGCACAAACCCGGTGGTGAGGACCACGGGAACGTGGGCCTGTCCGGCGGCCAGGATCGCTGCGAGCAACTTGCGGTTGTCGGCCGTCCTCACCGGATCATCGTAAGGCACTGCCGTCGGGCTCTTCAGTTGAAAGTCGAGGCCCACCACCCGGGCCCCTGCTTTGACCGCCGCATTGACGAGATCGGCGAGGTAAGCGCGGCTGGTGGGCTGCACGCCGGCAAGGGGCGGCGACCAAAAGGTGCTGTCGTCGATCTCGATCACAGCGACTGCGGCGGGATTCGGGGCGCCCCACGAGAGCCAGGTGAGCGCGCTGTGCGCTTGCATTTGGAGCGACGCCAGCCACGGAGCCTGCTGCTTAAAGGAGGGCCGATCGATGAAGAGGCCGGCGATGACGATGATGCCGAGAATCGCCAAGTCCCACCCTGTGGGGAGCCAGATCCTTGCTCGTCGGTGCGGCATCAGGGCTTGTCCCCCAACCCGCCTTCCGAGAGTCCGGCGGACAGCTTGGGATGAAATGAAAGTAAGGTGTGCGGCCGGCGTCTGTCAACTTGGGCGCGGCTCCGCCCAGGTTGCGATCCGCCCGACCGAAGGCGCGGCCTGGCGGCGGAGGGTTACAAGTCGAATCGATACCCCAGAATCATCTTGGCGATCAAATGATCGGTGCTGCCCGTGACCCCCACACCGAGACCGAAATTAAACTCCCATTTCGGCCCAAGGTCGAGGTCGATGGCGGGAAAAAACTGTTGCTGCTGGTTCCGGAGCGGCAGGAAGTCGGCGGCCGGTCCCACGGAACCGTAGTACTCCAGCCCCGCCGCCACCCGGCGTGTCACGTTGTAGCTGAACTTGAAATTGGGTGAGAAGACCAGCCCCTGAGCGGTGTCGGGACCTGCCAGGGCACGATCGAGGGTGGGATTCAGAGACCAATACCACTTGCCCTGCTGCTTGTCGACGATCGGCCGGATCTCCAGAGTCCAGGTATCCGGCGAGAAAGCCGGCCGCTGGTAACCGAATTCGGCGGACAGGCTCACACCCACGGGCCAGTGCCAGCTCGCTGGAGCCCGCACACGAGGGCGGATGTGATCGCCTACCCAATCCCAGCCGTCGCCGTTGCGCGCGCTGGTGAAGATGTAGAATCCGGTCTCGAACCAGTCATTGAAACCGTGCGTGATTTCGATGGTTTCGTGCCAGGCGTGCTCCGTGGGACGCACGCCATCCTCGCTGGTCTTCGCGCCCTCAAAGGTGAAATTGCTGTGCAATTCCACCATGGTATGGCCGGGCT
>DATJAQ010000015.1:0-8265 GCA_035516075.1 Terriglobia bacterium | reverse complement strand
CTGAAGGAATTTAAGAGAGCAGTGGCTAGTGGTTAGGGGCAGGTGGCTGATGATTCTGAGGCGCCCGCACGAGCGGTTCAAGGGAAGCCTTGCCGGCACATCATCCCGCCAGGGTCTTCGTCGCAACGTCCGACCATGAGTAGTCTCAACCAACTCCGGCAGCAGGTTTGGGAAGCCAACGTGGGCATTTACCGCGCCGGCCTCGTCACCATGCATAGCGGCAACGCCAGCGGCATCGACCGCGAACGCGGCCTGGTGCTCATCAAGCCGAGTGGCATGGATTACCACAAGCTGACCCCCGCCGACCTCGTGGCGACCGATCTGGAAGGCAAGAGGGTGCGCGGCAAGTGGAAGCCCTCGGTGGACCTGCCGCACCACCTTTACCTTTACAAGCACCGGCCGGACGTGGGCGGCGTGGTTCACACCCACTCGAATTACGCCACCAGCTTTGCCGCCCTCGGCCGCTCCATTCCGGCCTATTTGACCGCGATCGCCGACGAGTTCGGCGACGAGATTCCCTGCGCGCCTTACGTGGACAACCTCGGCGACCACATCGGCGAGGCGATCATCGCGGCGGCCGGCAGGTCCCCGGCGGTGCTGCTGGGCAGCCATGGCGTATTCGCCTTTGGGCCTACAGTGGAGGCGGCTTTCAAGGCCGCAGTGATGGTGGAGGACGTGGCGCGTACCTGCCACCTCGCGCTGCAGCTCGGCCGGCCCCGCCCGCTGCCGCCCGCGGAGGTGAAAAAGTGGTATGACCGCTATCATTCCACTTACGGACAGACCGTAGCGCCGGCCGGCGCGGTTCGGCCGGAACGAAGAGGCCGTACCGGCCAAGGTTAAATTGAGAATTTGGAGAGGAGAGCCAACGTGAGCACTGCAACCTTTGGAGTGATAGTCGGCAATCGCGGGTTTTTTCCGGCGGAGCTGGCGCGGGACGGGCGCCAGGAGATTCTGCGCGTTCTCGGCGAGCAGGGATATCGGACGATTTGCCTTACGCCGAACGAGACGAAACACGGCGCGGTGGAAACGCTGGCCGAGGCGCGCAAGTGCGCCGACCTGTTCAAGCAGCATCGCGACGAGATCGACGGCGTGCTGGTGACCCTGCCGAATTTCGGCGACGAGCGCGGCGTGGCCAACACCCTGCGTTTTGCGGGGCTCGACGTGCCGGTGCTGGTGCACGCCTTCCCGGACGCGCCCGACAAGATGCTGATGGGCGCGCGCCGCGACAGCTTCTGCGGCAAGATGTCGGCCTGCAACAACCTCTGGCAGTACGGCATCAAGTTTTCGCTCACCGCCCAGCATACGGTGGCGCCCTCGTCGGAAGCTTTCAAGGCGGACCTCGCGTCGTTCGCCGCCACCTGCCGCATCGTCAAGGGCCTTCACAACGTGCGCGTGGGCGTGCTGGGCGCGCGTCCGGCGGCTTTCAACACGGTGCGCTTCAGCGAAAAACTGATGGAGAACCACGGCATTACGGTGGAGACCATCGATCTTTCCGAAGTGTTCGGGCGCGTCGGCCGCATGAAAGACGACGACGAGAAGGTGACGGCCAAGCTCGCTTCCATTCAGGGTTACGTGGATACGCGCGGCATTCCGCCGGCAGCGCTCACCAAGATGGCCAAATTCGGCGTGGTGGTGGACGGCTGGATGGCCGACAACGCGCTGGCCGGCACCTCGATACAGTGCTGGACTTCGATGGAGGAATTCTTCGGCGTGGTGCCGTGCACGCTGATGAGCATGATGTCGAATCACCTGCTGCCGAGCGCCTGCGAGACCGACATGATCGGCATGATCGGGATGTACGTCCTGATGCTTGCGGCCGGCGAGCCGAGCGCGATCGTGGATTGGAACAACAACTACGGCGAAGATCCCGACAAGTGCGTGATCTTCCACTGCTCCAACCTGCCCAAGCACTTCTTTGAGGACTTCAAGATGGACTTTCAGGAAATCATCGCCGGGTCGGTCGGCAAGGACAACACCTTCGGCACCGTGGTGGGCAAGCTCAAGAGCGGGCCGCTCACCTATTGCCGTGTCTCCACTGACGATCTGCACGGTAAGATGCGCGCCTACTGCGGCGAGGGCGAAATCACGGCGGACCGCCCGCAAAGCTTCGGCGGCTACGGCGTGGTGCGCATCCCGCAATTGCAGCCGCTGCTTCAGTTCATCTGCCGGAACGGCTTCGAACACCACGTGGCCGTGAACCGCAGCCACTTCGGCCGGGCCGTGGCCGAGGCCCTGGGCAACTACCAGGGCTGGGAGGTCTATCAGCACCTCCCGCAGAGCTGACGAGGGAAAAGTGACGAGTGACAAGTGGCGAGTGACAAGTGGCGAGCGACCAGCCCGGAGTCCTCGCGAGCGGCGAAGAAAGCCAGCAACCACCAAGGCGCCAAGGCGAGACTTAAAAACGACCGTCGTCATCCCGCCCCGGCGCCTTCGCGCCGTTCCTTTCATCCGAACGCTTACGGCGCGCCCGGCTTCCCGCCCGGCTCGGCCGGTGGAGGCGGCGGAGCGGCGAATTTCGCGTCGTCAATGGGCACGTTCTGCTGCACGCTTGCGATCTGAATGGTGAAGCGCCCTCCCGGACGCGCGATGGTCCACTTGAGCGGGATCTTCACCCCGTCCTCGTCGTGATAGTCGGCGTAGTCCACTTCGCTCGGGTTGCGGCCGAGCGCGGTTTCCACAAAGCGCATCTCGCGCAGCAGCAGGCCCGTCTCTTTATCGAAGTAGAAGCGCACGGGCGGCTGGCCGGGGTTGCGCGCCAGCAGGATGTAGCACTCGCGGTCGCCTACTTTGCCGGTGCGGCGGCCCGCGCGGATTTGCTGGAACCGGGTCTTGATGTCGGCGGCAAAGTAAAAGTCCGCGTTCCGCTTTTCGTTCTCCAGCGCTCCCCCGGTGATCGGGCGCGCCGGGCCCATGCCGCTCATCCATCCCACCTGGCCGTTGTAGGCGGTGACGTTTTCGCCGTGCTCCCCGTGCACCACCGTGACACGCGCGTCGGGCGCCTTGGCGAACACCTCCACCGGCATCCCGGCGGGGCCGAAGCCGGAGAGCGTGCCTTTCTCCACCCGAGTGTTGATTTTGTGCAGGGCGTCCGTGCCGCCGATGGCCTGCACGTACTTGTCGAGGATCGCCTCGGCCGTGGGCATGGCGGGCGCGTTGGCGCCGCCGCCGTTCATGCCTTCCGCGCCTTCGGCATTCGGCGCTTCATCCGAAATGATGGGCGTCCCCACCGGCTCCGCCGATCCGCGATGGCAGGAGTAGCAGGTCACCTCGCGCTCGCCCCCAAAGTTGTCCTTGTTGATCGCGAACATCATAGTCATCATCTTGCGCGCCGTCTTCTTTTCCTCTTTGTCATCCTTGTCGAAAGCCCCCTGCACATGGCAGAAGTTGCACTCCACGCCCAGCGACGCCGTGATGAATTGCATCGTCGGAAAGAGCTGCTCTGCCGGAATATCCTTGAGGACTTGAATGTTTTTGAAAGCCTGCGCCGCCGTCTTGCCTGCGGGCTCGGCCGCGGGCGCGCCGTGCGCCGCCTGCCCCGCCGCCAGGGCAGGAGCCCAGCCGGCCACCGCAGGCTGCCCTCGCAATCCGGCGATTACGAATCCGAACACCCCAATTGCCGATACGATTCCTTTTGATTTCCCGCTCATTGACCCTCCCAGCCTCGAATTTCGACCGGAAATATACTACTCGAAACTCGAAATTCGAAGCTCGAAACTCGAAAATCGGCGCGCCTGTCACCTGCGATTTGCGGCGGCCGGCCGCCGAGTGACCTGATGCTCGCGCTCCTTCCCGCCCTCCTGCGCCGCCCGCCCCCCGTGCTCCTGAAAGGCGACCTCGTAAACGTGGAAGTGATTGATTCCATGGCACATTGTGGCTTTGCTCGATACTTTCGGCGGTCGAAAGGGCGCGCCACCGAGGGGTGCATATCTTTAACCTGTTGATTCCAAATCACATTCCGGCTTTGAACCCAGGAGCGCAGACCCTGAATCCCGCACCCCAGACCACGGGCCGACGGCTTCAGCCCGCCGGGCGTCCGGCAACGTGTAACCGTTACACGGGCTAAACGGGTGCCAATTCGCTCTCAGTCTTTTGCCATTTTTAGGCCTATTCCTAGCTCTAAACGTATGAAAACAAGAGAGATGAGTGCGGTGGCTTCGAATTTTCCATTTTAGCTCTATCCGGTTGCAATGAAAAGACTTAACCTCAGTGGCTTTGATTGGCTTCGTTTTCCGGCTCGGGGCGTGGTGCGGGGCCCCAGGGTGACGCGGAATTGTGAATCCCGGACTGATAAACATAAGAGTATTGACTGTATATTACTCTTGGGGCGACTGTCAAGCGGAAAGTGCCGGCCGTGGCGAAGGCTCCGCCCGCCTCCATCCTGGGACGGAGGCGGCGCCACATTACTCGCAGCGCAGCGCCACCATGGGATCCACCTTTGTGGCCTGGCGAGCCGGAAGATAGCTCGCGGCCGCGGCTACCACGGCCAGCAACGCGATAGCCAGGGCAAGCGTCACCGGGTCATAGGGTTTCAGGCCGAAAAGCAGCGAGCTCGCCGCCCTGCCGCCGGCGAGCGCCAGCGCCACGCCCACACCGAGCCCGGCAGCCAGGAGCGTTCCGGCTTCGCGGACGATCATGGCCACTATCTCGCGCCGATCGGCGCCGAGCGTCATGCGGATTCCGATCTCGTTCGTTCGCCGGACCACTACGTAGGACATCACGCCGTAGAGACCAACACTCGCCAGGAGCGCGGCGAGAAAGCCGAAGAATCCGGAGAGTGTAGCCATCAGGCGCTCGCGTAATAGTCCGTCCCGGATGGTGGTCTTGAACACCTGGAATTCCGTCGTGATTTCCGGATTCGCCTTAGCGACACTCTCCCGCACTCTGGACGTGAGGTCGGCCACGGGCGCATTCGAGCGAATCAACACTTGGACCGACCAGTTGGTGAAGCGGGTATCTTGCTCGGTCGCGAGGAAAGCGATCGGCACAAAACCCTTGTGGATGTCGCGGTAATCCGTGTCTGCGACGAGGCCCACAATCGTAAAGACCATTTCGGGATCAGACGGCGTGGCCTGTCGTCGAAATTCTTGGCCTACCGGGTTGGGTCCCAGACCGAGGTCGCGGGCAAAGGCCTGATTCACAATCGCGACGGGAGGAGAGGTGGGAGTGTCACGGGTGTCAAAGTCCCGACCTGCGAGAAGAGGAGTTTGCAACGTCTTGAAGTAGTCTCGACTGACCCAGTTGAAATACACGTCTCGCTGCCCGCGCGGGTCCGAGCCGTTCTTCCAAACCAGATTGTCAGTGGCGCCTCCGCCGAGAGGCAGAAAGCGCACGTCGCTTGCTGCGTTCACGCCTGGAATAGACCGGATACGATCGAGCAGTTCCTGTTTGAAAGACACGCGACGCTCGAAAGGCAGGTTCAGACGGTTACTCAGGTCGAGCCAGGCGATCAGGACGCCGTCCTGCTTGAAGCCCGTGTTCACGGTCATCAGATTGTGCAGGCTGCGCGAGAACAGCAGCGCGCCAACCAGCAGGGTCATCGAAAGCGCCACCTGGGCGGCCACCAGCACCCGGCGCAAGCCAAAGCGTTCGCGAGTGGCCGTGAGGCCACGGCCTCCCGCCTTCATGGCAGCGCCGGGGGCAACGCGCGTGGCTCTCCACGCGGGAACGAGGCCGAACAGCAGGCACGTTAAGACCGCGACCCCCGTGGTGAAACTGAGCACCCGCCAATCCGGCTGCAAATCGAGAAAGACACTGTTTCCGTCGGTGCTCAGGAAGGCCACCATGAAGCGGCTGAGCGCCCCGGCCAGCAACAGGCCCAGGCTGGCACCCATGGCCGCTAGCAGGAGGCTCTCCGCCATCAGTTGCCGGATGAGACGGCCGCGAGAAGCGCCCAAGGCCAGCCGCACCGCCGTCTCCCGCGCGCGGATACTGGCCCGCGCCAGCATCAGGTTGGCGAGGTTGGCACAAGCGATCAACAGAACCAGTGCGGCAGTAGCAAGCAGCAGCCAGAGCGGATCTTCGTATTGCTGGCGCAGCCATGATAATCCCGTTCCGGCAGGGTACGCGCCCAGCCGGAAACGCAGATAGTCCTTGATGTTCTCGCGAGGGTAGTTCCTGGGCAGCGTGGCCTCGAAAAGGCCCGGCGAGCTCGCGCTGAGCTGCGCGGTGGCCCGCTCGAACGTCGAGCCCGATTTCAATCGGCCCATCACGGAGAGCCACCAGATCGTACCATCGTCGAGAACGCTGTACTGACCGCCCACCAGTGTTGGCTGCGAACAGATCGGAAGAGCTACGTCAAAAGATTGCCCTACATCGAGTCCGGTGAAGGTGGCCGGCGTGACGCCGATAATCTCCACGGGGGCATAATCGAGCGTCATCTTGCTGCCGATCACGCCGGCGGCCCCGCCAAGTTGGCGCCGCCAGAACGCATAGCTCACCACCGCGCCAGGCAAACCGCAGTCGCGCCGGTCATCCGCGGCCGTAAAGACACGTCCCAGGATCGGATGGACCCTGAGCACGCGGAAGAAGCCCCCGCTTACCCAAAGCCCTTGGGCGTGACGTACCTCGCCCATGGGGGCCACATTGAAATCATCCTCTGCCCAGGCAAACAGTCCCGAGAATGCTTCGGGTGGATGATCGCGTACCCGCTCCCAGATGGAGTTGGTCAGCACGGGGTACCCGCTCTGCTCGCTTCCCCGCAGGCCCGTCCTGTCCGCGAGACGCAACTCCGCGAGTTCTTGGGGGTTACTCACGGGCAGCGTGCGAAGCCGGACCCCGTCAAGCAGTTGGAAGATCGCCGTATTGGCGCCGATGCCGAGCGCAAGCGTGAGCACGGCGACGAGCGTGAAGCCGGGGTTCTTGCGCAACATGCGGGCGCCGTAGCGCATATCCTGCCAGAGCGATTCCAGATGCGATTCCCAGCCCGCGCTACGCACCTCTTCCTTCACGGCCTCGATGCTGCCCATCTCCATTCGGGCCGCTCGCAGCGCGTCCTCGCGGCTCAGCCCGGCGCGCATCTTCGCCTTCACTGAATCCACGAGATAACCGCGCAGCTCGTCGTTCATATCGCGCTCGGCGCGCTTCCTGCCGAAAAGCGCCCGAAGCCCGCCCACGAGATTTCGCAATAGGGACATGGGAGATCCCTCCGTCGCAAGGTGTCAGCCGTCAGCTCTCGGCCACAAATCCAAAATCCCAAAATCGCAAATCGCCAATCCCCAATTCACTCGTGCCTCAGCGCCACCATGGGATCGACTCTTGTGGCACGGCGCGCGGGAACGCAAGCGGCCACAAGGGCGCAGGCTGCAAGCACCAAGGCGGCCGCGGCAAGGATCACCGGATCGTAGCTCTTCACTCCGAATAGCTGGTCCGCCAGCACGCGGCCTCCGGCGAGCGCCACGGGGATGCCGATGGCCAGCCCCAGGGCGATCTGCACGAGCGCGCCCCGCAGAACCAAGCCCATTACGCTTGAGCGGCTGCCGCCGAGGGCCATCCGCAATCCAATTTCGTTGGTGCGGCGCACCACCGAATAAGCGGTAACGCCATAAAGCCCAACGCAGGCGAGGATCAAGGCCAGCAGCCCGAAAAGCCCGGTGAGCCGTGCAATCAGCCTTTCCTGATTGAAATTGCGAGCCACCTGCTCGCCGAAGCTGATCATGTCGAGCACGGTGAGATTCGGATCAATGCCGGCGAGCGTCTTGCGGACCGCCGGTTCAAAATTCTCCGGTCTGCCGGCCACGCGCAGCTCAATATCGCGGATTCCGGCCGCTGCGGACGGCGTCAGCATCAGGGGCAGAAAGGCCGTGGGGTACGCCGGTTTCACGGCATTGGTGTACTTGGCGTCCTCCACGATGCCGACAATTTCATAGTCTCCGCTGTGGCTCGGGCCGCCGATGCCGAAGTGTTGGCCGATGGGGTCGTCGTGCGGGAAGAACTTGCGAGTGAAGGTCCGATTGACGACAGCCTCATGAAGTGAGCGCGCGTCCTGGTCTCCGACGGGCCGGCCCCGCAAGAGGCGGGTCCCGAGGGTCTCGAAGTAACGCGCGCTGACGCGATCAAGGGAGCTGTTCTGGTCCTGGCTGGAGCCCCCGGCAGGCGCGCGGCCCTCGATGTAAACATCCTGGTTCCAGTTTTGGCCTTCCATGGGACTGTAGCTGGAAAGGCTGGCGCTCAACACCCCCGGGATCTGCTGAAGCCGCGCTTCGAGGTCCGGGTAGAGTCCCACCAGGCGTGCCGGCGTGTAACCGCAATCGCCAGGGTCCGCGTGTA
>DATJAQ010000014.1:0-53469 GCA_035516075.1 Terriglobia bacterium | reverse complement strand
CCTCATCCTTAGTTGCTCGCCCGCAAGGGAAGCACCCTAAGGGAACCGCCTCGGATAACGGGGAGGAAGGTGGGGATGACGTCAAGTCCTCATGGCCTTTATGCCCAGGGCTACACACGTGCTACAATGGCCGGTACAAAGGGTCGCCAACCCGCAAGGGGGAGCCAATCCCAAAAAACCGGTCTCAGTTCGGATTGCAGTCTGCAACTCGACTGCATGAAGCTGGAATCGCTAGTAATCGCGGATCAGAACGCCGCGGTGAATACGTTCCCGGGCCTTGTACACACCGCCCGTCACATCACGAAAGTGGTTTGTACTAGAAGTCGTAATTCCAACCGCAAGGGGGATAGCGCCCAAGGTGTGAACCATGATTGGGGTGAAGTCGTAACAAGGTAGCTGTAGGAGAACCTGTGGCTGGATCACCTCCTTTCTAAGAGAGAACCGGTTCCGAGGTTTCGCTTCGGCGAGACAGGCTCGGAACGGATTCGCTCAGTGGCGTGGCTGCTCAACTCAGGGGTCAAAGAGGCAGTCGAAGAAGTTCAGAGTCGAGAGTTAAAAGTTCAAGAGTTCAAAAGTGGCCGCGAGCGATCGCGGCCATTTTTGATTTGTATACACTTGTTTAGTGGAATGGAGGGCCCACGCGCATGAAAACCGTAGTGGTTGAAGTGGACGCCCGAGGCTCAACAATCGACTTGGTTCTGAAAGTTGGCGCAAAAAGCGGGCAAGCTGTGCTGGTTCTTTCGGAAAACGTCGAGATCAAAGGTAAAGCAGAAGCCGAAGCACGGTCATATGAGGGCTTCCGCACGTTTGTCAGCGACGATGGTTTTCCGCCGCGGAGACTTACGGAGGAGACAATAATTCAGATTTTGCGCGAGCACGGTGGGTCGTTGACAATCCGGGATCAGTCGACCGGCTGGAATATCTACGACGAGATCGCAGCCCGTCTTGGCGTCTCCATCGAAGCGCGCAGGAGGCTTACAGATGGAGGCGAGCCCGCCTGGAGACCGGAGGTGGGCTACGCCAGAAAGAACCTGGAACAGTCCGGCATTATCGCCCCAACGCAGAAAAGCGGCCGGGGCGTTTGGGAATTGGCTCAGCCGTAGGTTGGGCCGCGAGCGATCGCGGCCATTTTGCTTTTGGGACTATAATATCCGCGAGGAGTCGTACGGCAGGTGAGTGGCTGGGGGTATTTTCAAGCATGGGGATGTTTCAGATTCGGGTCAAGGTATCGAATCCGGCCGACCGGTCCCGGTTCTTTGAGGAGAACTTCTGGGTGGACACCGGCGCGCTCTATTCGTTTGTTCCCGAGGGCCGGCTCAAAGACATCGGGATCGATCCTCTTCGAGGGCGGGAATTGATCCTCGCCGACGGAAGGCGCGACAGGCGGTTGCTCGGAGAAGCTGTGTTGACGATCGCTCAATTGGACGAATCGCTGACCTGCCCTGTGATTTTTGCCCCGGCGGATTCGCTCTATCTGCTCGGCGCCACGGCGCTCGAGAACTTCGGCGTGCAAGCCGATCCAACCACTCAGCAGTTAAGGCCGATCGCCGCCGTCATCGGCGGCTTCCTCGCGTCTGCCTAAAAGTAAGGTGGTTGTGAGCCCCCGGGCGCCGCCCTCCCCACAGGCCTCCTCGCCCCATGGGCGATAACTCGCCGGGTCCCGGCCCGGACGTGGTTCGACCCCGAGGCGGATTTCCTCGAAGTCACTTTCGAGCAGAAGCCCGGCTACTCGCGCCCCACCGAGTCCGACCAAGTGATGGAGAGGCTGGACGACGACGGAAACGTGATTGGATTCTCGATTCTGCGTGTCAGTTCCGTCAAGAGGACTCCCTTGGAAGTGGCGCTCACGTAGCTCAAAGAACGCTTGCCGGATTTGGGTAGTGGTACACTCTGGAAATTCATGGAACGATCTGGGCACCGTCATTCCCGCGAAAGCGGGAATCCCTGTTTTGCGCTAACCCCTTCCATACCAATGGGCTACGATGCCGCTCCGTACGAAGTGGATTCCCGCTTCCGCGGGAATGACGGTTGGGACGCTGGCCTGCCCCCCCGAAACTCGACCCGTTGAAATGTGAGCTCTCCGGGGTTCCCCTTGCGGTGTCGAAAATGGCTCCATCCTTGAGGCGCCGCTCACACTCGGACACAAACTTTCGCCGCCACTGGGATCGGTCCCACCCCGAACTCACGCGCCGGGCGCCGGGCGGCGCGCGCGCGGACCGAGTCTTGCTACGCGCCTTGTTACTATCTTTGTAGTAGTATCCTTTGAGGAATAAAGAGAATTCGGGGTCGCACGGCAACAAGGACGCCGCTCGCGCCAAAAGGCTTCGAACGGGACCTCCACAGGGCACGCGGGGCAGGAACCGAGATCGCGCTGGGCGCGCTTTAGAGCGGCGCGCCGGCCCAGGTGGCATCCCCAGCCGCTACCAAGCGCGTTACACGCCCTGGAAGCGATGTTACACGCGTGCACGGGCCATTCCTGACACCCGCCCCAGGCGTTTTGGACGCCTTTCCGGAGCGCAGACGCTGGTCAGCGCCCTTTTCCGCCCAGATCGCGCGGCGATTCTACGCGGATTTCGAGTCGGCAATTTCCGGTCCTAAGCGGCGTCAAACCCGCCGTCGCCGCCGCACATCTAAAAAAGGAACCCGGAAATCGGGTTCGAAGTTGAATCAAAGCCGTTTCATAAGAAAGGAGAAATCTATGCCTGAAACGATTCACTCGGAAGAAATCGCGAGGGTGGCGAAGACAACTCAGTCCGCGCGGATTGACGTCACCAAGGTTGCGCCGGAAGCCTACCAGGCGATGGCCGGACTCGGGCAATACGTCCGCCGCAGCGGGCTCGAAGAGTCCCTGCTGAATCTTATTTACATGCGCTCTTCTCAAATCAACGGCTGCGCGTACTGCATCGACATGCACTCCAAGGACGCGCGCGCCGTGGGCGAAACCGAGCAGCGCCTCTACGAGCTCAACGCCTGGCGCGAAACGCCGTTTTACACCGATCGCGAGCGCGCGGCGCTGGCCTGGGCTGAAGCCGTAACCCTGGTGGGCCAGGGCCATGTGCCGGACGAGGTCTACGAGCTCGCCCGAAAGCATTTTTCGGAGAAGGAAGTCGTTGACCTGACCATGGCGGTCGTGGGAATCAACGCCTGGAATCGAATCGCGATCAGCCTGCGCGCCGTGCCCGGTACTTACCAGCCGGCTGCGCACGCCAAGGCATCCGCCGCGCCCCACGGGCGATAACTCGCCGGGTCCCGGCCCGGACGTGAACCTACACAGCACCTTGAAATGGCCGCGAGCGATCGCGGCCATTTTGATTTTGGTGCAACAGCGGCAGAACCTCGGGATTTGCCTCGGGCGCCGCCCCGGTGCTAACCTCGTGGGTTCATGGTGGTCCTCACCGACAACTAAGGGCGGCCTGTCCGGCTGACTGATGAGCGGTGGCGTCATATTGAGGAGCACCCTGAGATGCTGGGATTGCGGGGGGCTTTGGCTGAGACCCTCCGCGAGCCGGAGATCGTTGTTGAATCGGCAAGTGATGCCGAGGCGAGACTCTACTATCGCTTCTATCATCGCACCATGGTGGGTGGCAAGCACCTTTGTGTGGTCGTGAAGACCCGGCGCGATGACGCTTTCGTGGTGACTGCCTACCTCACAGACCGCGTGCAGAGAGGGACGATTTTATGGCAGTGAGAATCGTGAAAATGTGGTTCGACCCCGAGGCGGATTTCCTCGAAGTCACTTTCGAGCAGAAGCCCGGCTACTCTCGCCCCACTGAAAACGACCAAGTGATGGAAAGAGTGGACGACGACGGAAACGTGATTGGATTCTCGATTCTGCGTGTTAGTTCCCTCAAGAAGACTCCCTTGGAAGTGGCGCTGACGTAGCTCAAAGAACGCTTGCCAGATTTCGGTAGTGGTACACTCTGGAAATTCATGGAACGACCTGGGCACCGTCATTCCCGCGAAAGCGGGAATCCACGTTTTGCGCTAAGCCCGTCCATGCCAATGGGCTACGATGCCGCTCCGTACGAAGTTGATTCCCGCTTCCGCGGGAATGACGGTTGGGACGCTGGCCTGCCCCCCCCCCCGATAACTCGACCCGTTGAAATGTGAGCTCTCCGGGGTTCCCCTTGCGGTGTCGAAAATGGCTCCCTCCTTGAGGCGCCGCTTACACTCGGACACAAACTTCCCCCGCTACTTGGATCGATCCCTACCCCGAACTCACGCGCCGGGCCCTGGGCGGCACGCACGCGAACCGAGTTTCCCCACGCGCCTTACTACTATTGTTATAGAAGTTCGTTTCGCGCATTGAGGGATTCCGAGGTCGCACCGCAACGAGGACTCCGGTCGCGCTAACACGCTTCGAACAGGACCTCCGCAGGGCACACGGGGGAGGAACCGATTTCGCGTTTGGCGGGCTTTAGAGCGTCGCGCCAGCCCGGGTGCCATCCCCCACCGCAGCGGGCCGTGGTACACGCGTGTCAGGTGCGGTGACACGCTTCTACGGGCCATCCCTGAAACCTGCCCCAGGCGTTTTGGACCCCTTTTCGGAGCGCAGAGGCTGGTCACTGCCTTTCCCGCCGCTTCGTCTGAGGTGTAGAGCTTCGTTGCCAGCCTCGCACGCCTCCAGGTTGGTTTTCTGCAGCGTCCGCTGATTCGAGGCGGATTTCGAGCCGCCAATCTCCCATCCTAAACGGCGTCAAACCGGCCGTCGCGGCCGGCTCATTTCTTGGCGCAGGCTTTCTCGTTTGACACGTTTGGGGCGCTCGTCTAGATTGACAATTCGCCATGCTTGAACTCAGTTTTGTCCGCGACAACATCGATCTCGTTAAGGAGAAGCTTCGCCAGCGCGGCCTGCCCGACGTGCTCGCCGACTTCGAGCGCCTCGACCGCGAGCGGCGCAAGCTGCTGGTGGAGGTGGAGGCTCTCAAGGCGCGCCGCAACCGCGTGTCGGAGGAGATCGCCGGCCTCAAGAAGCGGAAGCAGGACGCCTCCGCTCAAATCGCCGAAAGCCGCCAGGTGGGCGACCAGATCGCCGGGCTCGACACGCAGGCCAAGGCGAGCGACGAGGCCTTGCGCGAGACCCTGCGCCTCGTGCCCAACCTCCCGCACGCCAGCGTTCCGGTGGGCAGCACGGCGGCCGACAACCAGGAAGTGCGCCGCTGGGGCCGCCCGCGCGAGTTCGACTTTGAGCCCAAAGCGCACTGGGACCTCGGCCCCGCGCTCGGCATTCTCGACTTCGAGCGCGCCGCCAAAATCACGGGCGCCCGCTTCGCGGTGTATCTCGGCGTGGGGGCCAAGCTCGAGCGCGCCCTCGCCAACTTCATGCTCGACGTGCACACCCGCGAGCACGGCTACACGGAGGTTCTGCCGCCGTTTCTCGTCAATTCCGCCAGCCTCTTCGGCACCGGCAACCTGCCCAAATTCGCCGGCGACCTCTTCAGGCTCGAAGGCACGGACTTCTGGCTCATCCCCACCGCCGAGGTGCCGGTTACCAATCTTTATCGCGACGAAGTGCTCGAAGCCGAATCGCTGCCGGTTAAGCACTGCGCCTGGACGGCCTGTTTCCGCAGCGAAGCTGGGGCCGCCGGCAAGGACACGCGTGGCATCATCCGGCAGCACCAGTTCCAGAAGGTCGAGCTCGTGAAGTTCACCCTGCCCGAGACCTCGTACGACGAACTGGAATCGCTCACCCACGACGCCGAGACGATCCTCCAGAAGCTCAACCTGCCTTACCGCGTGGTGGCGCTCTCCACCGGCGACCTCGGCTTCAGCTCCGCCAAAACCTACGACCTCGAGGTGTGGCTGCCCTCCAGCCGAGAATACAAAGAGATTTCCTCCTGCTCGAACTTCGAGGCCTTCCAGGCGCGGCGCGCCAATCTGCGCTTCCGGCGCGGCCAGCAGGGGAAAAGCGAGTTCCTGCACACGCTCAACGGCAGCGGGCTGGCCATCGGCCGGACGTGGCTCGCCATTCTCGAAAGCTACCAGCAAGCCGACGGCTCCGTGCTGGTGCCCGAGGTTTTGCGGCCCTACCTCGACGGCCTGGAGCGCATCGCGCCTGCGGCGCGGTAACGGCGGGGTGTTGCGGCGCCCGAGGCCGCCTGACGCTTGACCTCGGCCCGCGCGATCCATTATTGTCGCAGGCCAGTCAGGCTGGCGTTACGCATCGCCCTGCCCTGACGGCGCTCATGCCCAAATTCCCCGAATCTGTCCCCGCCGCGGCTTCCTCCGCCGCGGTCGAGCCGCACAAGTTGCTGCGCGTGCTGGGCGTCTGGGGAGCCACCGCGATTGTAGTGGGCATCATGATCGGCTCCGCCATCTTCATTGTGCCGGCGGAGATTACGCGCGAGGTGGGCAGCCCGCGGGCCGGGTTGGCGGTATGGCTGGTGGCGGGTGTGCTGAGCCTCTTCGGCGCACTCTCGTTCGCGGAGCTGGCTGCCATGATGCCGGAAGCGGGTGGGCAGTACATCTACCTGCGCGAGGCGTACGGGCCCCTGGTGAGCTTCCTCTGCGGCTGGATGTTTTTCCTCATTCAGCAGTCGGGCGGCATCGCCACCCTCGCGGTGGGCCTCACCCGCTACCTCTCCCACTTTTTCCCCTTCACGCTCTGGCAGCAGCGCGCGGCCGCGGCCGCCGTGATTATCCTGCTCACGGCCATCAACTATCGCGGCGTGCGCGAAGGAAGCTGGGTGCAGTCGGTCCTTACCAGCATGAGCGTGGGGATTGCGGTGGGGCTGATCGCGCTAGGCTACGCCCTGGTACACGGACCCGCGGGCGGCGCGCCGTCGCTGCCGGCGCCCGGCGGGGTTCGGTTCCTCGGGGCCTTCGGGGTGGCGATGGTGGCGGCGCTCTGGGCCTACGAGGGATGGAACAACGTCACCTTTGCCGCCGGGGAGGTGAAGAGGCCGGAACGCAACCTGCCCCGGGCCCTCTTTGTGGGCACCGGCGCCGTGGTGCTCATCTATATGGGGCTCAATATGGTCTTTTATCACGTGTTGACGCTGCCTGAGATCGCGCAGTCGCCGCGCGTGGCCGCCGACGCCGCCAGCCGGATCCTCGGACCCTGGGGCGCGCAGCTTGTGGCGCTCGCCATCATCATCGCCGTCTTCGGCAGCACCAACGGCTCCATCCTGGCGGGCGCGCGCGTATATTACGCCATGGCGGAGGACGGGCTCTTCTTCCGCTGGTGCGCCAGGGTGCATCCGCGCTTTCGCACCCCCCACCTGGCGCTGGTGGTGCAGGCCGTCTGGTCCGTGCTGCTGGTGATGCTGGCCGGGTACGAGGAATTGTTCACCTACACCGTCTTCGCCGCCTGGATCTTTTACGCGCTCACCGCGGTGGCCGTGATCGTGCTGCGCCGCAAGCTGCCGGACGCGCCGCGGCCCTATCGGGTCTTCGCGTATCCCTGGGTGCCCGTGGTGTTCGTGATCGCCGCGGCCTGGCTGGTGGGCAACACGCTCGTCGAGAAGCCCGTGGAGGCGGGATGGGGTTGCGTGCTGATCGCGCTCGGGGTGCCGGTCTACCTGATCTGGCGGCGCAGCCTGCGACGCAGCGCAGCGGCCTGAACGGGCGCGCCGGCCTGTGTTACAGTTTGAAGATCGACTGGGCCGCGCAACAAACGGCGCCGCGCACCATGCGACAGCACGGTGGACGGCGGCGACTCGCTCGAAGTGCATGAGGGAAGAAAGGAGACGGGTGATGAGATACGCTATTCGGGGAATTTTTCTCGCGGCACTAGCGATCAGTCTGTGTACCTTCGGTGCTTTGGCGTCGCAGCAAAGCGCACGCGCGCACTCTTCCGCTAGCGGGGCATCCAAGCCGGCCGGGCAACCCGTTCCCCCTTATCACAAGAGCGCGGCAGACGCGAAACCTCTGCCGCGAATACTGCCGGCCAGCGATTTCAGCGATCGCCCGCTGGTGGCCAGGGCTTATCAGATCGCGAGCGAAATCCCCACCGTGCTCGCCCAGCAACCTTGCTACTGCCACTGCGACAAGGAATTCGGCCACACCAGTCTATTGGATTGTTTCGCTTCGTCCCATACCGCGGGGTGCGGGATCTGCATGGGGGAGACGTTTTTTGCTTACAAGCTAACCAAGGAAGGGAAGACTCCCGCCGAAATCCGCGCGGCGATCATTCGCGGCGACTGGAAGACGGCGCACGTCGATCCGTTTAAGTAAGCGGGACCCCGCTCAGGCTCTCCCAGCTCCTCACTTGTCGCTCGCCACTTGTCGCTTGTCACTGTCTCTCCCTCACTCGCACCTCAGAGCCTCCCTGGGGTCCACCCTCGAGGCCCGCCGCGCCGGCAGATAGCACGCGGCCAGCGCCACCAGGAGTACCGCGAGCGGCGTGCCGGCCAGGATCCATCCGCTGTGGACGTGATACCCCTGAAAACTCGCCTTTAGAAGCTGGGGCAGCCCGAGCGAGAGCACGAATCCGACGCCCACTCCCACGAGCGCCTTCGACATTGAGTTCCGCAAAACCAGCCGCAGAATCTCTGCGCGGCGGGCGCCGAGCGCCATGCGCACGCCGAGCTCGTGCGTGCGCCGCCCAACGAGATAGGCCATAAGACCCAATATCCCCACCGCAGCCATCAGCAGCGCGATACCGGCGAAGGCGCCCATGAGTCCCGCCATCAGGTTGTCGCCCTGCCCCGAGTCTTGCAATACCCGGTCCATGGTCCTGATATTCGTCACCGGCTGGTCCTTGTCCACGCTCCATACCGCGCGCCGCAACGAGTCGGCAAATGCGCCGGGGTCGCTGCGCGTGCGCACCACCACATCCATCGTGGCTTGGGGCCGTTGCAGATAAGGCTCGAATAGGTGCGCTCGGGGCGCCACCTCGCCCTCGTACTCATCGACGTTGCTCACGACGCCGACAATCTCGACCCATCCCGGCGGACTGGCGCCCAGCAAGGGTGTGCCGCCGGGCACCCACGATACAGGTTGACCTTCCCGGTTTACGCTCACGTGGCGGCCCAGAGGGCTTTGATTCGGGAAGAATTTTTGCGCGAAGGCTTCATTGACTATGGCAACGGGCGCCGAGCGCGAGTTATCGGAAAGTGTGAATTCCCGCCCTTCGCGCATCGGCATCTGCGTCACGTTAAAATAACCCGGGCTGATGGCGAAATATCCGACGGTGGCCTGTTTTGTAAGCTCGGGCACTGGCTGGCCCTCGACAGCGGTGCGCGCGGCACCCGGAAAGGTGAATGGCAGGTCGCTGGCAACGGCGACCGACTGCACTTGGGGCAGGCTTTCGAGCCGGCGGCGGACGTCTTGATAGAAAGCAGCCTGGTGGTCAGGATCCTTGTACCGGGAACCGCTGAGGGCGATGGACGCGGTGAGGATTCCGTGCGGGTTCATGCCCGGGCTGGTCTGCGTTTCCTCGATAAAGCTCTTGACGAATAAGCCGGCGCCGACCAAGAGGAAGAGCGACAGGGCGAGCTGGCCCATTACCAACAGGCTCTGCAGCCGGTGGTGCTCCCGGCCGGCCGTGGCGGACCGCGAGCTCTCCTTCAGCCCCGCTCCCGGGTCGCGGCGCGCCGCCAGCAACGCCGGCGCCAGGCCAAAGAGCATCGCCGCCGCCACCGAAAGCGTCAGCGTGAATACCAGTACCGGGCCGTCAATCGAGAGGCCCTCGGCCATCAACACCGAATAGTCGTTCCAGTTGAGCGCCCCGCGGACCACTTGCACGCCCCACAACGCGAACAGCAGTCCCAAGCCACCGCCGGTGATCGAGAGCAGCCCGCACTCCGCGAAGATCTGGCGGGCCAGCCGCCATCGGCCGGCGCCGAGCGCGGTGCGGATGGCAAACTCGCGCCGGCGGTTCGCATTTCGCGCCAGAAACAGGTTGGCGAGATTGGCGCAGGCGATCAAAAGCACGAATCCCACCGTGGCCATCAGGAACACCAGCGCGGTGGTGGCGTTGCTTTCCGCGATCGCGTACGCCTGAACGGTCATGACGTTGGCGCCCCATCCCTTGTCGCTTTCGGGATGGCTGGCGGCAATGCGCCGGGCGACGGTCTCGAGTTCGACGCGGGCCTGGTTCTCGGTGACTCCAGGCTTCAGGCGCGCGAAGACGCTGAGGGACCGTTCCCCGCGTCCGGAAGGGCCCAGTTGGTCTGCGGTCAAGACGAGCGGCGTCCAGATTTGGGCCGGAAACAGCCACACCCTTCGAAAGGAGTCCGGCATGACGCCGATGACGGTGTAGTTCGCTCCGTTCACCTTCACGGCGCGGCCGATTACCCGCGGATCGGCGCCAAAGCGGCGCTTCCAAAGGTCCTCGCGAAGCACCACCGCCTGCGCGCGGCCGGCCTGATCTTCACCCGAAACGAACACCCGCCCCAGCAGCGGCGCGACGCCCAGCACCTCAAAATAGTTCGCTGAAACCTGCGCGCCCGGCACCCGCTCCGGCTCGGTGCCGCCGCTGAGCGTGAAGGCGTTCTCCGAGTCCGCCGCCATTCCCGAGAACGAAGTCGCCTGCGCGCGCCAGTCCACGAAGTCCGGGGCCGAGACAGGCCAGCGGCTGGCTTCGCTCGGGTCCCCAAGCGGCCCGGGGTTTTTGCTGAGCAGCATCATCAGCCGGTCGGGATCGGGCACCGGCGGCTTGCGCAGCAGCATGGAGCTGACCACGCTGAATACCGTGGTATTCACTCCGATGCCGAGCGCCAGAGTTATAACGGCCACCGCCGTGAAGCCGGGATTCTTCACCAGCACGCGCAGCCCGTAGCGAATATCCTGCCAGAACGTCTCAATAGAGTTCCATACCCACATCTCGCGGCTCCTCTCTTCAGCCAACGTCACGTTGCCGAAGCGGCGCAGCGCCGCGTAATGAGCTTCTATCGGCGACATCCCGGCCTCGAGGTTCTCCTGCTCCTCGAGCGCGAGGTGGGTGCGCAGTTCGTCACGCAGTTCGCGCTCACGCCGGCGGCGGCCGAACAATCCACGCAGTCTTGTGATCCGGCGCCGCCAGCTCATTTCGCCTCTTCCGATTCGGCCGGCCGCAGCACGCCGGTGATCGCCTGCACAAAACGCTCCCAGCGCGAGGTCTCCGCCACCAGGTGGCGCCGCCCCGCCGGCGTCAGGCGGTAATACTTGGCCCGTTGGTTGTTCAGCGAGACGCCCCATTCGGCCCGAATCAGGCCTTCCTGCTGGAGGCGCTGCAGCGCCGGGTAAAGGGACCCGTGCTCCACCTTGAGCGCGTCCTCGGAGGTGCGCTCGATGGACTTGGCGATGCCGTGGCCGTGCGTCGGGCCCCAGCGCAGGGTGCGCAGAATGAGCATGTCGAGCGTGCCGTAGACGAGCTCGATGCGGTCCGAAGCCGCGCGCTTGTTCATAGTGGTAGTCAGACTACCACACTAGGAGGTAGACCGTCTACTAAATTGTTTTTGAGACGCTGAACCGGGCGCTGAGTGGGGGATTTCGGCCACGCTGCCTGAGCACGCGCCGGGCTCTGGCCGCGCTACTGCGGTGGGGACGCCGGCTTCTCGGCGGCGCGCTTCAACGTCATGTCCGACTCGCCCCAGGGACCGGTGACTTTCAACTGAATGGTGTCGCCGGAGAGGGTGCCCTCGTGGTTGATGTCGTTATCCCCGGCGTGAGATTTGAAGCTGAATTTGTCGCCGTCCACTTTGCCGTCGGTGATATCGAATTTGCCTTCGGGGGTTTCGACGGTCCCGGTCAGCGCGGCGCCGTCCACCTTGAAGTTGAACGTCAGGGCAAAATCGCCGTTGGGCGTGCTCATCGAGCCTTCCCAGCGTCCGTTGAGGTCCGCAGCAAACGCCAGCGCTGAGGAAAGCACGATGAGTAGAGCCGGCAGCAATGCGCGTCGAAGCATGTTGGTCTCCTTGAGGCCAGGCCCCCGGTCCTGTCGCCTTCGCACCACAGAGTACGCCGCGCCTCGCACGCCGTCAACTGACGCGCGCCGCTTGTCGTTCGTCAATCGACCGTCGAAAATCGGCAATCATTCGTTCCTCAGGGCCACCATGGGGTCCACCCGGACGGCGCGCCGGGCGGGCACGTAGCAGGCGAGCGCGGCCACCAGCAGCAGCAGCGCGGCCGTGACGATCAGGGTGGGCGGGTCGGTCGCTGTAACGCCGTAGAGCAAGTCCGCCAGAAAGCGCGTCAGCGCGACGGCCCCGGCAATGCCCACGCCGACGCCGATCAAACTCAACCTGAATCCCTGGCCGACGACGAGGCGCAGAACGTCGGGGCGAGTCGCGCCCAGCGCCACTCGGATGCCGATCTCGTGGGTTCGCTGGCTGACCGAGTAAGCCAGAACGCCGTAGAGGCCGAGGCACGCCAGCAGGAGTGCAACCCCCGCGAACAGCGCCAGCGTGACAGCGGTTACCTGCTGGGGCGCCAGCGAATCGCCGATGATGTCTTCCATGCTGACCAGGTTCTCCACGGGGATGTCGCGATTGCGCGCTGCCACCAGCCTCCGCACGGCTTGTGCGATTGTCTGGGGGGCCAGATCGGTCCGGATCGCGAACCGAAGGGTCGGGTTCGGGAACTGGTAATACGAAAAGTACATCGTCATGGGGGCGTCCAGCCCCACCGCGATAATGCGAGCGTCGCCCACCACGCCCACGACTTCGAAGATGGCGGGCTTGGCCCCGCCCAGGTCCACGCCCACCCGCTTGCCGAGCGGATTCACGCCTGGGAACAGGGTGCGCGCCATGCGCTGATTGATGACCATGGCAAGAGGGGCCTGCCCGCTGTCGCGTTCTCCGAAATCGCGTCCGGCGAGAAGCGGGATCCGGACGGCCTCGAAGTAGCCGGGCAGCACCACGCGCCGGTGCGCCAGGCGTTCGTTGGCCGCGCTCGAGGGAGGGTGATCCGCGTCCCAGGCCCCGATGTTGTCATACGGGTCGCGGATCGGCAGGTCGTTGATGAACCCGGCCGACTTCACGCCGGGGACGGCGGCCACGTCCTCGCGCAAGCCGTCGAAGAAGCGGATGCGCTGATCTCCATCCGGATACTGGGCCGCCAACAACTGGATTTCCCCGGTCAGGAGGTGGTGGGGATCGAAGCCCAGATCGGTCCCTGCCAGTCGCGCCAGGCTGCGGATCAGCAGGCCGGCGCCGGCGAGCAACACCAACGACAACGCCACCTGACCCACCACCAGGGCGCCCCGTATGGACGTCCCACTTTTGGAGGCCGTGGTGCGCGCGCCCGGCGCCAGATCCTGGGCCAGGGGCAGCGCCGCGGCGCGCAGGGCAGGCGCGGCTCCAAAGAGCACGCCGGTCACGATCGAGAGCGCCAGCGCGAAGAGCAACACCGGCCACTCCAGGCCCTTGGGCGTGCTGCCGGGATCGCTCAGGCCGGTCACCAGCGGCAAAAGCCGGTTGAGCCAGACGGCCAGCGCCACGCCCACGAGGCCCGACAACAGGGCCAGTGTCACGCTCTCGGCCAGCAACTGTCCGGCGATCCGCGCTCGCGACGCCCCCAGCGCCGCGCGCACGGCGAGCTCCAGGCGGCGCACCGAGCCTCGCGCCAGCAGCAGGCCGGCCACGTTGGCGCAGGCGATGAGGAGGACTAGCCCCACCGCCGTCATCAGCAGCAAGAGCCGCGGCGTCTCGGGCCCGGCCAGCGCGGCCTGAAGCGGGTCCAGGCGCAGTCCCAGGGTGGTGTCGGAAACGGGATATTGCTGCTGCAGGCGCTTCGAGATGACGTCCACCTGGCGCTGAGCTCCCGCGATGGATACGCCCGGTTTCAGCCGCGCGACGATGAGCCAGTTGTGGTATTGCCTGGGCGCCCCCGCCCACGATTCGCCACGGCGCATCGGCGCCCACACATCGACGTCGTTGACAAAGCGGAAAGTGGCGGGCATGACGCCCACCACCGTGTACGGTCTGCCGTCCACGTCGAGAGAGGCTCCCACCGCGTTGCGGACGCCGCCGAACCGGCGCCGCGCCAGTCTCTCACCCACCACCACCACACTGGGTGCGCCCATCTGGCCCTCGGCTTGCGTGAAGGCGCGGCCAGCCGCCGGGGCAACACCCAGGGTTCGGAAAAAGTCGAAGGCAACCCAGGTCAGGGCGACGCGCTTGGGCTGGGCCCCGCCCGTCACGGTGGTCTTCGGTGCCATCGCCAGTATCGCGGAAAACCCCGCGAAGCAGTCGGCCTGCTCGCGATAGTCGTAGTAATCCGGGGCCGAGGCCGCCGGATTCGGCGTGCCGCCGAAGGTGACGCTGGCGAACACGAGTTGCGCGGGGTCCCGGTAGGGCAGGGGCCTGATCAGTGCCGCGTGGATGATGGAGAACATCGCCGTGTTGGCGCCGATCCCGACCCCAAGGGTCAGCACGGCGACGGCGGTGAAACCGGGGCTCTTCGCCAGCACCCTCAATCCGTAGCGAAGGTCCCGAATCGCGTTTTCGATGAAACTCACCCGGCGGGCGTCGCGGCATTCCTCCTTGACCTCATCCACCCCGCCCACGGCGCGCAGGGCCGCGTAACGGGCATCCTTCGGGGTCATCCCTTTCGCAACGAATTCATCAGTCAGGTTTTTGAGGTGGAAGCGGAGTTCCTCGCTCAGTTCCTGCTCGACGCGCCCCTGGCGGAGCAGCGACCGGATTCGAAGAGGGAGCTTGTAGAACCAGCGCATGGCAGCCCTCCGGTGTAACGCTCTTCATTCGTCAATCGACAATCGAAAATCGGCCATCATTCGTTCCTCAAGGCCACCATCGGATCCACCCGCGTGGCGCGCCGGGCCGGCACGTAGCAGGCGAGCACCGCCGCGAACAGCAGCACGACTCCTGTAACACCCAGGGTCAGCGGGTCTGTCGCACTGACGCCCACCAGCAGCCCCTTTAAGGTGCCGGTCAGCATCAGCGCCATCGCCTGCCCCGCCGCCAGTCCCACGCATGCAAGCCCGAGCCCCCTTTTCATCACCATCGACAAAACCTGCCGGCGGGTGGCGCCCAGGGCCATGCGGATGCCGACCTCCCGGGTCCTTTGGGCCACCGAGTACGAGATCACCCCATACAGGCCCACCACGGCCAAAACCAGCGCCAACGCGGCAAACGCGCCCAGCAGCATCAGGTAGAATCGCCGTTCTCCGAGCGATCCTGTGACCAGCGTTTCGAGCAGAACCGGCTTTCCCACAAGCGCGTCACGGTCTATCCTTTGAATCAGCTTGCGCGCCGGCTGGCCTAACCCGGCAGGCGAGCCTTGAGCGCGAATCACCAGGGTTGCGCCGTCGATGCCGGCCTGGGCCAGTGGGACGTAGAACATCGGCGTGACCGGAGCATCCAGTCCAAAGTGGCGCACATCGCCGACGATGCCGACAATCTCTCCCTCGTTCTTCTCATTTCCGCCCCTCGCGCCGAACTTGATCTGCTGTCCGATGGCGTCGCCGGCGGGAAAGAACATCCGCGCCGCCGTTTCGCTGATCAGCAGGACGCGCGCCGCGCCCAGGCGGTCGGCGTCCGTAAACACGCGTCCCTGGCGCAATGGAATGGCCAGGGTGCGGAAGTACTCCGGAGTCGCCACGCGGACTTCGGCCGAAGGCTCGTCCTTTTCCGGGATCCCCCTGCCTGCCACGCTGAAGCTGCTGCTGAAGTCATCGCCCGACAACGGTAACGGCGTCACCGCTCCGACCGATTTCACACCAGGCAAGGCGCGCAGCTTGTCTAACGCTTCGTCCCAGTAGCTTTGGAACGCGAGGCTGTTTTTGTAATGCGCGTCGGGAAGTCCGACGTCCAGAGTCAATACTTCCTGGGCGTCGAAACCCGGATTGAGCGACCTCAGGCCAACAAAGCTGCGCACCAGTAAACCAGCGCCGGCCAGGAGCATCATCGACAGGGCCACTTCGCCGATCAGCAGGGCGTTACGCACGCGTCCCGCCTCTCGCGAGGAGGAAGCGGACATCTTCAGCCAGGCGCCGACGTCCATCCCCGACGACCTTAGGGCCGGGATCAAGCCGAACAGCATCGCGCTCACCACCGACGCCCCCATGGTGAACGCCAGTACCGCCGCGTTCAGCCCCACGCTCGAGAGGCGTGGGATGTCTTTCGGCCCGAAGGCCACGATGGCCGTCAGCGCCCAGCGCGCCAGCAGCAAGCTCGCCGCGCCTGCCAGCAGGGCCAGCAACAGACCCTCGGTCAAAACCTGGCGTACCAGCCGGGGCCGCGCCGCGCCCAGCGCCATCCGCATGGCGAGCTCCCGATGCCGCACCGTTGCCCGCGCCAGCAGCAAGTTGGAAATGTTGGAGCAGGCGATTAGCGCCACCAGGCCCACCGCCCCGAGGAGCAACAGCAGGGCAGGGCGAATGTCGCCCACCATCGCGGCGCTCCAACGGTCCGCGCGCACCCCCCATTTACCGTCCTTGTCGGGATACAGCTTCCGAAGCTGCGCCATGATGCGCCCCAGGTCGTCGTTCGCTTGGGCGATGGTCACGCCGCTCCTGAGCCGTCCGAGCACCCGCAGATAATGCGCGCCCCGCTGCGTCATCACTTTGTCGCTGAATCCGATGGGCAGATACGCGTCGCTGCCCTCGATCGGGAAGCGAAAATCCGCAGGCATGACCCCGATCACCGTATACGGCTGGCTGTCGAGTTCAATCGTGCTGCCGACCGCGTCCCGCCTCCCGCCACACTCTGCCTGCCAGAACCCGTAGCTGAGCAAGACCACCTGGTTTGCTCCCTGGCGATTTTCCTCCGCCAGAAATTCGCGCCCCAGCGCCGGATGCACTTGCAACGTCGAAAACATTCCCGCTGTGGCGAGCACGGCGCGAACGCGCTTCGCTTCACCATGACCCGTTAAAGCGAACTCGCTGTATCGATAGGCAAACATCGACGAAAATGACCGGCTCTGGTCGCGCCAGTCGAAAAAGTCGGGCGGGGACGACGAGAAGAGCGTCGCCGATCCAGCCCGGTGCCAGAGGGAAGCCACCCGCACGAGATGGCTGGCGTCGCGGTAGGGCAGCGGCCGCAGCAGCACCGCCTCAATTACGCTGAACATGGCCGTGTTGGCGCCGATGCCGAGAGCGAGCGTGAGCACCGCCACCGCGGTGAAACCGGGGCTGCGCCGTAGTTGCCTTACCCCGTAACGAAGGTCTTGCAGAAGATCTTGGAGGTAATTCACTCTGCGCATGTCGCGGCACTCCTCTTTAATTTGCTCGATTGCGCCCAGCTCGCGCAGGGCGGCGTAACGCGCTTCCCTTAGGGTCATCCCTTTCGCCAGCTTTTCTTCGATCAGCTTTTCGAGGTGAAAGCGGATCTCGTCGCTCAACTCCTGATCGACGACGCGCTTCCGAACCAGTGACCGGAGGCGAAGCGGTATTTTCTCGAAGATGCGCATGCGCGTGGTCCGGAAATCAGCAATCGTCAATCGGCAATTTCAGGTTGTTTCCAGTACCAGGCCGATGGCGGCGGAGAGGCGCTGCCAATTGGCCTCCTCTTGCTCCAAGTACCTGCGCCCATCGGGAGTGAGCGCGTAGAACTTCGCCCGGCGGTTGTTGTCACTCTCGCCCCACTTCGCCTTGATCCATCCGCTTTGCTCCAGGCGGTGCAGGGCGGGGTACAGCGCCCCTTGATTCACCTGGAGCACTTCCTGCGACACCTGGCGGATGCGGTGGGCGATCCCCCAGCCGTGCATCGGTTCAAGCGCAAGGGTCTTGAGGATCAGGAGGTCCAGGGTGCCCTGGACCAGATCGGTGGGTTTGCTCATGCTCACTCCCCTCAGTTATTGACAGGCCCATCTTAACGCTGCTCCTGTCAGTAATCAAGAGGAGATTTTCGGGTGATCGCGTAGCGCCGTTGGCGGCGCCTTTAATCTTCAGACGCCCCGCAGCTCTTCTTCACTGAGCCCGAAGTAGTGCCCCACTTCGTGCAGGAGCGTGGCGCGAACCTGCCGGCGGATCTCGGCTTCGCCATGGCAGACCGCCTCGATGTTGCGCTGGTAAAGGTAAATGTGGTCCGGAGGACTGGCCCAAAATACGCTTTTCTCGGTGCGCGGGATGCCGTGAAACAGGCCCAGCAGGATTCCGCCGCTCTCCGGTTCCGCGGGCGGAAAGTCCTCCACGATGATCGCCACGTTGGTGAGTTTCTCGCGGAACGACCTGGGCAGGCTGTCCAGCGCTTGCGCCACGAGAGCCTCAAACTGGCTGCGTTCCATCCGTCTTTCGATTGTAGCCTCGTTGTCGTTGCACGTCGGTTGCCCCGGAACTGCCAACCCGCGCCGGGTGACGCAACGAGGGTGCTCAACAGAAAGTGAAGTCGGCCGACGCGCGGAGCTCAAGGTCTGCGTACGGCACACTGAGATTTCGTAATTCGGTCACAATCACTTTTTGGTGAATGGCGCGATCGGCATGTAATAGCGGTGGTGCAGGTCTCCGGGCTCGTGGGTGTGCTCGAACTGAATGGTGGTGTGCTCGATGCCGAATTCCTCTTTCAGCGCGTCCCGAATCCGCTGCGCGATCAGCTCGGCCTCCGAGGTGCTGATGTCCAAGATCCGCACGTGGCAGGAGAGCGCGTGCGACTTCGAGCCCAGGCTCCAGACGTGCATATCGTGCACCTCGCGCACCCCGGGCACGGCCAGCATGGCGGTAGCGAGGTCCGGCAGGCGCATGCCCTTGGGAGCGCTTTCGAGCAGGATATTGACCGAGTCGGAGAGGATGCCCAGCGTGCCCCACAGGATCATGCCGGCGATCAGGAAGGCCAGGAGCGGGTCAATCATGCGCTCACCGGTGCGGGCGATAAGCCATGCGCCGGCGACGATGCCGAGGTTCGAAAGCGCGTCGCCGAGGTTGTGAATGAACACGGCGCGCAGGTTGAGGTCGCTGCGCCCGCCGCTCAAAGCGAATGAGAGCGCGCTGTTCACCACCAGAGCCAGCAGCCCCACGCCCAGCATCAGCCCCGTGGAAACCCGCTCGGGCCGCAGAATCCTCTGGTAGCCCTCGAAGCACAGGTAGGCGGCCACCGCCAGCATGAACAGGGCGTTGACAAAGGCGGCCAGCACCCCGGCGCGCCCGTAGCCGTAGGTTCTCTGCGGGTCGGGCGACCGGCCCTCGAGGCGAAGCGCGAACCAGGCGAGGGCCAGCGAAGGAACGTCCGACAGGTTGTGCCAGCCGTCGCTGACCAGTGCCAGGCTGTGGCCGAAGTGGCCCGCGACAAATTCCGCCGCCGCCAGGGCGAAGGTGAGCGCGAGCCCAAGATTGAGGGCCCAGGCCGCTGACCGCGAATGTCCGTGGACGTGCACGCGCGCCTCCCGGTGGGATTCTAAGCCATCCGTACAGAGGGAGACAATCGCACTCGCACGAGGCGACGACCAACCCCCGCGGCGCTCGTGCATCCGATTTGACAAGGGCCGCGCGGCTTGCGCGCGGTTTGCGCGACGTCGGGCGGTTTGCGCTAACATGAAAGATGAGGTGCCGGATCGATGGAGGGACGGGGACTGACATCCGCACACCCGGCAGGGGTGAAAGTGCGCGGAAAGCGCGGTTTTAGCGGCCTTGCACGCTGGGTGGCGATGCTCGTCTTATGCTCGGGGGCCGGGGCGCGGGCAGCGCATCCGGGGCAGGCGGCGGCTACGGGGCCGGGGGCGTCGAGCGCCGGCCCGGCCCCGGCAACCCCAGGGCAACAGAACGCGCCCACCGCCGGCAGCATCAAGCGAACGGTCCAGTTGGTTAATGTGCCGGTGACGGTGCTCGACAAGCGGGGCACTCCCGTGATCGATCTCACCCAAAGGGACTTTGTGGTCTACGAAGACGGGAAGCCCCAGCCCGTCAAGTATTTCATCCAGCAGCCGGCCCCTCCCCTGCGCATGGGCTTGATCCTCGACACCAGCAACACCGCGCGGCCCCTGCTCTCGTTCGAAAAAGACGCGGCCAGTGAATTCGTCTACGACATGCTCCAGGGCCGGAATACCAAGAACCAGATTTTTGTGGAGACGTTCGACTCCAGCAGCTACATCCTGCACGACTTTTCGAGCGACCCCGACGCCCTGAACGAAAAAATCCGCGATCTCAAAGCCGCGGGCGGCAAGGCGCTGTATGACGCCATCTTCACCGCCTGCCGCGATAAACTGCTGCACGAGGGCGATCCCGAGGGCACCCGCCGCGTGCTCGTGGTGATGAGCGACGGCCTCGACGTGCAGAGCACCCACACCTTCGACGAAGTTGTTTCCATGGCGCATCGCGCCGAAACGGTGATCTACACCATCGAAAACTCTCCCTACGGGTTCACCTCGGACGCGAATAAGGTGCTGCAGCAGCTCGCCACGCTCACCGGCGGCGCCTACTTTTTCCCCCAGCAGGCGCCCGCCGGCTCGGACCTGGGGAGCGGGTACATCTCTCACGGCACGGTGGGCGACACCTCGCAGAACGAGGGGCTGGGCGCCAAGACGGGAATCTACACCGCCGAGCGGCTGAAGCACCTTTCGGACTCGGTGGAGGCTATCGGCCGCGAACTCGACGATCAGTACTTTCTCGGCTATACGCCCACCAATCCCGCCCTCGATGGCACCTACCGCACCATCCACGTGCTCGTGCTCCGCAAGGACGTGCGCGTCCGCGCCAAGCCCGGATACTTCGCCACGCCCGAGTAGCATCCCTTCTGGAGCCTTAAATCCCAGCTGATGCGTCGGCAACTCATTTATATGTCCTGTTGAATCAATCGTTTACAAGACTTGATAGTCGTACACTAAAATTACTTGACATGATGAAACTAATAGGCTACCATGAGCATCTATTGAAGGTCCGAAGATTCGGACAGCAAATAACTCGAAGGAGGATGTGACCCATGTCGATTGTACGTTGGCAACCATTTCGGGAAGTCATTTCCGCACAGGAGCGGTTCAACCAGCTATTTAACCAGGCGCTCGGAAACGTGCTCGGCTCCGAGGGCGAAGAGGCGTTGAGCAGCCGGGTGTGGTCTCCGGCAGTTGACGTCTACGAAACGGAGCAAAGCCTGGTGATCAAGGCGGAGCTGCCCGGACTCGACCCCAAGGATGTTGATGTCCGAGTTGAGAATCAAACCCTTTACATCAAGGGTGAGCGGCGGTTCGAAAAGGACGTCAAGGAGGGCAGCTACCACCGCGTGGAGCGGAGCTACGGCGCATTTGCGCGCTCCTTCGGACTGCCCGGCACTGTCGATCCTGACAAGGTGACGGCGGAGTTTCAGAACGGCGTGCTCACCCTGACCATGGCCAAGCGCGAGGAGGCCAAGCCGAAGGCCATCAAAATTCAGGTCTCCGGCTCCGAGAGCCATCCCAAGTCCGCGGCGGCCAGCTCCGGCAAGTAAGCAGGCCGAAGCACCTGCGAAACGTCCAAGCCGGGCGCCACAGCCGCAGTTCGTGGCCCCGGCAGGACAGCAAGAGTCAGCAATCTAAAGCGGCGGCGCCCGCGTCGGGTGGGCCGTCCGCGACGTGTCAGGCAGCCGCGCCTTCCGGTGGAACCGGGCGCGGCTCTTTTTTTGTCTTGGACTTTTATACCCTTCAATTCCTAAGATCAGGTTACGGCCATGGCGACGCGTTTTGACAAATTTACCGTGAAGGCCCAAGAGGCGCTCCAAGCCACGCAGGAAGTCGCGGATCGCTTCGGCAACCAGCAGCTCGAGCCGGCGCACCTGCTCCTGGCGCTCGCCGAGCAGGCTGACGGCATCGTGCCGGCGATTCTCGCACGCCTCGGCGTTGCCACCGGCACCCTGGCGGCCGAGGCCGAAAAGGAGATTGAGAAGCTGCCCAAGGTGGGCGGCACGGCGGACCACTATCTCTCTCCGGCTCTCAAGGAGGTTCTGGAGCAGGCGTCCCAAGAGGCCGGGAAGTTCAAGGACGAGTTCGTCTCCACCGAGCACCTGCTGCTGGTGCTGGCGGACAAGCCGGGGGAGACGGCGGGCCGGATTCTGAAACGGCTCGGCGTCACGCACCGCGCCATCCTCGACGCGCTGAAAGCGGTTCGGGGTACTCAGCGGGTGACCGACCAGAATCCCGAGGCTAAGTACCAGGCGCTCGAACGCTACGCCCGCGATCTGACGGAACTCGCCCGCCGCGGCAAACTCGACCCCGTGATCGGGCGCGACGACGAGGTCCGTCGCGTGATTCAGGTGCTCTCGCGCCGCACCAAGAACAACCCGGTTTTGATCGGCGAGCCCGGCGTGGGCAAGACGGCGATTGTGGAGGGCATCGCCCAGCGCATCGTGGCCGGCGACGTGCCCGAGTCGCTGCGCTCGAAGCGCCTGGTGGCGCTCGATCTGGGGGCCTTGATTGCCGGCTCGAAGTATCGGGGCGAATTCGAAGACCGCCTCAAGGCGGTGCTCAAGGAAATTGAGGAGTCGAGCGGCCAAGTGATCCTGTTCATCGACGAGCTGCACACCCTGGTGGGCGCCGGAGCGGCCGAGGGCGCCATCGACGCCTCCAACATGCTCAAACCCGCGCTCGCCCGCGGCGAGCTGCGATGCATCGGCGCCACCACGCTGAACGAGTACAAGAAGCACATCGAAAAGGACGCGGCGCTCGAGCGGCGCTTCCAGCCGGTGTACGTGGGCGAGCCCAACGTGGAAGACACCATCGCCATCCTGCGCGGCCTCAAGGAGCGTTACGAAGACCACCATAAGGTGCGCATCAAGGACTCCGCCATTGTGGCGGCCGCCACACTTTCCCATCGCTACATCGCAGACCGCTTTCTGCCGGACAAGGCCATCGACCTGATTGACGAGGCCGCTTCCAGCCTGCGCATCGAAATCGATTCCATGCCGGCGGAGATCGACCAGATCGAGCGGCGCGTCATTCAGCTCGAGATCGAGCGCCAGGCGCTGCGCAAGGAGGATGACGCGGCCTCGGCCGAGCGGCTCAAGGCCATCGAGCAGGAGCTCGGCGAGCTGCGCGAGAAGGCCGACGCCCTGAAATTACGCTGGAAATCGGAGAAGGAGACCATCGCCCGCATCGGGCAGGTCAAGAGCGCCATCGAGCAGGCCAAAATCGACGAGCAAGTCGCCACCCGCGAAGGCGATCTCAACAAAGCGGCCGAGATTCGCTACAGCAAGCTGGTGGCGCTCGAGAAGCAGTTGGCTTCGGCCAATGCCGAGCTCGAATCCAAGCAGCAGGCCGGCCGCATGCTGAAGTCGGAGGTGGACGAAGAGGACGTGGCCCGGGTGGTTTCGAAGTGGACCGGCATTCCGGTGTCGAGGATGCTCGAGGGCGAAGCGAAGAAGCTGGTCTCGATGGAAGACCGGCTGCGCCTGCGGGTGATCGGCCAGGACGACGCCCTCCAACACGTCGCCAACGCGGTGCGCCGCAGCCGCGCCGGCTTGTCGGACCCCCAGCGGCCCATCGGTTCGTTCCTCTTCCTCGGCCCCACCGGCGTCGGCAAAACCGAAACCGCCCGGGCGCTCGCGGAGTTCCTCTTTGACGACGAACGCGCCATGCTGCGCATCGACATGTCGGAGTACATGGAAAAGCACACCGTGGCCCGGCTGATCGGCGCGCCGCCCGGCTACGTGGGCTACGAGGAAGGCGGACAGTTGACGGAGCCGGTGCGCCGCCGTCCCTATTCGGTGATCCTCTTCGACGAAATCGAGAAGGCGCACTCCGAGGTGTTCAACATCTTCCTGCAGATTCTCGACGAGGGCCGCCTGACCGACGGCCAGGGCCGCACCGTGGACTTCCGCAACACCGTGATTATCATGACCTCGAATATCGCGAGCCCCGAGATCCACGCGGCCATGGGCGACGCCGGCGGCGGGTCAGGAGGGCGGCGCACCATTTCCGAGGACTTGCGGCGGCAAATCCAGCGGACGCTCCTCGAGCATTTCCGGCCGGAGCTCATCAATCGCATCGATGACATCGTGATTTTCAATCCGCTCGGCGAAGCCGAAATCGCGAAGATCATCGACCTCCAGCTCGCCAACCTGCGCCGGCTGCTGTCGGAGCGCAAGGTGGAGCTGACGCTGACGGAAAAGGCGCGCGAATTGCTGTTCCGCGAAGGGTACGACCCGCAGTTCGGGGCGCGCCCCCTGAAGCGCGCCATTCAGCGGCTCATCCAGGACCCTCTGGCCATGGAACTGCTCGACGGCGAGGTTCTGCCCGGCGATCATTTGCTGGTGGACGGCGACCTGCGCAAGGGCACGATGAAGTTTGAGCGCGAGGCGGCGAAAGCAGCGGGGTAATCAGGCGCGGACGGGTTTCGCGTGCTAGAATGGCGGCCGGCGAGAGGAGCTGGGACGAACTTGAAGATAAAAGTTGTGGTCCATGAGGCTGAGGAGGGCGGCTACTGGGCGGAGGTTCCGGCGATTCCCGGGTGCGCTACGCAGGGGGAGACCATGGAGGAGTTGCTGGCCAATGTCCACGAGGCGATAGAGGCCTGCCTCTCGGTCGAGGTAGACCGGCCCGACTCCACTCCCACGGACCAGGTGCTTGAAATCGCTGTATGAAATCGATATCGGGCAAGGAGCTTGCTCGAACTGTCGAACGGCACGGTTGGCAGCTTCTCCGCATCCACGGCAGTCACCACGTCTATGGCAAATCCGGGAGCACCGTCCGATTATCCATCCCCATCCACGCCAATAGGCCCTTGAAGCTCGGGTTGCTGAAGCACTTACTCAAGCAGGCCGGCCTGGACTTGGATGCCGTCGACGGGTAGACACGATGCGGTGAGGACATCGGGCGGCTCATCCAGGACCTTCTGGCCCTGAAACTGCTCGACCGCGAGGTTCTGCCGGGCGATCTTTTGCTGGTGGACGGCGACCTTCGCAAGGGCACGATGAAGTTCGAGCGCCAGGCGGCTGGCGTGTCCCGCGGCGCGGCCCTTACGTGAAGGGTTCCCACCGCAAACCATCACCCCAACTCCCCGGCGGCGAGTCCACGGAGATTGTGAATGGGATGGCCGCGTTGGCGGGCGTTCAGGGCCGCGCCTCGAAGACCAGATTGAAGGGCGTCTGGGCCGCCCGGCGGAAACGGGTAAATCCCGCGCCGGTCACCACCTCTTTGATCCGCTCTTCGCCGGCCTGCGCGCCCAGGGCCGCGCCAACCTCCTGGGCGAGCGACGCCGGCGTGCAGATCATGGTGGACGCCGAGTAGTAAATTCGACCCACCGGGTTATGATTCTGCTCCGGATGGTCGTGGGCAAAAGGCTCTACGATCATCCAGGTTCCATCCGGCTTCAACGTGCTCAAAACATGTTTCGCCGCTCCCGCCGGATCACCCATATCGTGCAGGCAGTCGAAAAACGTCACCAGGTCGTAGCCGCCGTTGCCCGGATAGCTCTTGGAGCTCGCCACCTCGAAGTTGATCTGGTCCAGCAGTCCGTCGCGCCCCGCCACGTGCCGGGCGTACTCGATGGATCCGCTGTGGTAGTCGAATCCGCAGAAACGGGACCTGGGAAACGCTTTCGCCATGAGCAGGGTTGAGGCGCCGTGGCCGCAGCCCACGTCGGCCACGGCCGCGCCAGCCTTGAGCTTGGGCTCTACTTCGTGCAGCGCCGGAATCCAGGAGCTGACCAGATTGGCGGCATAATTCGGCCGGAAGAATCTCTCCGTGCCGAAGAAGAGATTGGCATCGTGCTCGTGCCAGCCCACGCCATCGCCCGTGCGAAACGCCTGAGTGATCTTGGGCTCGTCTTTGGAGCAGGCGGAAATGATGTGGAAAGCGCCGGGGATGTCCATCACCGTGAGCGCGAACGCCTGTTCGGGTGGGAGTCGATAGCGCTGGGTGGCTGGATCGTAGGTTACGTATCCGCCGGCCGCGTTTGCGTTCAGCCACTCCCGTACGTACCGTTCGGTGGTGTTCGTTTTCCTGGCAAGCTCGGCGGCCGTGGTCGCACCGGTTTCGGTCATGGCCCGGTAAAGGCCCAGTTTGTCGCCGATGAGAATAAGCGTTGCATGCAGGGCAGCGCCCAGATCACCGACCACTTTCTCCATGAAGACATTCAGTTTCGCCTCGTCATAGGGAAGAGGGGTTCCTGCGGTGGCCATCGAAGTCCTCCGGGCCGCGCCGGTCCGTGGCCGGACCCGGCGCAGCGATCTCGAAATCAGCCAAAGCTCCTGTTTCCAGGGCGGCTCGCAGGATACTATCAGCGGCGTCTGGAATGCAAATCACCCGCGCGCGGGGTACCGGTGCTGCGGATTCTCGCGGCAGTGCCCACCAGCGCGGCGCAACGTGAGCATTCCGGCGAGGCGATGCTGATTGCAGTGGACTGCCAGGGGCAACGGGCGCGACTCTAACTTGCGGCCCCGCCGCCCGATCACTCCCCAAGCGCCCGAAACCCCGGCAACCACCGAAGCGTGGGCGGAAAGTTTTTCGCACCCCACCAAACCCCAGGTACGGTTCTTCGTCTAAGCTGGGGAGATCGCGGGAGGTTGTCACCGATGGGAAACGTGCTTGGAGACATCCGGTACGCTTTGCGCGTGCTGGCGAAGAATCGCATGTTCACCGCCGTGGCGGTGCTCACCCTGGCGTTCGGCATCGGCGCGAACACCGCCATTTTCTCGCTGCTTGACCAGGTGCTGCTGCGCCTGTTGCCCGTGAAGGACCCGCAGCAGTTGGTGCTGCTCACCATGCGGGGCCGGCATTACGGCAGCAACTGGGGCGGAAATGCCATCTCGCACCCGATGTTCCGGGATTTCGCCAGCCACAATCAGGTATTCTCCGGCATGTTTTGCCGCTTCCCGCTTCAGATGAGCCTCATGTCGGGCGGGCAGGCCGAGCCGGTGGAAGCGGAGATGGTGTCGGGAACCTACTTCAGCGTTCTCGGCGTGGGCGCCGCGATCGGCCGCACCTTCGGCCCAGACGACGATCGGGTTCCCAACGGGCATCCGTTGGTGATGCTGAGCTACGACTTCTGGAAGCAGCACTTCGGCGGTGATCCGGCCGTCCTGGGGAAAACGCTGACCGTGAATAAGTACAACCTCACCGTGGTCGGCGTCGCCCAGCAGGGGTTTCGGGGAGTCGAACTGGGCCGTTCCCCGCAAATCTACATCCCGATCATGATGGAAAAGGTCGCCGCGGTCTTCTCGAGCGATATGCTCACCGACCGCCGAACCCGTTGGGTGAACGCGTTTGGGCGCTTGAAGCCGGGTGTGACGCGGGCGCAGGCCAAGGCCGGGCTCCAGCCCTTCATGCACGCGATGTTGGAAGACGAAGTGCGCCAGGCCGCCTTCGCCCGCGCCTCCGCCTACGACCGCGAGCAGTTCCTCAAGTGCTCCATCGATCTCCTGCCGGGGTCGCAGGGGCGCTCCAACCTCCGGCAGGCGCTCTCCACGCCCTTGTGGGCGCTGATGGCGATCACCGGCCTGGTGCTGCTGATCGCCTGCGCCAACCTCGCCAATCTCCTGTTGGCCCGAGCGGCCGGCCGGCAACGCGAGATCGCGGTGCGCCTCGCGGTAGGCGCGAGCCGCGGGCGGATTATCTCCCAGCTGCTCACCGAAACCCTATGCCTTTCAGCGCTCGGCGGGCTCGCCGGGCTCCTCTTCGCCTTCTGGGCCGACAAAGCACTGATGGCCGTCTATTTGCCGGAGAATTCCGAAGGGTTGAGCATTTCCGCGGCGCCGGATCTTCGAATCCTCCTGTTCGCTCTTGCCGTCACGGTGGCGGCCGGGATCGTTTTCGGGCTCGCTCCCGCGCTGCGAACGACGGCTCCGGATATCGCGCGAACGCTCAAGGATCAGGCCGGCGCCGTGGTGGGAGGCGGGCACGGAAAGTTGCGGAGCGCCCTGGTGGTGGCTCAAGTGGGGCTCTCCCTGTGTCTCCTGATCGGTGCCGGGCTCTTCGTCCGCACTCTCAATAACCTCAGCCGCCTGGGTCCGGGATTCCCCGTGGAGCGGCTCATCGGATTCGAGCTTGACCCTTCACTGGCCGGCTACAATTCCGAACGAACCAAGATCTTTTACCGCCAGTTGACGGATACCTTCCAATCGATTCCGGGAGTTCAGTCCGTGGGCCTGGCGTCGATGCGCATTCTCGTAGGCAATGAATGGGACAGTTCGATGACCGTGGAGGGCTACAATCCCGCGAGACCGGGCGATCACGCCGAGCCGTACATGAACCAGATCGGCTCCAACTACTTTGCCACGTTGGGCGTCCCCATCGTTGAGGGGCGCGACTTCACGCCCAACGATTCGCGGGAGGTGAAACACGGCCCCGAGCCTGACAACTGGACTCCGACCACCGTGATTATCAACCAGGAGTTCGCCCGGCGTTATTTCCCCGGGCAGGATCCCATCGGGCGCCACCTCGGCTTCGGGACCGATCCCGGAACGCCTACCGAGATGACGATTGTGGGCGTCGTCAAAGACATCAAGTACACAAGCCTGCGCGACGACATCCCCCCGCAGGCCTTCGTGCCCTACTACGGCAGCCACGACCTCGGCGGCATGACGGTCTACCTGCGCACCTCTTTCGAGCCCAGCCAGTTGATGCCGCTCGTGCGGGCGAAAGTGCGGCAGCTCGATCCGGCCGTGCCCGTCAACGAGATGCGCACCACGGAGGCGCAGATTTCAAATTCGCTGAGTACCGAACGGATGATTGCGAGCTTGTCGACGGTGTTCGGCTTGCTGGCCACGCTGCTCGCCACCATCGGACTCTACGGCGTGATGGCCTACACGGTGGCGCAAAGGCGCCGCGAAATCGGCATCCGGATCGCGCTCGGAGCCGACCGTAGGAGCGTGGTTTGGATGGTGATGCGCGATGTGCTGCTCCTGGTGGCGATTGGGGTGGCGGCGGGCGTGCCCGCCTCGCTGGCGCTCATGCGTGCGGCGCAGAGCCAACTATTCGGCATCACTGCGCATGATCCCTCCACCATGGCGTTCGCCACGGTGTGCCTGGCGCTGGTGGCGTGCGCCGCGGGGTACCTCCCGGCGCGCCGCGCCAGCCGCGTGGATCCTATGATCGCGCTGCGGTACGAGTAACGGCGCAGACGCCGCGCTTTGTGAATTCCGCGGCACTGATACCCGATTGCATTGAGCGTTCGTAGCGCTCATCAAGATTTCGCTTGACATCTCGTACCGAACAGCTATAAACTGATTGTGTAACTGTGTTCTTGGACGATTCAGGGACCGTCAGAACCGCAGGAGTTATGTCACTTCGCAAGTCGCCTACTATGACGCCGGAACTCATCCTGGCCAATCGCGCGAACGCGATGCGCTCCACCGGACCGCGCACCGAGGCCGGCAGGCAGCGCTCCCGCATGAACGCGCTGCGGTCGGGCTCGCGCTGCGCGACCTATGACAGGGTGCAAATCGCGCTGATGGAGTGCTTGCCCGCCGAGGTCCGCGAGACGGCCGCCGCCATTCTGACGCCGGAAGAACTCGACCATCCGGCGTACAGACAGCTGATCGATTATTGGTGCCATGTATACGAATTTGCGTTCAGCCAGACCATCGCCTGGAGGTGCCTCCGTCGCGCATTTCGAAAAAGACGAACGAAGCCGGAACGTTCTTTAGAATCAAGGGCTATCAAAAAACGAACCGACCAGATTATTGAAACCAATCAAGTTATCAACAAATCCCTCTAAATATATCATAATGAATGTCTTATCCACACGCTGCGCGGCCGAAATCGACCTATCCCGTCAAGTTATTGATACGGATAGACTTATGGAATATATGCCGTCATATTATTGATTCAGAACGGGTTAGTCTATAGTCAGAGGCTCAAATTCGGGTTCGTCTGCGCCGAATCCGGACGAGGACGCTCACGGCGCAGCGGCCGTGGAGTCTGATATCATTGTGATATCATGATGCCGGGAGGAAGGAACCGTGCGAAGCTACACTCTGAGGCGGATACCCGACAGCGTCTACGAACTGATGCAAGAACGCGCCAAGAGCCACGCGCTCAGCTTGAATGCTGAGGTTCTTGACATATTGTCGCGTGAAGCCGAGCTCGAAAGGCGCCGGCTCGAAATGCAGCGGAACCTTCCCGCGTTCTTCAAGCTGGTTGACCGGATCGCTCGCAAGCATCCGACGAAACTCAATAGCGTCGATCTGATCCGTGAAGACCGTGACACCCGATGAACCTCGTCGCCGACGCCAGCGTTGTGGCCAAGTGGCTGTTTCGTGAGCCCGACTTCGCGATCGCAAGGCGAGTGCTGGAACGCTGGACAGTGGGCTCACTGAACCTTCGGGCGCCCGAGATTCTGGCAGCGGAAGCCGCCGCTTGTATATGGAAGCGGGTTATAAGGGAGGGGCTGCCGGAGAGCCAAGCCCTTGAGCTCTATACCCGTTTCTGGGAGTACGCTCCCACGCTCGATCCGATTGCCGATCTGGTCGAACCTGCTCTCGCGCTGGCCATCCGCCACCGGCACCCCATTTACGACTGTCTTTACGTCGCACTGGCAGTCAAAACAGGATCGGAGTTGCTCACGGCAGACGAACGGGTATATCGCGTCTTTCAGCCCGTGACGGGTTCGGTGCGATTGCTTTCTAATTGGAGTTGAAAGTGGCCCAAACGACCCTTCAAATTTGGCATCCAATAATTTGGAGCTTGAAGCTCGAAGGCAGGAACTCATGTTGAATAATCTCAAGACTACGGCACTGCTCGCCGCTCTCACCGGCCTGCTGCTGGCGATCGGCCAGATCCTCGGCGGCCGCAGCGGGATGGAGATGGCTCTCATCTTCGCCGCCGTGATGAACCTCGGCAGCTATTTCTTCTCGGACAAAATCGCGCTGAAGACGAGCGGCGCCCAGCCGATCGCCCGTGAGGACAATCCGCGCATTTATCAGATCGTGGAGCGCCTGGCCGCCAAGGCCAACGTCCCGGTGCCGAAGATTTACTGGATCCCCACCGATTCGCCCAACGCCTTCGCCACCGGCCGCAACCCGAACCACGCCTCGGTGGCCGTGACGCGTGGCATTCTCGATCTGTGCGACGACGAAGAGATTGAAGGCGTGCTTGCCCACGAGCTCGGCCACGTGCGGAACCGCGATATTCTGATCAGCGCGGTGGTGGCCACGGTGGCGGGCGCCATCACGATGCTGGCGCACTTCGCTTATTACGCCGAGATGTTCGGCGGGTTCGGCGGCGGTGATCGCGACCGCGAGGGCGGGGTATTCTCGGCGTTGGCCATGATGATTCTGGCGCCGCTGGCCGCCATGCTCATCCAGCTTGCCATCTCCCGCTCCCGGGAGTACGAGGCGGACCACACCGGCGCCGAGATCACCGGCAATCCCATGGGCCTGGCGCGTGCGCTCGACAAGATCGACAAATACTCGAAGCGCCTCCCCCTGCGGGTGGCGCCGTCCATGGCGCATATCTATTGCGCGCAGCCCTTGGCCACCGGCCAGGTATTCTCGAGCCTTTTCTCCACCCACCCGCCGATCGCGAAGCGCATCGAGCGGCTGATTGGACGGGACTTCGTATAGGGGCGCGTCCCGCGGCCTCGGCCTTGCCTCCGGCTTCCATCTGTCATAAATTAGCGGACGCACGCTGCGGCCGACGCCGCATTTCGCGGTGCCCGGAGGGACCTTGAGGCGGCCAACTCGCTGGTTGCTTTTCGTTTCGACCATCGCTTTCTGTGCCGCCGCGGCAGGCCAGGAGCATTTCCTTCCTGAGCGGCTCGACCTCACCGGCGACGTTGCCTCGCCGCGCCTCGAGTCTGCCCTCCATCAACCTCTGCCCGAGCAATACATTTGGGCGCCGGGCGCGAAGGACTCTGACTGGGACCACACCTTTTACTTTCGAGGCCGTTTTAGCCTGAAGACGGTTCCCGCGGCGGCCACGCTTTACGCCGCCGGCCCCGATCGAATCCGCGTGTACATCAACGGGCGGCTCCAAGCGAACGCCCAGCGCGATCCCACGTCCCACTTGCGGCCGTTGGTGCTGAGCCTGCCGGTGGCGAGTGACCTGCGATCCGGAGCCAACACCCTGGCGCTTGAAGTCTCGGCCGGCGACCGGCTGGTGATCAAGATTGTGCCTCGCGAGCCAGGGCTGGACGCTCCGCCGCTCGCGATGAGCGGTGCCGGCTGGAAGTGCAGCGGGCGGCGCGACCCCGGCTGGGAGAGGCCCGGTTACGACGACGGTTCATGGAAAGCCGCGCGCTTGATTGGCGGCATCGAGAGCAACATCGACCTCTTCCAATGGAACTCGGACGCCGGACTGTACCGGTGGCCCGGCTACGACGGAATCTCGCCCTTCCTGGCCCATCGGCCGGCGCCGGTCGAAAGCGTTGTCTACGCTTTCGAGGGCTTGGGCCGGCTCGCAAATGTGGGAGCTGTCGCGCCGCTGGCCCGGGACGTTGACGCCGGCCGCCAGACCGCCGGGCTTCCGGGCAGGGCGGGCGAAGAGTTCACCGTCACCCTGCCGCCGCCCGGAACCGCTCTGGAGGAAGACCCCTTCATCGCGCTCGACCTGGGGCGTGAATCGGACGGGCGGCTCGAGATTGTCTCGGACTCAGCGGCTCCGATGAAGCTCCAGCTTCAGTACGGGGAATCGCGGCAGGAAGCCGAGAACGAACCCTATCTGGGTGCGGACCCGGTCACGGTGCCGCCCCACGCCACGGTTCACGGCCCCAAGAGCGCCTTCCGCTATGCGGTGGTGCGCTTCACCGGCGGCACGTCGCCGCTACGGTTCAAAGCCATTCGCCTCGACTCGATCTACTATCCCGTCGAGTACCGCGGCTCGTTCGAGTCGTCGGATCCGTTGCTCAACCGCATTTGGCGCGTCGGAGCCTACACCAGTCATCTTTCGATGCAGGACGACATCTGGGACGCGCCCAAGCGCGATCGCGGCCGTTGGATGGGCGATCTCGACGTAAGCGGGCGCGTGATCGACACCGTGTTTGCGGACCGGTTTCTGATGCAGGACACCCTCAACCGCCTCGTGCATGACGCCGGCCAACCGGTGCACGCGGATGTGAACGGCATCCCCGGCTATTCGGCGTTCTGGGTGATGGGGCAGGCAGACTACTACCGCCACATCGGCGACCGCAAGTATCTCGAGTCGGTTCGTCAACCGCTCACCGAGCTCCTGAATTACATGCAGACGGAACTGGACAGTCGCCATCTGTTCGCGAACGAGCACAAGGCCTGGCCGTTTGTGGACTGGTCGCCGGACTTGAACGGCGATACTGCGGAGACGCGACGAGCCACGTCGCTGGAGTTTGCCAAGGCGTTCGCCGAAGGCGCCTGGCTGCTGGGGGAGGCGGGCGACAGCGCGGGGTCGGCGGCATTCGCAGCCGAGGCTGCGAAGATCAAGCAAGCGGCGCAGCAGTACCTGCTGGACTCTGCCACCGGCACTTTCGGCGGGCGCTGGCAGACCAACGCCATGGCGATTTTTTCCGGGGTGGCCGATGCCGGTCAGACCTCGGCCATTTGGGACAAGGTGCTTTCCCAGCCGCGCCACTTCATGATTACGCCGTACTACAATTTCTACGCGATCACGGCCATGGCCGAGTCGGGACACCGGCAGGAAGCGCTTGACTGGATTCGGGAGTTCTGGGGCGGCATGATTCGTGAGGGCGCCACCAGTTTCTGGGAAGCCTACGATCCGGAGTGGCCCAAGGGAAACTTCCACGAATCGTTGCAGGCGGACAACGGCCAGGGCTACTTCGTCTCGCTGTGCCACGGCTGGTCGAGCGGTCCCACGGCCTGGCTCACCGAGCAGGTTCTCGGCATTCAGCCCCGGGCGGCGGGCTTCAGCCAGGTGAGCATCCGGCCCGACTTGGCCGGACTCAAGTGGGCGCGCGGCGCCGAGCCCACCGCGCACGGCCTCATGAAAATAGACCTGCGCGCCGCCGGCCGGGGCCTCGAAGCCACCTTGGATTTGCCCGACGGAGTTGACGCCGCGGTGTCGATGCCGGCCCCGGGGGGCGGGACCACGATTGAGGTGAACGGCCAGCCCGAATCCGCTCAACCCGCCGAGGGCGGCACTCGGTTGGTGGTACATCTGAACCGGGCGGGAAGCTACAAGCTGGCGGCACCCTGAGAGGTTGTTTTAGCCTATCGCTGATTCAGGAACTTCTCCAGCTTTTCCACGTCAGTCTCGGCCTGGTCCAGGTATTGCTTGGCTTTCTTGGCGTCCTGGTTCTGAAACGCGGTCTGGGCGCGGCTCAACGCCGTTTCCATGCGCTGCTCCGAGGCGTTGATGTCGCCGCGCAAGTTCCCGCCCTGAGCGGACATTTCGTTCCGCAGCTTGTCGATGCTGTCCTTCACTGCCCCGGCACGGCTGGTAAGCTGGTCCATTTGTTTTTCCACCTCGTCGAGCGCAGCCGAATCCACGGCCTGGGCGGGGGCGTTGGGCTGCGCGGAGGCGGCTTCCGGCGCCGACTGAGCTGGGTGGTCGCCAGATCCGGCACCGGAGGACGTGCCCGGGGCCTCGGCCTGCTGGCCACCGCCGGCGTTGCGTCCCTTCTTCGCCGGATGGCTGGTCGGCGCCTCGGCTGGCGGCGAAGTTGGGGCGGCTTCCGCGCTGCTCGGTGCGGCCGGATTCGAAGGCTGTCCGCCGGCCGGCGGCGCGGCCGTCGCGCCAGACGCCGGTGAACCGGAATCCGGGGTGGCGGTTGCACTGGAGCTTGAGCCTGGCTGTGGGCTGGCTGCCCCTTCGGGGGAGGCCGCCGGTGGACTCGCAGGAGCGGTCTGTGGCGGCGTAGCGGGTGCCGGCTGCGTCTGCTGGGCTGCGCTCCCACTCGCTCGCGTCCGGGCCCATCGCGGCCCGTAAATGGCTGCGAGCGCCAGCACTGCCACCACCAGCAGGGCGCCCAGAGTCATGTAGAGGCCGCGATAAGTGCGCGGCGGGGCTGCGGTGGAGGGTGGGAACCCTGGCGCGGGCTGCGCCGGCACAGCTATAGGCGGAGCGGCTGCCGGCCCGGGCAGCACCACAGAGGCCGTCGGCGCCGATTGCGCGGGGACGGCCTGAAGCGGCGGTTGAAGGGCTGGCGCCACGGGCGGTGACATGGGCGGGGCCGCAGCGGGCGCAGGCGGCCCGGCCGCGGCAGCGCCCGGTGCGTGCTCCTGGAATACTGACGTGGCTCCAACGGGCCCGGCGGCCGCTGCCGGCGCCACCCCGGCCGTACGCTTGGGCAGGCTGGCGGCGATGCTCCGGAGGGCGTTGTCGAAGGCCTCGGCGGATTGGAAGCGCTGGCCAGGGTCTTTGGCCATAGCCATCAGGATGATCTGGTTGAGGGCGGCGGGCAGGTCCGGCTGCAATTCGATGGGAGGTTTGGGGGCCTCCTGCAGATGGGCGGCCATGAGGGAATAGTTGCTGTCCGCCTGGAAGGGGCGGCGCCCCGTGACCAATTCGTAGAGCGAAACGCCCACCGAATACAGGTCCGATCGCGCATCGACGGCCTCGCCCTTGACCTGCTCCGGAGACATGTAGTAAAGCGAGCCGAGGGTGGTGCCCGTCATCGTCAGGCCGCTGTCTGCCGAGGAGCGCGCGATCCCGAAATCCATAAGTTTCACCAGCCCCTGCGGCGTCAGCATCATGTTGGCGGGTTTGATATCCCGGTGGATGATGTGCTGGCGGTGGGCGTAACTCAAGGCCACCAACACCTGCTCGATGTAGTCGACGGTGTCAGCAGGAGGAATGGGCCCCTGCGCGAGGCGCGCGGCGAGCGTCGTGCCCTCCACGAACTCCATGATCATCACCAGTTGATTGCCGACGGTGAGGGCGGTGCGCAGCGAGGCGATGTTCGGGTGATTCAAGCTGGCCAGCATCTTGATTTCGCGCAGGAAGCGGTCGGCCAGATCCTTCTGCCCGGCCAGGTCGGGTAGAAGGATCTTCATGGCTTCGATGCGGTCCGAGATCACGTTCCGCACCTTATACACCTTGCCCATGCCGCCGGCCCCGAGCACGCCGAGGATCTCATAGTCCCCGATCCGCTGTCCGGTCTGTTCTGTGCTCATAAGTGGCCCTTCCTGTCGGCGCCGTGCCGAGACCTGCGCTTATTGGCTCGCCACCACATCCCCGACCTTGGGGGCACCGCTTCCGGAGAAGGTGGCCGTTGCGGAGAGGGCGTCCACCTCGGTGATCGTCGCCGTGCCCAACTGGTCCGTGATCGTCTTGATGACCGCTCCGGTGCTGGGGTCCTTCACGTCTTTGACCTTTCGGGAAACGGTCACTTGATCTCCGACTTTAACCCCGGCCTTGCTTCCCACATTGATCACCAGGCTGTTGCCGGTGACATCGGCAACGACGCCGGAGTAGGTGACCTTCACGGTGGGGAGCGAGTCAGCCTTCGCGTCGAGCTGTTCGCCCATACTGGCGACGGCTGCGTTCACTGCCTCGCCCAGAATCGTCTGGCCGAAGTTGCTGCTGCCCATGTCGAGGCCGCCGCCTCCGCCACCGCTCCAGCCGCCGCCGCCCCCACCGACGCCGAATCCGCCGCGTTTTGACTCTCCCGTTCCCGTCGCGACCGCCAGAATCTCCGCGGTGTTCACATCGATCATCTTGGCGGTAACATTCACCACGGCCTTGGAGTCGTTCTTGTGCACTCCTCCGAGGCCGAACTTTCCGAGGCCATAGCCGCCTCCGCCGACGCCGATATGTTTGTCGTCGCGGCCAAATTGGGTGATGCTGCCGACAATGATGCAACTCACTCCCAGGATTTGGCCGATCTTGGCCGCAGTGCTGGCGTCAACGCGGTCGCTGTTCGAGAAGTTTTGCTCCTTCAAAATCTTGTCCATGGTGTTGCGGTCCACCACTCGATACTTGCCGTCTTGAACGAGCTTTTGCTCGAGAAGGAGCGAAATGCCTTTCCCCACGTCCTGGTCCGTGCCAAAGTAAGCCTGCACCGCGGAGCGTACGGTGCCGTAATCAAAATCCAAAACGGCCACACGCTTTTTCTCCTGTGCCAGGCACGTGGAAACACCGACAGCGAATATGATCAGAAATCGAACCACTCGGGCCATAGTCTACACCTCGTCAGTTATTTCGAATTTGTTTCAGGAGCGCGCTCGCACTACCCCACCCACAGGGCTCCTGGCACTTTCATTCCAGCGAATGATAGCGCTCTGCCCGTCTGAAAGCAATGCCCTCTGCTAAGCCGGGGCGTCACTGGGATTTCCCAACGCCAGGTTTCCCGCCGCATTCGCTCTGAGGCCGCACCATGCAACTCAATTTGCGAAAGCCCGTGACTTGTTTCATGCCCGCTAAGCGTGTCGTCGGCCTCGGCAAAAGAGCCCGATCTGAGACGCTGGATCTCCGACATCCGCAACGTTTTCAATAAGACGGTTGGGTGCAGGCCATAAGCAGCTAGTTTTCAATAGCTTGTCAGGTTTCTCGGTTCAATTTCTGTCTTTTCGCTCAGTTTTGCCTCCCCGAGGATCTCAAATGGCGATTTGTTGATTCTAAACCACATAGTGGCTTCGTTCCGCATTTCAGGCTCATCTGTGTGGGCGCGCCCGAGGGCTCCAAGCAGGTCGACCGACCGTGTGTCCAGATTCAATACCCCTGAACTGATTCTAAACCACATAGTGGCTTCGTTCCGCGCTTTCGCCACCTTTTTTGGCCCGCCTCGCGGAACTGCCGGCGAAGACCCAAGCCGCGGCTTTAGCCCCCTGCCTGCTACACTTTGGGCGCGTCATGTTTCCGCCCGCATGAGGCTATCTCTTACCCCGCGAACCCTAGCCCGGCGATCCAGAGCTCTCCGGCGTCCCCGCCAGCGCCGTGACCAGTGCGGTTCCATTCGGGCTGCCGAAGCCCGTGCAGGCATCCCAGCCTGGGCCGGCAAAGTAGCCCCCAAGGTCCTCCACGTCGTTGCTGCCGGAGGTGACGTCGCGGAGGGCGGCGGTGACGGTGGGCTGGCCGTAGAGGATGGGATTCACGAAGCCCACGGGCTTGCCGAGTTTCTGATTGATGAGGGCAACCAGCGCGGACCAGAGCGGGGCCACGGCGCTGGTGCCGCCCAGGATGGTTTTGTGCCCGTCGGAGAGCACCTGGTAACCGGTTTGGGGATCGGCATTACCAGCCACGTCGGGTACGCCCCTGCCAACGTGTCCCGCGGGGTTCACGGATGGCGGTACGCCGGCCTTGGCCTGCCAGGAAGGCAGGGCGATGTTATCGCTGATGCCTCCGCCGCTGGCGCCGCCCTGGTCACCGTCGTTCCACACTACCTCGCTCGCGATTTGGGTGCCGGACGATTGCAGCGAAGTACCCCCGCAGGCCAGGACCCACTCGCTCGAAGAGGGGAAGTCCACGTGAGCCAGGCCGTCGGTAATCTGGTCGCGCGACCCATCGTCGCCCGAAGCCACGCACACCGTGACCCCCATCGCGGCGGCAGCTTGAAAGGCCTCGTCCACCGCCTGAATCGCCTGCGCAGACCAGATGTCCTGGCCTTCGGCAAATCCCCAACTGATCGAGAGCACTGAAGGCCGGTGCAAATCGTCGTTGACCGCCGTGTTAATCGCATCCACCCAGCCCTGCTCGGTAAACGGCGCAAAGTACACGGCGAGCTGCGCGCCGGGGGCAATGGAGCCTGCCACTTCAATGTCGAGATCGACTTCGTCATCGGGGCTGTCGGGGCCTGGCATGGGTTGATTCTGGACCCCGTCGACGGAAATCGCAGTCACTTTCGGCGCCGGCAGGCCGAGCTGCTTGAAATACGCGTTCAGGTCGCTCGACCGGTAGCCTCCTCCGAATTCCAGAATTCCGATGCACTGTCCGCTGCCGTCCAGTCCCGAAGGATAGTTGTAAAGGGCGGCCACTTGGGGAGGCGTGTAGCCGCCCGTGGGGGTTCGATCCGAGCCAGCGCGGACCTTTGGGCGGCGAAGGTGGGGCCGGGCCTGCCGCCGGTTATCGAAGCCGAAGACGGCCTGCACCACTCCAGCGAGCTCCTGCGGTACGAAGATGGGACCCGTGCGGCCGCGGAAGTCACCATCGGGGTGCTTGTAGTTGACGAGCGTCACGCCAAAAGCCGCGCTGAGGTCGGCCAAAGCGCCGGAAAGAACCACCGTACGGCGGGGTAGGCTGGCCTCCACCACCGTGAGGTTGTGCCGGTGCGCGTAGGTTTCGAGGGTCTGAACGTCGGCCGGGTCGGCGCCGAAGCGCGCGGCAAACTCTTCGCGGCTCAGATACTGGCGCTCGCGGGGCAAGGCGGCGCTCAAGGCCTTGCCGGCTGCGAGTTCGGCCAGCGGCGTTCGCGGCCTCAACAGCACACTGACGCGAATGCGCTCCTGAGGGTCTGGAGCTCCGGCTTCCGTGGCGCCCGGTCGGGAATGCCTGTGGCTGCCGGGAATGGGAACGAGGGTTTTGGGATCTGGCACGGTTCACTCCTTATTTTCAGCACGGATTCCCAGCCTGCCGATGCTCTCTGGCCTACTCGCAGAACAGGCCCGACCGCCTCCCGTCCTGCCGCAATTTCGGCGCACCACGTGGTGTCTGGAGTGGCGCGATTTGAATCCTACCACAGGAGCCTATGTGTATTCACGGCGTATTGCCTACGATGCTATACTCTGCCTCAGGATCTCGCGAATGTCAATCAATTTCGCGCGTACGAGCTACCGGGTCTCAGTGGGACGCCGGCCACGCTGGACTGAGATCTTCTGTGTGCGGCTGGGGCTGCAGCTCGGGGCAGGAACGGGCTTTCGCCGCGCCCACCTAATGGGCGAGGGCCCAACAAGGATGGTGCATAATAAGGCACACCGATGCCTCGAGGGCGCGGATTGGAGCCGGCTTGGGTCGCCCTGACTCTATTGGCTCTACCGGGTAGTGAACCTGCGAGCCATGTTAAGGAAGAACTTGCGCTCCTGTTGGCCGGCCTGGCTCAGGAGCCGCCTCACCTCGCCGAAGTAGCGTTTATCGGTGTCCGACTCGGGGGCGTCGGAGTCAGACGAGGCCGGCGAGCGGTTCCCGGCGCGTACCGGCGCAGCTTCAAGATCGTCGCAGAATAGCCGGAACAGAGGAACCTCGAGCGCCCCAGAGAGTCTCTCCAAAGTCTCGATCGATGGGACCGTATGTCCGTTTTCGACTCTTGAGATGTAGCAGCGCAACAATCCGCAGCGGTTCTCGATATCTCCTTGTGACAAGTGCTTGTCTTCACGCAGCTTCCTCAGACGTGCTCCGATATCCATACGCAGCTCCCTCCAGCTTAGTGGGAGCACGTTGGTTACCATTCTCGTAATGTAGCTGCACGGTAAAAACACATGGGTTAACAGGGAGCCGGTGACTGGGCGCGGGCAAGAATGACCTGTCTTGAGGACATTGTCGCCGTCAAGAAGTAACTCAAATGCACGGCCTTGGGGGGACGGTCGAAGGGTCACTTCGGAGTACTAGGCACTGGGCTGGAGGGTGCGGGGCCGCCCGACGTGAAATCCGCCACGCCCAGCCACACCGCCCTATCCCGCGACTTTTCATCCGGCTTCTCGGTCCACACGCCGTAAACGCGGCCGTTCAGGGCTGCGATGCCGGTGTAGTCGCCGAGAAATGCTCCCCGCGGATCGAAGGAGTTGTCGGTCCAGGCGTAGTTGGCGAACGATTGTCCGCCGTCCGTCGAGCGGGCCAGCACCACGATAGCGCGCTCGTTTCGAGGGTCCTGGCGGCGGTCGTAGAAGATGAGGTTCGCCGCTCCCGTCGCCGGGTCTACGGCGAGCCACTGGAAGAAATGGTCGGCGCCGTTGTGAAGGGGGTCCGAGTTGACCCGCACCGGGGGCGTCCAGGTTTTTCCGCGGTCGCCGGAGGTGGAACAGAACACGTCCACTCCTCCGTTGCGGTAGTCGCTCCAGGCCACGTAAAGCCGGCCGCTCCTGGGATCCATCGAGATCACCGGAAAGCCGTTGGAGCGTTCGGTACCCTCGACGTCGAACATGATGGGCGCCGTGTCCACGACGTTGCGGGCGGGCTCGAAGGTGCGACCGCCGTCGGAGGACGTGGTCAAGACGATGTGGCGGCCGTCGCCCCAGACGGCGTAGAGCGTGCTGTCAGGTCCGACCACACCCGAGAAACCCTCATCGGCGCCGTTGTCGTCGCGCGGCAGTCCGCGCTCGCTATCGATTTCGAGCGGCTGCGACCAGGTCTTGCCGCCATCCAGAGAGCGCGACAGGAGAATCTGCGAATCCTCCAGGGTCCAACGAGTCCACCCGACATAGAGCGTGCCGGCGTAGGGACCGCCGCTGTTGTCCGCCACGATGTAGGGCTTGTCCTCGAACGGAATCCCGGCCGCCGTGGGCTGTTCCGCCACCACGTTGTCCTTCATCTCCCAGGTCTGCCCGCCGTCAAGCGAGCGCCGAACATAGATACCGTTGCGCGTGGCGCCGTGAGCCCAATAGTTGATGGTGCCGAGTTTGTCGAAGGCGATATAGCACACGAATGCGCGGCCCTTGAGGTCGTACGCAGCCGAGACATCGCCGGACACGCGGTAGTTGGGAGGGGCTGTGTTGGGCGGCGTCGACCAGCTTTTCCCAGCGTCCGAGGAATAGGCGATGTGCACGTTGTCCTGGTAGGCCGCCGTCACCTGTTGCGGGTTGGCCGGGTTGATGGCCACGCTCGGCTCGGTGAAGTCGCCGGGCTTGGGAGTAAGATCGTGGATCTCGGCGCCCGGGGCCTTCTGTAGTACCTGCGCCGCGGCCGGGAAGACCTGCAGCAGCAAGGCGGCCAACACACCCGTTGCGGTGCCTAGCGGCACGTGCGCCAGCATTCGCGCCAGGTGGCGGGTGGATGGGGTCCGGACGGTTGACTTCATGTTTCCTCCTGCTGCGGTTCCAGCTTTAGTGCGCCACGGCGCTCAGGCGCTTCGCGCGGAACCGCTTCGAGGCGCTTGGCGGAGTACCATTCCCGGGCATGGGGCGGCACCTCGTAGGCGACACCCTCTTCGAGCGCCAGGAAGGGTGTGGGGGCAGGGGTCGATTTTACGAGCGCGCGCAGGCGGTCTGCGGCCTCGGTCTCGCCGTCATCCGCCAGACGAAAGGTGCCGTGGTGAATCGCAACGCTTGTCCCCGCGCCGAGCACTCGGTGCGCCCGCAGCGCATCGTCCGGCGACATGTGGACGGGCCCCATGAACCATTCCGGCCGGAACGCGCCGATGGGCAGCAGAGCCAGGCGCGGCGGCGGGAACCTGCGCGCGGTTTCTTCTAAATGCGGGCCGAAGCCCGTGTCCGCTCCGAAGTAAACGTTGCCGTGCGGCGCCTCCAACAGCCAACTGCACCACAGCGTACGGTTGCGATTGAACAGCGACCGTCCCGAGAAGTGCTGCGCCGGGGTGCAATGGACGCGAAACCCCGGCTGAAGCGCGGACGATTCCCACCAACCCATGGCGCGGGGTTGGGTAGAGCCCAACGTCTCGAGCAGCGGGTCCACGCCGAGCGGGCAGAATACTGCCGGCTGGTGGGCGTGGCATAGGCGGCGGAGGGTGGGCGCGTCGAGATGGTCGTAATGATCGTGACTGATGAAAAGGACGTCAATCGGCGGCAGGTCTTCGAGCCGCAGTCCGGGCGCCCGATGACGCCGCGGGCCGGCCCAACTCACCGGGCTGGCACGGTCTGACCAGATGGGGTCGGTGAGGACATTCAGGCCCTCGACTTGGAGGAGGACCGTTGAGTGCCCCACGAACGTCACCCGCAGCTCCCCAGGGCCCGTGCGCGGCACCGGCTTGGGCCCGGGGACGCTGGGAATCCACCGCCGCCAGGGGCCCGGCCGGCGCGTGCGCAGCCAGCGCAGCAGGTCCAGGAAGCCGCCGACCTGAGCCTGTGGATTATGATAGTGCCCGTTCTTTAAATGCTCTGCGTTGTTCTGTCTCAACCGTATTCTTCCTCCGTCTCGCTTTGCCTCAGCTCAATCGTCAGTCACCCCCAGCGTGCTCGACGCGGCGTCACGGCCCGGCGGGCGCGACCGAAGCCACCGGACGGATTATTTTCAGGCCGGTGCTCCGATGAATGACGTCCGCGAGCTGCTGGGCCGCTTTGATCTGGCCGCCGGCGTTGGGATGGATGCCGTCGGTGTAGTCGCTTTTTTCGAGCCAGCCGGTTGTGTCCACGTAGCGGATTTCGGAGTCGTGCATCTCCTCCACCGCCTGCCGGATGTCGTCCGCGTGAAAGCCGCCGAAAGTGCGCAGGCAGAAAATGGCGGCCTTCGGGTAGCGATTGCGGATCTCCGCGATGTAGGCGCGGTACGCCGGCTCAAACTGCACGGAGCTGTAACCGCCGTCATTCGTGCCCTGATTCACCGCCACCACGCGGGGAACGAAGCTGGGATCGTCAGGTGAACCCTGAAAGTTCCAGCCGAAAGAATCCGCCGCCGGCGGCACGTTGCCGTTCCCGGTCCGAAGGATGCCTTGGCGGCCGAAGCCCACCTGGTTGTGAAGCGCGCCGAAAACGAGGGCCACCAGGAAGGCGTAATCCTTGGTGCCGTCCGATCCCTCGGGTCCGATGGCCATGCTGTCGATGCGCACGCCCTGGGTGATGGAGTCGCCGTAGAACTCCATGCGCAGCTTGCCGGGCAGGGGAGACTTCTCGAGCCGCCCGCCCGACGGGAGCTCGAGCCCCTTGAAGATCAGCGCGGCCTGGAGCGGGGGAATCCAGCGATTCACGCGCTCGTCCACGTCCTTGACGTCGAGTTCGAGGGTGTGCCGCCCGGGCGCGAGCCCGTGCGGCGCGAAGTCGATGGTTTCCGAGTTTGCGGTGTAACGCGCCGGCTCGCCGCCGTCGATTCGCACCCAGATTTGCGCGGGCGAGGCGATGCCGGCGGTGCCGAAGAGACCGGTGATCGAGGTGCCGGTGAAAGCGCACAGCATTCGCGAGCCGGAATTCACCGTGATCGCTTCGCCGGGGCTCCTGCGATCCCAGTGACCTACGAAGTGAAAGTGAGGATCGCCGGGCTTGATGACAACGGCCGGAGCAGCGGCTTGGGCCTGGGAACGCCCGGGCGGGTGGGCTGCGTAAGCGGTGCCCACCCAGCCGCGCCCGGCGAACCCGCTCACGAGCGCCGCCAGCAGGACGGCTGCGAACGTGACCCCAGCCAAAGCGCGCGTTGAGCGAGGCCGATTCATAAGGGGCTCGCAGTGCCGGAGAAGTTCTCGAACCCCGGCTCTGTTACCTTCTCACGTTCGCGGCCTTCACTTCAATCGGTCGTATTCGGCGCGAGCGTCGCGAAGCACGCGATTGTCAGGGCGGGCGCCGTTCCAGAGCCCGAAAAACTCCTGATAGGCGTCGCGGGCCGCAGCGTTGTTGCCGTCGAGCGCCAGGGCGCGGGCGAGCCCCAGGGGGGCGAGCGCAGCGATCGGTTCATTGATGGCCAGACCCGGATGCTCGAGGATTTTGCGGAACTCGGCGGCGGCTTCGGAGCCGTGGCCGAGGGCCAGATAAGCCACGCCGCGCACATAGACGGGATAAAGGTTCAGGAGGGCGGAGGTGACCGAAGGGGAGCCGAACTCGTACGGCGTGGAGGCTCGAAGGATCGCAAGGGCGTCCTTGGGATGGCCGTTGTGGATGGCGAGTTCGCCCCGGATGGCGGGAAGGTAGCTGGTGTTGACAGCGGTATCTTGGGGAAAGCGGCGGGCGAGGTCATTGGCGATCGTCGACGCGCCGGCCGTATCGCCGGCGAAGGCCAGGGCCAGTCCGCCGGCCGCGCTCACGTCGCGTCCCCTCGAAAGAGCGGCGGCTGCGGCGGCGCCCGAGCGAGCCAGCGCCGCACTGCCCAACAAGGACTCCCGCAGGGCGCCGGCGGCTTCCCATCCCGCGGCGGTCTCGCGCTCGCCGGCGCGCCGGGCAGAGTCCACGGCGTCGCGGGTGAGCTCGCGCGCGCCTTCCATGCGCCCGTGGAAGGCCTCGGTGTCGGATTCGAAAGCAAGGAAAACGTCGTCCGCTCCCGTCCGCCCCTGTCCCCACGCCACTTGCTGCGCCATGGCGGCCGGGTCGCGGTCGAGAAAGGCAAGCTGGTAACGCTGGAAATGAAAGTAGGGGGAATCGAGTCCCAGCCGGACGGCCTCATCGTAGGTGGCGCGCGCGTCTTTGAGACGGCCGAGCGCAAGGTAGAAATTCATCAGGTTCGCCGTCCAGGTGGTGTCGTGGGGTTCGAGATGCAGCGCCTCCAGGTCTTCGGCAATCGCCTCCTGATACCGGCCCTCCAGCGCGAAAGAGACGGCCAGACTGCCGTGGGCAGTGGGATCCTGCGGGTAGGTGCTCACCCACACCTGGTAGGTTTCGCGGGCCTTCTCCAGGTTTCCTGACACCAGGTCGTAGTAGTGGGCGAGGATGTGCAGGCGTTCGCGCTCGCTCACCCGGTCCCGCAGATCGAAGGCCTTGCGCAAGTGCTCACTGGCCTGCTCGCTCTCGCCGAGGTTGGCGTAGGCCACCCCCAGTTCCTCATAGGCGGTGGCGAAACGGGGATCGATCCCGACGGCGCGCAGGAAGAAGGGAATGGACTCGGCGTATCCGGACTGACGTTCGAGCGCCGACCAGCCCAGGCGGAAGGCTTGGAGCGCTTCAAGCGAAGAGGTAGTGGCTTCTTCCAGCGGAGTGTCGAACTGCTGCACTGAACGGAGAGACTCGCCGAGTTTGGAGCGCATCTCCGCGGCGCCGTGGCCGAGCGCATCCAGCACTTGCTCCTTACTCCCGGCGGTCGTCTGGGCCTCGGCCAGCACAGCGCGCGTGCGGCAGTCGGTTGCGGTCAGACCCACCACATAAGTAGCTCCCAGCCGTGCCACGGACCCCGCCAGCACGGCATTGTCGCCCTCGCGCTCGCACACGTTCAGGGCGCGTTCCGGCGTGAGCGGGCCATCCGCCGGCTGCCCCATGTAAGCCAGCGTCTGGTCAATTTTGGGGTTCGACACGATGTTGAGATACGGCGACTGTTCGAGTGCCACGGCCAGGCCCTGCCGCAGGGTTCCGTCAAACACGGGATCCCCCGTGGAATTCGCGAAATCCGCCAGTACGAGCGAGTGTTTACCGGCCGTCGCGGCCTCACCTCGGCTTCGAAGATAGTAGGCCAAGGTGACCGCCGCCCACGCGGCCAGGACGGCGGCCAGGACCAGCGCCCACTTTCGGGAGACTCGAGCTGATGCCGACCGTGTGGCACGAGCTTCCGGAGTCATCTCCTCCAGGTCCTTCATCAACTCGGCGGCAGTCTGGTAACGCGCTTCGCGATTCGGCCTGACGCACCTGGAGCCGACAGCCTGGAGTCCGCTGAGCAGCGCCCGCTCGGCTTCAGCCTGCGGACCCGCGGCGGTAATGCCGTCAGGGGATGTCCGCCGGCAGGCCGAAACCATATCGAGGAATACCAGGCCCAAACTGAAGAGATCGGAACGTGCATCCAACTCCTCGCCGCGCGCCTGCTCCGGCGACATGTAACCTAACGATCCGACGGCAGCGCCGCGGCCGGTGATCTCACCGGGACCGTCGGGTAACTCAGCCCCAAAGGTCCCCGCAGCCACCCGCGCCCGGACAGTGGCCTTGGCCAAACCGAAATCCAAAATCTTTGCTTTGCCCTGAACCGTGATGAAGATGTTGGCCGGCTTGATGTCGCGATGGATGATGCCCTGGGCGTGGGCGGCGGCCAGCCCATCTACAATCTGGCGGGCAAGGTCGAGGGCTTCGGCAGCCCCGAGCTTGGCCCCGCTCCCGGGGGCCCAGAGGCGGGACTTTAAGGTCTCACCCTCGAGATACTCCATCACGATGAAGGGCTGGCCTTCAAAGTCCCCTGCGTCGTGGACGGTGCAGATATTCGGATGATTGAGGGCCGAAGCGGCCCGCGCTTCGCGGCGGAAGCGCTCTAGGGTTTTCGCAGAATGCCGGGAGGTTACCTCTTCAGGAGGCGTCGCGGACGGTGCGACCTGGCCGGTGAGCTGAGGCAGAAACTTGATGGCCACCAGCCGAATGAGTGTCAGGTCCTCGGCCTTGAAAACAACTCCCATCCCGCCCCGGCCGAGCTCTTCCAGAATGCGGTAATGAAGAACGAGACGACCCGTCATGGGCCTGGAGCACCTGCCGTTCGGCACCTCGTTCGCCGAGTCCGGTGCGGCGCCGGCGGCCTAGGCGGGTGCGATGGTGCGACAGCGTAATCTGCGCCGGAGTCAGGAAGCAACAGCATAGTATAGATGACTTTAGAGCTACCGTATCGTTGTTGTCAACTCGGGATTTCTGAACCTCGGCTACGGGGCGCAGCGGCGGACACGGCATCATTGTTTGACCGCCTTGACGATTCGCAGGAGCATTGGAGCCAGAAGGATCGAGACGGAGCAGGTGGTTTCCAGCCCCCGATCCCGGAACGCCTTCGCGTATTCATCCGTATGCCTGAAGTCGGAGATGAGCGCCACACCGCCAGGCTTCAGCACGCGCGCGATTTCATGGCAGGCTGCCGTCCGGCCCTCAGAGCTCGGAATGTTGTGCAGGCACACGTTTGACAGCACGCGGTCAAGAGATTGGTCGGGAAAGGGTAGCTGTCGCGCATCGGCATTCCGCAGTTCAATCTTGTTTCGGACGCCCTCGATTTCCGCATTGCGTATCGCCATTTCGAGGATGTTATGAGACAAATCCTGTTCGCGCCAGATGTCAATGCCGGTGCTTTTGCCCGTCGTCAGGCGTTTGGCAGCGCCGATCATCAGCAGGCCGCGGCCGGTTCCGACGTCCAACACCTGCTCGTCGCCCCGCCACGGCACCAGGTTGAGAATGCGGTCGCGGTGGCGGAATTTTTCAACCTTGACGTAGGACACCATCAACAGGATCACGATGATGCCCGTCGGAACCAGTGAGAGAATGACACTGGCCGCGGCGCTGGCGGCTGCGCTTGGCGACCTGCGAAACACCAGGCCAAACGCCAGGCCTGCCCCAACGACGAAAACGATCACCAGCCCCAGGCGCGGGGCGTCAATTCCATAATTCGGTTTCGCGTTGTGCGAAGGTTTTACGGGCACCCTGAACCCATCCAAGCGACGACCCCAAAGGGTTGAGGTCTCATCTTACGCCTTTTGGACTCGATCGAATTCAAGCCTGGTGTCAACCGGAACCCTCGTAGGGCTGGCGCGGCGGCTCGGGAGACTGGAATCGTTGGCAAGAGCGTGTGATCTTCGGACATCCGCTTTCGAGTAACAGCGTCTTCATCCGGTTTCAGGCCACAATCAGCCGTAAATCATGCACATCTTGGACTGCTATTGCCGTTCCGTTTCTCGAGCTTGAGTCTTTCTCGTGGGGTCCCGCGTAACTCCAAGTAGAATGGACAGCGCGATTCGACTTTACGCACTCGCGATGGAACCTGAAACCAGGACGCTGGCGCGCGGCTTGCGCCGGCGCGATCCGGACCTGCTCGAAGCCCTGATCGCGCAGTTCGAATACCGCCTCTACCGTTACCTGCTCTACCTTACCGGAAGCGCGGATGCCGCCCGTGACTTGTTCCAGGAGACCTGGCTGCGTGTGCTGGCGCGCGGTCATCAGTACGACGGCGTGTCGCGCTTCGAGGCCTGGCTGTTTTCGATCGCGCGCCATCTTGTGATAGACGCGAGCCGCCGCAAGCATCCGGACAGCTTGGATGAGCTGCTCGACCCCGCGGAAGGCGGAGGCTCCTGGGAGCCGCCGGCGCCCGAGAGTGGGTCGCCGCTCGAGTTATTTGCGAGCCGCGAACAGGCGGCGGCGCTCGACAGCGTGCTGGAGCGCCTGCCGGCCGTCTACCGCGAGGTCTTGCTCCTGCGCTTTCAGGAAGAGCTTTCGCTCGAGGAGATCGCAGGCGTGGTTCGAGCGCCGCTCTCCACGGTGAAATCGCGGCTCTACCGTGGATTGAGCGCAGCCCGCGAGTTGCTGGAGGAAACGAGGCCATGAAGAGGGAAGGCAGCACTCAGGACCTGCACGAGCGGGCGCGCCGGCTGGTTGACGTGGAACGCGTGGAGGGCCTTGCGACCGAGGAGCGCCGATGGCTGCAGGACCATCTTGCGGCCTGCGAGACCTGCGCCGCTTGGGCGCAGTCCGCGGACGCGGCGCTGCGGGCGTTCAAATCGGTTTCGGTGGCGCTGCCGCCGGCGCTGGCGGCGTCGGCCAGATTTCGGGTGCGCGAACGCGCCGCGGAGCTCAAACAGCAGCGCGCGCGGAATGCTGCCTTGATTGCGGGCTGCGCCCTGTCCTGGTTGTTGGGTGTGGCGAGCGCGCCTCTGGTGTGGAAGTTGTGCGCGTGGCTCGGCAGCGCGTTCGGCCTGCCGCGAATCGTCTGGGAGTTGGGGTTCGCCGCCTGGTGGTTCGTGCCGGCGTCGGCCGCGGCACTCGTGATCGTGTGGGCACGCTCGCGTGCAGAGCACGAGCAATTGGGCGGCGTGCGGTAAAGATGACCACGTTCGAGCATTCGCTGAGCGGCGGGCAAGCAGGGATCGCAGTAGCGATTCACAGGAAGTGAGGGCACCGAGATGGCGGGCCAAGACGATTTTATGGGAAGAATCAAGAACAACTGGCGGCAGCGCGGAAGCGAGCGTACGACGCTCGGCACCGAGCTGAGGGTGATTCCCCACTGGCTGGTGTGGCTGCTGTTCGCGCTGTACGTGGTGGCGCTCGCCACCGTGATTTACCTGAGCGGCTTCATGCCGACCCTCCCGCTGTTCGGGATCGAGGGAGAGCCTCTGGCGCTGAAACTGCTCGCCGTGTTCGGCATCGTGACGGCGCTGGCGATTGCGGGGAGCGCGTTCGTCATGTTGTTTGGCTACATCGGCGCGGATGCGAAGCGCCGCGGCATGAGCCCGGTCCTGTGGGTTCTTGTCTCTCTCCTGGTGCCCTACCTGATCGGCGCCATCATCTACTTCGTGGTGCGCGAACCGCTGCCCTTTAACTGCCCGCAGTGCGGCCGCGCGGTGAACGCGCAATTCAACTTCTGCCCGAGCTGCCAGTTCAATCTGCGGCCGAACTGCCCGCAGTGTCGGCGCGAGATTCGCACCAGTGACCGCTTTTGCCCGCAGTGCGGGCTCGCGCAGCAAGCCGTGGCCGCGGCGCCCCCAGCGCAGGCTGACGCGCGGGCGGTGTAGCCGGGCTCCGCCGGTTGCCGCCGATCGGCGCACGTTGACCTCCGCGTGGCGCTGCGCTAGCCTCAGAGAGGTTAGGAGGGGCGATGGCCGAAGGTTGGGTGATGGGTGTGTACATCGGCACGGAAGCGCGGGCTCCGCTCGCGTCGGTCACCGAGGTTCGCGCAGAAGCCGGGCGCGGTCTCGAAGGCGACCGTTATTGGTCCGGGAAGGGCACGTTTTGGAAGCCCCTCTCCGATCGTGAAGTGACGCTGATCGAGACCGAAGTCCTGGAAGCCCTCGCGGCCAACACGGGCATCACGCTTGAGCCGCGCGACGCCCGCCGCAACCTTGCCACGCGCGGAGTGCGGTTGAACGCCCTGGTGAATCGCCGCTTCCGCGTGGGCGAGGCGCTGCTGCTCGGCATCCGGCTTTGTGAGCCGTGCGGCCATCTGGAGGAGCTTACCGGGCAGAGTCTGCGGCCCCACCTTTTCGGATGCGGCGGGTTGCGCGCCGCCATCCAGTCGAGCGGTCTGATCAGGGTGGGTGATACCATCAGCGTCGAGACTGCGGATGCGGAATCTCCGGCCGCGGAGACTGAACCGGCAGCGCGGGCGACCGCTTGAAGGCATTCCGAGGCTTGACGAGCCGCTAAACGTTCCATGCCGGGCAATTGGAAGCGCCATGGCCAAGATTCGGGAGCGCGTGGTATTCGATAAGAACGGCAAGCCGGCGGGCGTGCACCTGGACTTTGTCGATTGCAGCGATCTTATGGCTGATCTCGAGGCCGAGCAGTCGGCCCGCGCTTACGAGGAGGCGAAGGCCTCCGGTGACGCCACCCTGCCTTTCGAGCAGGTGGTGGACGAGATCGAGCGCGAACGTTCGTGAGCTACAGCCTTTTGATTCTACGCGGCGCGGCCCGCCAGTTCGCCGCCCTTCCCGCCGAAGCCTTCGCTGAGGTGCGCGACCGCATCCGCCGCCTGGCTGCCGACCCTCTGCCGCCGGAAGCTGCGCAGATCGCAGGCCAGGAAGGCTGGCGCGTGCGCGCGGGAAGCTACCGCGTGATCTACGAGGTTGACACTCGCGCGGCGCGAGTAACCGTGCTTGACGTGAGCCGCCGTGCCGATGCCTAACGCTTGGCGGCGCCCAAAGGAAACGTTCTTGCGCTCCAGAAGTCCGGTCTCGAGATGACCCTACGAATTCCAACCCTTCGCCACGGGAGCCCCGCCTTGCGATCTCGATTCCTGTTGCTCGTTCTCCTGACGCTGACTTCGCTTGTTCCCGCGCTATCTCTGCAGAGTCCCGCGGCTGCTCAGCCGCAGACCCCGGACGAAAGCGGCCCGCCGAGCCTCGTGACCCGCGTGCGTGACACGGGGTTCGTTCAACTCCGCGCCGACAGCTTCAACGACCTCTCGCCGGAGCAAAAGCTCGACGCCTACTGGTTGTCGCAAGCGGCCATCGCGGTGAATCCGATTGCTTACGACCAGAACTCGGCTGACGGGTTGCGCGAGAAGCACCTGCTCGAAGCCATTCTGACGCACCCGGACGGCGTGGACGCGGCCGCGCTCAAAAAGATCACGGACTACACCCTGCTCTTCTGGGGCAACGCGGGCAATCACAATTCCTTCACCTCGCGCAAATTCGTGCCGGACTTCACGCCGGCCGAGCTCAAGGCCGCGGCCGGCCAGGCGCTGAAGAACGGCGCAGACTTCGGCCAGGGATCAAACTCACCCGGCGTGCTCGATGCGGAGCTCGAGTCCCTCGCCAAACCCATCTTCGATCCGGACTATCAGCCCATGCTGACCGACAAGAACCCCGCCAACGGCCAAGACTCGCTGCTGGCAAGCTCGAACAATTTTTACGGCGGCGTCAGCCTCAAAGACCTGGTGGGTTTTACCGAGCACTACGCGCTGAACTCGCGGCTGGTGGAGAAGGGCGGGAAACTGGTGGAGGAAGTATACCGGGCGGGAACGCCCGACGGGACCATTCCCCCGGGTCTCTACGCCCACGAACTCGGGCTGGCCGTCGAAGACCTGCGCCAGGCGCTGCCCTACGCGCCCGACCCGCAGAAAAAAGTAATCGACGATCTCATTCGCTACTACCAGACCGGCGATCGCGCCGATTGGCTGCAGTGCGGCATCGACTGGGTACAGGACAAGACGAACCCGGATTTTTCGAACGGCTTCGTGGAGGTGTACAAGGACGCGCGCGGCCAGAAGGGCTCCATCCAGGGCTTTGTGACGGTGGTGGACGAGAAGCTCAACCACGTTATGACGGGCTTCGCCGCCGAGGCCGCGTACTTTGAGCAGCGGGCGCCCTGGGACGCGAAGTACAAGAATCCGCATCCCAACCCGCCGCTCGTGAACGCCGACGAGGCGCTGATTGAGACCGGCGACTTCGGCATTACGACGATCGGCGACAATCTGCCGAACGAACAGGAGATCCACCAGAAGTACGGCTCGAAGAGCTTCATCTTCACCGGATCGATCCGCGCCCTCAACGGCGCCACCGGACAGAAGGTGGCGGAGGAGTTCGCGGATTCTCGACCGGAGATCGAGCGTGCCCGCCAGTACGGCGATCTGGCGGAAAACCTTTTCACGGCCATGCACGAGGTGATCGGCCACGGCTCGGGCATGCTCTCGCCCAAGCTCACCCACGATCCGGCGTACTACCTGAAAGAGTACTACTCCACGCTTGAGGAGACTCGCGCGGACCTGATGGCGATGTGGAATTTCTTTGACCCGAAGTTGATCCAAATGGGCGTGATGCCGAATTACGACGTGGCCCGGGCAGCCTACGATGGCGAAGCGCGTGCGGCGCTGGTCCAACTGCGCGAAGTTCCGACGGGCGATACCATCGAAGAAGACCATCGCCGCGGAACCCAGCTCATCGTCAACTTTATTCGCGATAAGACCGGGGCCATCCAGCCCGTCGAGCGCGACGGCAAGACCTACCTGGTGATCACAAATTATCAGAAGATGCGTGAGGGCGTGGGCATGCTGCTGGCGGAGTTGATGCGCATCAAAGCGGAGGGCGACTACGAAGCCGCCAAGGCCCTGATCACGCAATACGGCATCCACTTCAACACCGCCTGGCGCGACCAAGTGATCGCGCGCTACAAAACGCTCGATCTTCCGACGTATTGGGTAGGCATCAACCCCGACTTGGAACTGCACAAGGGCGCAAACGGCACGCCGGACACCGTCACCATCGGCTATCCGCGCGACGCCGTGAAGCAGCAGTTGCGCTACACGGAGATTGCGGGGGAGTGAAGCCGGGGCCTGGCTTCGTGACGCAGCGGCGCGCAGCCATCAGACGTGTGTTCGAAACCACTCCACCGTGCGTCTGATGACTTCCTGCTCCCAAGCCACCGACGTGAAGGTATGATCGGCCCCCGGGATGATTACCTGATCCTTGACGTTCGCGGCCGAGGAGCGGAAATAATCCTCCGGGTGGCTGAGCGGCAGATACTCGTCGCGCTCGGGATGCACGATCAAGGTGGGGCCGGTGAATGAGGCGACGCCCCTCAGGGGGTCGAGCCGGTCGGCCGCGTCGAGGAATCGCATCGAGACGCGGTGTCCGGAGTATTCGCGGAATTCCTCGGTGCCGGGCAGCGGCCGCGAGAAGGCTTCGGCGAGAACCCTGAGGTGCGGGAGACGCGCAGGCGCAGCCCACAGCACCAGCGCCCGCGCGTGCACGCCCCCGGCGACCAGCGC
>DATJAQ010000013.1:0-20166 GCA_035516075.1 Terriglobia bacterium | reverse complement strand
TGCACGCCCCGGCCTTCGAGCGAATTCAGGTATACCGGCAGCGTGGCCACCAGCGTCTTGCCTTCACCGGTCTTCATCTCGGCAATCTTGCCCTCGTTCAGCGCCATGCCGCCGATCAACTGCACGTCGAAATGGCGCATGTTGAGCGTGCGCCGTCCAGCCTCGCGGCACAGGGCGAAGGCTTCGGGCAGCAGGTCGTCGAGAGTGGCGCCTTCGGCCAGGCGCGCTTTCAGCTTTTCGGTATAAGCCGGAAAGTCCGCCTCGGCGAACTTCTGCATCTCCGGTTCGAGGGCGCTGATCTCTCCCACCCGCTCGCTTAAGCGCTTGATTTCGCGCTCGTTCTGCGTGCCGATCACGGCACCCATGACTTTCTGAAAATAATCCGCCATGTCTTCCTTGAGGAGCCCACCGCGTATGGGCCCGCCTTATCTGATTCTACTCAGGCTGTGCCGGGTGCGCAACGAACGGGGTTTGAAGGTCAAAGCCGGCTTGGCACCCTGGCTTCCGCTCAGTCGAGGCCGCTTGCTTCGCCGAGCGTGCCGCTCCGCCAGGCCTAACCATGCGTCACTTAAAGGTGGGCCGGAAGCGTGGGCAAGTGCGTGGGATCGTGCGCCAGGCACCAATTCCGAGGGCCACTTCTGACACTATCTATATTATTTATCAACAAGATGACGGCATAATTGGCGTAAAGCTCCTATTTTCAACCAGTTGACGGGTTAGGTTGAATTCTAAAAATGGAATATGTTTGTTTTCAATAAGATGACGGGTTCGTTCGTAACATTTTGGATTTTCGCAAGCGTGCCCTTCCCGGCATCCGATCCCCCCACGGTAAGGGGTGCAGGACCACCAAGCCGACTTGGCGTTTACTATATCATACCCCACCTATTTGTCAAGGGGTTTCACGCGCCCTCGCTCGGCCGGCTTGGCGGGTCCGAGCAGACGAAATCCTGCTGCGTACCTTCAAGGGTCACGTTCTGCGTGAACGGCGGCGGCGGAAGGCCTACGGCAGATCAGGCGTGACCGTCGGGGTGCTCGCAGCCCGGGTAGCTCTCCCACACCATCTGGCCGGTCCAGCCGAGCTCCTTCATGCCGGCTTCGGAAGAGTAATAAGACCCGGCGACCCAGCCTTTCAAGTTCTCGAAGTGGTCGCGCAGGGTTGGGGCAGGTTCTTCAACGCCCGCCCCGGCGGGAGCTGCGGACGGGCGCCTTCGCCGGCCGAATTCGAGGGGCTTGGAGGGCTGCTCGGTGGAGGCGGCCGTCAGGATGGCGATCTGCTGGTCCCCGGAAAGGTCCTTGAAGGGCTGGTCGTGCCGCGCGATCGCTTCGTGCTCGAAGGCGCTAAGCGCGGCCACGAATTCCTTCTGATTCTCCTGAGACTCGACCGACAGGAGGGTGTCGATGAACCGGTTCGCCTGCGCCGCGGCGGAATTGGGCACCAGCCGCTCGCCCAGCACGATGAGCGTCGCGTTCTGGTGGGCGTCGAGGAAGATCGGCTCCCACTCCGCGCCCGCAGCCTGGTTAGCCGCCTCCGGCCCCTCTCCGTTCATCAGGTGGCCGCGCATCGGATGCCCTGCCGCGAGACCGGGCAGCACCAGTCCCGCGCCCGCCGTGCCCAGCATGGTTTGCATCGCCTGGCGGCGGCTCCAGCCGTGCGCCGCGGCGCGGCCGGCCTGGTGAATCAGGGTCTCAAGTTTGGGCTTTTCCATCATCCGATCAACCTTCCTTCGGGTTTTCGCTCCGATGTTAGCACCGGGCCCCGGCAGGTACAAGAAATTCCCCGCGAGGCCCGCGACCAGGCTCCACCTTCGCTTTTCGACCGCTTTCCCGCTGCTCGTCATTCAGGTCGAGTTGCAGTTTCTCCCTTTCATGCACTACACTGTAGTGCATGAAAACAGAGGTCTATAGCTGGCGCTTGTCGGGCGAAGTCAAGTCCGACCTGGAACGCAAGGCGCGGCTGCGCAAGGTGCCGCTTTCGTCGATTCTCGAGCAAGCCGTGCGCGAATGGCTCAAGAAAAACGACGGGGACGGCGCGGGAGACGAAGCTCAGCGCAGCCTGCACGCCGCGGCCGGGCGATGCCTGGGCATTCTGGCGGGCGGCGACCCTCGCCGCGCCGAAACGGCGCGTGAGGCGATCCGCGAGAGGCTGAGGCGGCGTCATGCCCGCTGACGCGCTTATCGACACGGGCGCGATTCTGGCGCTGCTTGACCGCACCGACCGCTGGCACCATGCCTGCGTCAGCGCCTTTCGTCAACTCCGCCTTCCCCTTCTGACCTCCGAGGCTGTTCTCACCGAACTGTTCCACCTGGTCGGCGACGCCCGCCGGGATATGGAGGCGGCGTGGAAGTTCGTTCGCTCCGGTGCCCTGGTTGTCGCTGCCATCGAAAACGCCGAACTGGCGCAGGTGCACACCTTGATGTCGCGGTATTGGGACCGGCCCATGGACTTCGCCGACGCCACCCTGGTTTATCTCGCCAAGCGCGAATCGCTCCCGGTCATCCTCACGGTTGACCACGCGGACTTCGCAACATACCGCATTGAAGGGAGGCGCCAGTTTCGGGTGCTCCCGATGGAGCAGCCGTAGCGGGCCGCCATCCTCAGGAAGGTGAGACGATGAGCAAAGCGACGTATCCACTTAAACTTCCCCTTTCGGTCAAGAAGGCTGCCCAGCGGCTCGCGAAAGAAGACGGCGTGTCTTTGAACCAATGGATCGCGGCGGCGGTTGCCGAAAAAGTTGGCGTGGTGGAGACTGCGGCGGAGTTCTTCAAGAAGCGAAAAGGCCGGGCCACCGGCGAAGGGCTCATGAGGTTTCTTCGCACCGCGCCCAAGACCGCGCCGGAGCCGGAAGACAGGCTCTGATACCGGCGGCCGTCCGTCCTCCCCCCCGGTCTTTTCAGTGAGGACTCCCGGTATCACCCACCGACCGGATTCTTCGGACGGTCCTGAGCCGCCCGGTTCAGGCTAGCCTCCGGCGATGGCGCCAATCACCAGGAACGGCTCTTTACCTGCCGCCACTGCCTCGGGCAGCGGCGCGTCAGGGGACTCGTGAGACAGGTCCTCCTCGCAGGCGAAGAAGCGAATGAACGGCCGGCGCTTCAGCGTATCGTGTTCGCGAATCGCCCCGCGCAGCACCGGATAGCGGGCCTCGAGCGCGTCGAGCACCGAGCGCTGCGTGACCGCGCCCTGAACTTCGACCGTCACCTCATCGTCCACGTGCGCCAGCGTCCGCAGATGGGTTGGCAGCATCACCCGGATCATGGCAGCGTCTGCACCTCCACCGAGAGCACGGGCGGCAGATCGCGGACGATGGGCGCCCAAGTATCGCCGGCATCGGCCGAGGCGTACACCTGCCCGCCGCTGGTGCCGAAATACACGCCGCACTTGTCGAGCGAATCCACCGCCATGGCGTCGCGCAACACGTTCAGGTAGCAGTTGCTCTGCGGGAGACCGTTGGTGAGCGCCTCCCACTCGTTGCCGCCGGTGCGGCTGCGGTACACGCGCAGCTTTCCCTCGTGCACGAAGTGTTCCGCGTCGCTCTTGATGGGGACGACGTAAATGGTCTCCGGCTCGTGGGCGTGAACGTCGATCGTGAACCCGAAATCGGTGGGCAGGTTCCCGCTGACCTCGTGCCAGTTGTCGCCGGCGTCGTCGGTGCGCATTACGTCCCAGTGCTTTTGCATGAAGAGCACGCCGGGCCGCTTGGGGTTCATGGCGATGTGGTGAACGCAGTGGCCCACCTCGGCGTTCGGGTCCGGAATGTATTGCGATTTGAGTCCGCGGTTGATGGGTTTCCATGTCTTGCCACCGTCGTCCGTGCGGAAGGCGCCCGCCGCCGAAATGGCGATGTAAATGCGGCCGGGATCGCTCGGATCCAGAATGATGGTGTGCAGGCACATGCCGCCCGCGCCCGGCTGCCATTGGGGGCCGGTGCCGTGGCCGCGCAGCCCGGGAAGCTCCTGCCAGCTATGGCCGCCGTCGGTGGTGCGGAAAATGGCGGCGTCTTCCACCCCGGCGTAGACCGTGTCGGGGTCGGTGAGCGACGGTTCCAGGTGCCAGACGCGCTTGAATACCCACGGTTTCTGGGTACCGTCGTAAAACTGGTGGGTGGTGAGGGGCTTGCCGGTTTCCTCCGAGGTGTCGTAGACAAACTTGTTGCTCTCGCCCATGGGAAAGCCCTGTGGGCTCATCGTGACACCGCCGCCCGGCGCCTCCCACGTTTTGCCGCCATCGCTCGAGCGTTGTATCACCTGCCCCGACCAACTGCTCGACTGCGAAACGTAGATGCGGTTCGGGTCGGCCGGCGATCCCTTCATATGGAAGACTTCCCAGCCCGAGAAGTGCGGACCGCTCACGTCCCACTTCTCGCGCTTGCCGTCCGACGACAGGACGAACGCGCCTTTGTGTGTGCCTACCAGTACTCGGACTCCGCTCATGCCTTCCTCCCTTTTTTAGATTCGCCCGGCCTTGGCAGGCGGTATGCTCATGACCGGTACGATCAGATCCCCCGTCGATTGGGCGCCAAGTGGCGAGTGACGGCGCCCTCCGCAAACTTGGGCAGCAGTGGAGTCGAGTCCCGTTCCCGCCAGCGCCGCCTGGCTTCAGCGAGCACCTGCTTGCGGTGCTTCGCCATTTCCTCGATCACGGCGCAGGGGGCCGCCGTCTGCTCGTGCCGCGCTCCCCAAATAAGCAATTCCAAAAGCACCGGCGCCAGATCGATCCCCTTCTCCGTCAGCCGGTAGTTTACCCGTCTCCCGTCCGTCTCTTCCGCCTCCGCCGCGATGATGCCGGCCGCCTCGAGCCTCTGCAAACGATCCGCCAGGATGTTTGTGGCGATCCCTTCGCCCGACCCCCGGAAATCCTTGAACGTCCGGAGCCCGCGAACCATCAGATCGCGGACGATCAGCAGCGACCAGCGATCTCCAAGCGTCTCGAGCGAGATGCTCACCGGACAGCCGGAGCGTCGCGTCAGTTTAGGCCCCCCAGGCACATCCGGAAACTTACCAATGTCGGTTGCAGAATGCAAGCGAGATTTCGGAAGAGCCGGGCGCGGCGAGCGTTGGGCAGAGTGGTCGGCGCCCGGCGGTAGGCGGAATGCAGTCGGCAGCGGTCAGTTGGCACTCCCCGATCGGGAATTCCAGACCACAAATCGCCAAATTGAAAATCCAATTCGGCAAATTCAAAAAACCCAACGGGCCGATTCAAATCGACGATCGCAAATCGTCAATCAGCGGTCACAAACCGACCATCGGCAATTTGCAATCACAAATCCGCAATCGTAAATCGTCGATCCCCAGTCTGGCGGGTTACTTGCTCGCGAAACCCTTGGTGGGCTGGCCGCCGTCCCGGACGATCAGGTACTGGTCGGCAGGCAAGTCCGCGTCCCCGGCCTTCACGGTGCCAAGGGCGTCGTTTCCTGCGATCACCAGCACCATGTGGGCAGGGTCGAGCGGGTTTTCGGCCGCCAGAATCAAGGCGTCGCGCTCGGAGGCGTCCGCCGCGCCGTCGATCTTGAAGGCCGCGCCCGCGTAATCGAGGTGAAGCTTGGCGGTCCAGAGCGCGAGCGCCGAATTGGCCTCCGGACGCCCCACGAACACCACGTCGCGATGGCGCAGCAGTGCGTCGGAAGCTTCGAAGTCCTTGTAGACGGGAACCTGGCTCTGGTAGCCGTTGAGAAACCGGCTCTGCAACTGTTCGGCGGCGTAGCGGTTGGCGCCGGCGTCGCGCAGGGTGCCGTAGACGATCGTGGCCGAGGGAAGGCGGCGCCAGATGTCGTTCGCGAGGTAGGCAGGGCCGTCGGGCGGATCGATCGCCTCCGGGTTGGCGCTGGCCGGGTCGACGCCGGCCTTCTCGAGGAACGATTGCGCCGTGACGCCCTGGGTGGTGTTGGCGGCGAAGTAGCCGCTCATCAGCTTGAGGAACGCATCGTCGCCCATCTTGGCGCGCAGCGAATCGAGAAACAGAACGCCCCGCGTCTGCTCGCGACGAAAATGGTTCAGGGGCGTGTCCGGGGCGGCCTGCAGCCCGCGCCAGAGGGTGCGCTGGGCGTTCAGCGCCTCGTTCACGTCTTGTGACGCAAGCACGCGCCGGTACTGCGCCGAGCCGGCCACAAACCACGTGTCGGCGTCGGAGGCCGGCAGCAGCCAGCCCTTCCATAGCCGGCCTTCATACGAAGGCGGGTCCGCGGCCGGCGCCGCGGGCTTCGGCGGATCGAGCGACGCCGTCAGCCGCGCCTTTTCGTTCTGCTCGATCGCGGCCTGCAGCGCGGTCGAGGGCTCGGCCGCGAACAAGTGGTAGCCGGAAGGGTACAGGCCCTCGTCTTTCGCGAAGTCCCATTTCTTGTTGGGCAGCCACTCCGTCTGGTTCGGTCTTCCAATCTCCGCCCACACCATCAGGTGCGACGCCATGTCGGCCGTCGCCACCTTGGCATCCATGGTGCTGGTAGCCACCAGCGGGGCCGTGCGGAAGGCCAGAAAGCCGAACTGCTCGTCGATCTTGCCGCGGAACTTCTGGTAAAGCGCCTGCCAGGCCATGTCGCGCGGGCCGGGGACGTAGGGAATGTAGTCCGGCTCGCCGCGCGGGTCGGGATAGTCTTCCAGGCGAACGCTCAGGTCCTTGGCGTTGTTGTCGCCCCAATAGAATCCGGGCGTGCCGCCGAACCATTCGTTCTTCGAACTGCGCCACAGCCGGGTGTGGTGGGTGCCGAGATCATAGATGGCGATTTCGTTGGTCCTGGCGTCGCCCATGATCCATTCGTTGGTGTAAAGACCGTTGTTGCGGGTGCCGAGGTAACGGACCACGTCGTCGATGTTGTCGCTGTACTGAATAGCCCGGCGCGCGCGGAAGGCCACCGGAGTGCCTTGCGGGTTAAAAGGCGTCTGGTCGATGGTGGTCTCGGTGAGCACGATCCCGGCATCGTTCTGGTACCAGTCGGTGCCGCTTTCGATGCCGCCCGGATAGCTCTGGATGAGCATGCGATGGCCCGAAGCCGGCTTGATGTCGAGCAGCACGTTGGTCTGCTCGGCCAGCGTCAGGGGCCACCAGGTGACGTGCCCGATCACCATCTTGCCGTCGCGCGTGGCCGGCCCGGTGGCGGCGAAGGCGCTGCAATGATCGAGCACCGAATCGCGCTTGCGATCGGCGTAAGGCGGGGCGTCGAAGCTCAGGCCCTCAAGGCCCGTGGGCGTGGTGGAAACGGCCGGGGCCAGCTCGCCCATCTCCACTGTGGTGTTCGCCACCACGATGTCGAGCAGGTCGATGCGGCGGTCCTGCCAGCGCGCGCCCGCGTCGGACGCGCCCTCGGCGATGCCGCGCATTTCCTCAAGAATTTCGCGGTCGAAGCCGCGCAGGAAAAGGGCATTGGCGGTGGTGCGGTACTGGTCCCAGTGGTCTTTCGAGCCGAGCTCCGCCGCGCAGCGCTCGAGGTATTCGGGAATCTCGCGGGCCATGAGGTGGCCGTGCTGGTAGCCGCGTTCGTAGGGCTGGCCTTCGATGTGAAGGTAGATCCACCCGGCCGCGGGGTAACGGTAAGCGGGGCCGAAGGTCTGGACGGCGTCGCGCACGGGCCACTCGTCGCCGGAGGCCGCCTCGTCCAGGCGCACGCCTTCGAACCAGGCCTGGCCGCGGAACGATCCGCCATTGCCTACGGTGAGCAGAATCTCGTCCTGCGCGCGGCTGGCCACGAAGCGAAGAGACAGGCGAGTCCACGCCTGCGTCCCGCCGAGAGACGCCGAGTGCACGTCGAAGGGCATGGACGCCATAGTGAGCGCGGCGCCCGAAGCGATGGGCGAGCGGTCGAGGTCGCGCACTTCAAGGCCCTCGGTGCGCACCCAGCCGGTCAGTTCGTAGCTCTTGCCGAGGGTGAGCGCCACCGGCGCCAGGCGTACGCAGGCGTCCTGGGAGGCCGCGTCGCGTTCCACGCGCAACGATTTCCGGCCCTCGTGCAGCACGGCGGAATCGAGCGTTGCCGCGCCGCGAACAACGGACCAGGACTGTCCGGGAGAGTCCAGGGGCGTCTGGAAAACGGGTGTGGCCGCCTGAGCCAGAGGCGCCAGGGCGAAGGCCAGCGCCGCCATAAACCGAAAACACGCAGTCCGTATCATCGTTTCCCTCCCTGGCCAATCGGCAATCGTTAAGCTTGAATTGCAAATCGGCAATCCTCAATCCTAAATCGTGAATCGGCAATCCGCAATCCGCTACCTCCAGTACGAGTTCAGAATGTCCGAGCGGACCACCACGCCCTCCAGATGCTGAATGTTCGCGCGGCTCACCACGGGCAGCAGGTCCAGTTTGGCCGCGCCCATGCGTTCGAGCGCCAGGTGCAGGGGCTGGTCGGAGTGGACGTGCGGAAAGCGGCGGGTGTCGATGAACTCGGACAGGCGATTGGCGCCTCCTCCGGCCGCCGCGGCACTTTCGAGCTGGGCCAGGCTGACAACGCCCACCACGCCTCGTTCGTCGGTCAGCGGCCAGGCGTGGAATTCGCTGCCGCGCGCCCGTTCAAGAGCCTCCTGCACGGTGATCTCGGCGGGCAGCACCTCCGTGGCGGCGCGCATCACCTTGGTCACCTCGCGCTGGATGTGCGGGTGCACCGTCCCGGCCGACGGCAGGTGGATGCCGTCCTGCAGCGCCAAGGCCTCGTAGATGGGCTGCGGCTGCAGTCGCGAGGAAATGAAGAAGCTCACCAGATTGGAAATCATGAGCGGCACGATGATGGCGTAGTCGCGCGTGGTTTCGAAGATCATCACCACCGAGGTCATGGGCGCCCGCACGATGCCGGCGAAGGCCGTGCCCATGCCGACCAGTGCGTAGGCCCCGACCGGAGCCGTCTGGCCGGGCCATAACCAGTGCGCGATGCTGCCCACCGTGCCGCCCAGCATGGCCCCGATAAAAAGGCTGGGGCCGAAAATGCCCCCGGCGTTGCCCGAAGCGTAGCTGATGGCCGAGGCCACGAGCTTCAAAACCACGAGCAGCGCCATCAATCGCAGCGCCATTCGTCCGTTCAGGGCGTCGCCCACGTATCCGTAGCCTACGCCCAGCACCTGGGGCGCGAACCAGCCGAGCAGGCCGGTGAGCACGCCTCCCGCCGCCGGTAGAAACCAGTGCGTCCGTACCGGCATGGCCAGGAATCGCTTGCGCGAGTCGAGCAGAAGCCTGGTAAACGCCACGGACACCAGCCCGCCAGCCACGCCGAGCACCGCGTAGACGGCGAACGACAGCGGGTGCACCACGTTGTACTGCGGCACCTTGAAGAGCGGGTTGTCGCCCAGGAGCAGGCGCAGCAGCAGCCAGGAGGTGGCCGAGGCCAGCACCGTGGAGCCCAGCACCGGCGCGTTGAGGTCGCCCATCACCTCCTCCAGCGAAAAAATGACGCCGGCCAGAGGGGTATTGAACGCCGCCGCGATGGCGGCCGCCGCGCCCACCGGGATGAGCGATTTCACGGTTTCCGAGGAGAGTCCCAGGCGGCGGCCCAGCACCGAAGCGATGCCGGCGCCGACCTGAACGGACGGCCCCTCGCGTCCCAGCGGAATGCCGCTCGCCAGCGTGGCGGAAGTGCAAAAGAATTTCCCAAATACCGTGCCCGAAGTGATGACGCCTTCACGGGCGAAAAGCGCCGCTTTCGTCTGCGGGACGCCGCTGCCGCGGGCGTCTGGAAAATAGCGGAAAAGAAGATAGCCCATCCCGAGAGAACCTGCGATCGGAATCAAAACGCGTCGCCAGGCGGCGCTCCCCACCGGGTAGAGCCGCATGCCCAGCCGTTCCGTCAGCAGAATGAAGGCGACCACCAGCGCGCCCGTGAGCGCGCCGATCACCAGCGCCAGGACCAACAACAGCCTGTCCTCGCGCTGGCGCAGGCGGGTGGCCTGCTGCAGAAGCGCCGTTTTCCACCAACTCACGCCTTTATTTTTGCGGCTTTCAGTCATCGTTGGCTAATGCTCCTTTCCGGGCCGCCGCGCGTCCCCGGCCGCTCCGGCGGGTGGCCCTGCGAAGCGGTGGCGCCAGTTCGCTGTCGGTCAGATTCATTCGACCCTCCCCGGGTTCGAGACTCCGGTTCATGAATTCGAATTCCACGGACGCGGCCGGCTCGCCGCTCCAGGCTCAGCCTTCCTCGAATTATAAACCAGTAACCGCCGCCGGGGGGGGGGCGCGGCCCATTTCGTAACCCGCAACCCACGCCGGCGGGCCGGGCGGCGAGCCGCGCCTGCGAAGGACGCCAGCTCAAGCCGCGCGATACGATCTGTCGCAGGCGCGCCTAACGGGCGTATGATGGAGCGTTTGGCCGGGGCAATTCATTGCGAAGGGGACTTATGGCAGATTCATCGAATACCCTGTTTGACGTGGCGGTGGTGGGCTCAGGAGCCTCGGGCGGTTGGGCCTGCAAGCGCCTTTCGGAGGCCGGCCTCAAAGTGGCGCTGATCGACGCCGGCCGGCCGCAGCCCGACTCGAACTTTTCCGAGCACAAACCGGCCTTCGAGCTGAAGTACCGCGACCAGGCCGATGCGGTGATCCGCCGCACGCGCCCCGTGCAGAAGGACTGTTACGCCTGCATGGAGTACAACTACGACTGGTTCGCCAACGACCTCGACGAGCCCTACACCACGGCGCCGGACAAGCCCTTCAGTTGGCAGGGACGCCTGCGCGTGACTGGAGGCCGCACCAACGTCTGGGGCCGGGTGAGCCTGCGGTTGAGCGATCTTGACTTCAAGGCCGCGTCGATCGACGGCTATGGCGACGACTGGCCCATCAGCTACAAGGACGTCGAGCCCTACTACGGCCTGGTGGAGGAATACGTGGGCGTCTGCGGCCAGGCCGAGGGGCTGGCGCATCTGCCCGACGGCCATTTCCAGCCGTCCATGCCGCTGAACTGTGCCGAAACTCATTTCCGCAACCGGGTGAAGGAAAAGCTGGGCTGGACGCCCATGCCCTCGCGCAGCGCCAATCTCACCAAGCCGTTGAACGGCCGCGCCGCCTGCCACTACTGCGGCCCGTGCGAGCGAGGCTGCGTGACCCACTCCTACTTCAACGCCGCTTTCACCACCGTGGCCGACGCGGTAAAGTCGGGTAATTGCACTCACATCCATAACGCCATGGGCTACCAGGTGCTGATGGACAGCGACCGCAATCGCGCCCGCGGCGTGCTCTATATCGACCGCATCACGCGCGAGCCGAAGGAGGTGCACGCCCGGGCCGTGGTGCTGTGCGCCCAGTCGCTGGAGTCGGTGCGGATTCTGCTGAACTCGGCCAATCGCCAATATCCAAACGGCCTCGCCAACTCGAGCGGGGTGCTGGGGCACTACCTGATGGACCACATCATGGGCGGCGGAGCCAGCGGAGAATTTCCCGAGTTCGCCACCCAGCCGGTGATGAGCAAACCCGAGCGGCCGGCCGGCATGTACGTGGCGCGCTTCCGCAACCTCAAGGATGGCCCCCGCTCCAAGAATTTCCTGCGCGGCTACGGCTACGAAGGAGGCGGCGGGGTGCGCTTCAATTTCGGCGCTCCCGGGTTCGGCGATAAGTACAAAAAAGCGATGTGGGACGGCCAGTGTTACGTAGGCATCGGCGGCTTCGGCGAGTGCCTGGCGCGCTGGGACAACTTTGTGGAAATCGATCCCGACTTGAAGGACACTTTTGGCATTCCGGTGCTGCGCGTCCACATGACCTACGGCGAAAACGAGCGGGCCATGGTGAAGGACATGGCAGACTCGGCCGCCGAGATGATGGAGGCCGCCGGGGCCACGAACGTGCGCTCCCACGCCCACGCCTCCACGCCCGGCTGGGCCATCCACGAAGTCGGCATCGCGCGCATGGGCAACGACCCGAAGCGCAGCGTGCTGAATCAGTATGAGCAGACGCACGACATCAAGAACCTGTTCGTATGCGACGGCGCGGCGTTCACTTCGACGGCCTGCCAGAATCCCACGCTGACCATCATGACGCTCTGCGTGCGCTCCATGGACTTCCTGATGGGCGAAATGAAACGCGGCAATGTCTGAGGCCGCCCGCGTAGCCAACACGCAGACGATGACCGAATCGGCCCCGCTCCAGCCACATCGGCGGTGGCTGCGCCGGACGCTGCTGATCCTGCTGGGGCTGCTGGCAGCACTTGGCGCTCTCGTTTATCTGCGCCCGCTCTGGGTGCTGCGGGAAACCACGCGCGCCTGGCTGCGCGCCGAAGGCGTGCGCAACCAGGACGTGAAGCTCGGCGCCTACCGTATTCACTATTTCGTGGCCGGCGAGGGAAGGCCGCTGGTGCTGGTGCACGGGCTCGGCAGCCGCGCGGAGGACTGGGCGCCACTGATACCTTCGCTCGCCCGGAGCGGCTTCCGGGTTTATGCTCTTGACCTGCTGGGCTACGGCCGCTCCAGCCGGCCCGATGTGGATTACTCGATTGCGCTCGAGACCGACATCCTGCGCCAATTCTTCGACAGCCAACGTCTGCAGCAGGCCGACCTCGGGGGATGGTCCATGGGCGGCTGGATCTGTTTGAAGTTCACCCTCGATCACCCCGAGCGCGTGCGGCGCCTCATGGTATTCGACAGCGCCGGGCTCAACTTTAAGCCCGGGTTTGACACTGGACTCTTTAGCTCCAGAACTCCCCAAGAGGTTGCCAGGTTCATGGCCGTGCTCACACCGCACCCGCCCCATCTGCCGGACTTCGTGGCGCGCGACTTGATTCGCGAAATGGGCAAGGAGAGTTGGGTGGTGAGCCGCTCATTGACGGCGATGCAAGGCGGCGCCGACCTGCTGGATGGAAAACTGGGCCGTGTTCAAGCGCCGGTGTTGATCGTCTGGGGCAACGAGGACTCCGTGGTGCCCTTCTGGTGCGGCGAGGAGATGCATCGCGAGATGCCGCAGTCAATTCTCGCCGTGCTCGACGGCTGCGGCCACCTGGCGCCGGTGGAGTGCCGCCGGCGCGTTTTGCCCGAGGCTCAGCGCTTCCTCGAAGCGGACCCGCCCCTGCCGGCCGGGCGGCAGGAATTCCCGGCGTCCCAGCATTGAGGAAGCCAGGTCTCGGTGGCCACACCAAAAGCAGCCTGCCCAGGACACGACCTACTCACAGCGCAACGCCACGGTAGCGTCCACGCGCATGGCGCGGCGCGCCGGGATATAGCACGCCGCCAGGGCAACGCCGCCAAGTACGATGGCGACGAGGGAATACGTGAGTGCGTCCGTCGGCGCCACGCCGAAGAGCTCGCTGCGCAGCAGGCGGGTGGCCCCAAACGCCAGGACAAGTCCGACGCCGAGGCCCGTCAGCGTCAGCCGAAGCCCGTGACTGAGCACCAGCCCCAGCACATCGCGGCGCCTCGCGCCCAGCGCCACGCGAATTCCGATCTCGTGGGTGCGCTGCCGGGTGCTGTAGGCCACCACGCCGTAAATGCCCACCGTTGCCAGAATCAGCGCCAGAATCCCGAAAGCGCCTACGAACGTGCCGGCAATTCGCAGACGGGTTGAAGCCGCCTGAATGTAATCGTCGAGCGGCGCCACGTTGTAGAGAGGCATGTCGGCGTTCAGCTCGTGGACGCTCTTTTCGAGTGTCGACGCAAAAGCCATCGGATCGCCCGCCACCCGGGTTTCGAGAATGGCCGAGGTCCAGTAATCCTGAAGCATGGGGAGATACATAAAGGCCTGCGGGCGCTCGTTCAGCCGGTCGTAGTTGCTGTTGCGAGCGACGCCCACAATGGTGGACCAGTGGTCTTCGGCCCACACTCGCTTGCCGAGCGCGTCCTGATGCGGCCAGTAGCGCGCCACCAGCGCCTCGTTCACGATGGCCACCCGCTGCGCGCCGTCCGTGTCCTCCGGCGTGAAGTCGCGCCCCTCGACGAGCGGAATTTGCAGGGTCCTCAGGTAGTCCGGTCCCACCGTATTGCTGCGGATGTCCATGGCTTCGCGCAGTTGGGGCGCGTACCCTTCGAGCTTCACCATCTCCGTGTCGCGCTCGTAGCCCAAAGGGACCGCGGCCGCCAGCGTCACCGATTGCACGCCGGGCAAGTCTCGAATCTTGGCGAGGAGTTGCCGCTCAAATTCGAGACCCTTGGCCCGATCATAGCCCGACGGGAAGAGGTCGTAAGAGGCCACCAGGACGTGGCCGGGGTTGAACCCGGGATCGAACCGTTGCGCTTTGCGGAAGCCGCGGATGAAGAGCCCTGCGGTAACGAGCAAGAGCAGCGAAAGAGCGATTTGCGCCACCACCAGGGCGCCCGTGAGGCGCGCCTTGCGCCGCCCGCCGGACGTGCTGCCGGCCTCCTCCTTCAGCACGGTTGCAGGGGCGATGCCCGAAGAGCGCAGCGCCGGCAGCAGGCCGAAAATGAACCCGGTAACGAGCGCGATCGCGAGTGTGGCCAGCAGCACCCTGCGGTCAGGATTGACGTTGAGAGCGACTGGAAAGTTGCTGGGCGGGATAAATCCCGAAAACGTGCCCGCGCTCCATTCGGTGATCAGAACCGCCAGCCAGCCGCCGCTTAAGGCGAGCAGCAGGCTTTCCACCAGGAGCTGGCGCACCACCTGGGCACGGCCGGCGCCAATCGAAAGGCGAATGGCGATCTCGCGCCGCCGCGCCACCGATCGCACCAGCAGCAGGTTGGCCACGTTAGCGCACGCCAGCAGCAGCACCATGCCCGCGAGCGCCATCAACATCGGAAGCAGGGTATAAAAGTACGCGTTGGCCCCGTCGGGAGCGCGCCAAAGCGGATAGATTTCCACGTTGTTGTGGCCGAAATGATCGTTCGGAAACTTTTCCACCAGGTGCTGCATGAGCAGATTCAGTTCCTGCCGGGCCTGTTCGGGCGAGACGCCGGGAGCGAGCCGGCCCTGCGACATCAGCCAGTTGTTGCCGCGCTCGTGCAGGCGGTCTTCGTTCGAGATTACGTCCCGCTCCATGGCGACGGGCACCCACAGATCGAAGCGCAGGCCCGTCAGGCTTCCCTGAAAGTCGCGCGGCGCCACCCCGATCACGGTGAAGGGATGCTGGTCGATGGAGATGCTGCGGCCGATGACCGCCGGGTCTGCGCCGTATCGCCTTTCCCAGAGCGCATAGCTCAGCACGACCACCGGCGCTCCCTCGGGCTTCAAGCCCTCGGCGGGCACGAAACCCCGGCCCAGGTAGGGCCGCACGCCGAGCACGTCAAAGTAATTGGCCGAGGCCACCGTGCCCCAGACGCGCACCGGCTTCCCCGTGCCCGTCAGGTTCATCGGCCGGATGGCGAAGGCGGCGAGGCCGGAGAAGCTGCGGCTGCCGTCGCGCAAGTCGATGTAGTCGGGGTAGGAGAACTCGCCGGCATCATCCACCGTGCCGCCGCGTGCCACCGAGACGACTTCGCGGGTACGCGTGGCGCCGGGAATGGGATCGAGAAGGGTGGAGTTGATCCAACTGAAGATCGTGGTGTTGGCGCCGATGCCGAGCGCGAGCGTGATCACGGCGATTGTGGTGAAGCCCGGATTCTTGCGCAGCGTGCGCAGGCCGAAGCGAACGTCCTGACGCAGGTGGTCCCACCACACCCAGCGGCCGGACTCGTAGAAATGCTCCTGCACCTGCGCGACATTTCCGAAGGCGCGGCGCGCGGCCGCGCGCGCCTCTTCTTCGCTCATGCCCTCCGTCCGCAGGCGGTCGGCCTCGAGCTTCAAGTGTGCTTCCACCTCGGCGTTAAAATCCGTCTGCCGGCGCTTGTCCCAAAACATGACGGCTCCTCCCTTTTGGGAGCGGCTTGCACTCCATCACGCGATCACCCGCCATCGCACACTCACTCCATCGTTCCATCACTCAATCCTCTCACTCACATCTCAGCGCCACGATGGGATCCACCCGGGTCGCGCGCCGCGCCGGAATGTAGCTCGCCGCGAGCGCCACCGCCACAATCAGCAGGCACACGGCGGCAAACGTGGCCGGATCGGTCGGCCTCACGCCGTAGAGGAGGCTGGCGAGGAAGCGCGTCAGCGCCAGTGCGCCCGCCACGCCGAGGCCGACGCCGAGCAGCGTGAGCTTGAGGCCCTGGCCTACGACGAGCCTCAGCACTTCGCCTCCTCGCGCCCCGAGAGCCATGCGGATGCCGACCTCGTGCGCGCGTTGGGTGACGGAGACAGAAATCACGGCATACAAGCCGACGCTGCCCAGCGCCAGCGCCAGAAGCGCGAAGGCCCCGATGAGGATGAGGTTGAACCGTTGGGGCGCGAGCGACTGACCGATGGCTTCGTCGCCTGTCTCCAGGTGCGAGATGGCCAGCTCGCGATCGAGCCCCCACACGCTGGCCCGCAGCGCTGAGAAAAGGCCCGCGGGATCGGCGGGCGCGCGCACCGCGATGTCGAGCGCGCGACCTAAGCCGACGCTCCAGACCTGCGGGAGCTGAAGGTAGGGCTCATAAGTGTGAAGCGTCATCTGCTCGCCCAGCTCCTGCAGCTTCACGTCACCCACCACGCCCACCACCGTCAGCCATTTATCGCCCGATTGCGGCGGCCCCCATTTCAGGCGCTTTCCAACGGGATCCTGGCCCGGCCAGTAGCGCCGCGCCAGCGCCGCGCTGACGATCACCACCGGGAGCGAACCTGCGCGGTCCTGCGCCGTGAAATACCGGCCGCGGATCAGTGGAATCTGCAGCGTCTGGAAGTAATCGCCCAACACCAGCGTATGCCAGCTCAGGGGTGCCCTCTCGCGCGCTCCGGGCTGATAGCCCTCCGGCGTGAAGATGTGATTCCAGTTCGTGCTCACCATGGGAAAGCTCGTGCCCGCCGCTGCGCTTTGCACGCCCGGAAGCTGCCGCAGCCGGTCCATGAGCCCCTGATAGAACGCGAGGACGTCCTGGCCGCGCTGGTATTTCGCCCCCGGCAAGTCCAGTGCCATCGTAAGCAAGTGCGCCGGCTCAAAACCCGGATCGGTGCTGCGCAGCCGCGCGAACGTCCGCACCAGCAGTCCCGCTCCGATCATCAGCACAAGTGCCAGCGCGGTTTCCGCGGTCACCAGCGCCGAGCGCATGCGATGATGGCCGCGGGACTGGGTCGTGGAGCGGGCTGACTCCCTCAGCGCGACATTGAGATTCGCGCTATAGGAGGCCAGCGCCGGCGCCGTGCCGAACAGGACGCCCGTCAGAACGGAAACCGCCAGCGTGAAGGCCAGCACCCGGATGTCGAGGCCTATCGACCCGGCCAGCGGCAGCCCGGCGGGGCGCAACGCCACCAGAAGGCGCGCACTCCACGCCGCCAGCATCAGCCCGCCCGCGCCGCCCGTTAACCCGAGCAGCAGGCTCTCCGCAATGAATTGCCGCGCCAGCCTGCCCCGCCCGGCTCCGAGCGCGGCGCGCACCGCAATCTCCTTCTGGCGTCCCACGCTCTTCGCCAGCAGCAGATTGGCCACGTTGGCACACGCAATCAGCAGCACGAAGCCGACCGCGCCGAAAAGAATCCACAGCAGCGTCTTGACCTGGCCGGTGACCGCCTCGCGCAGCGGGATCGTCACCGCGCTCAGGTTAAGCTCGTTTCGCATCGACGCGGGATAGGTTTGCAGGATGCCGTAGGCCACGGATTGCACGTCCGCATCGGCCCGCGCCGCCGTTACGCCCGGCTTCAGGCGCGCGATCAGTCCGTAGTCGAAGTTGTCTCCGAAGTCGCTCAGCTCGTCGGGCGTGAAGCCCATCGGCACCCACAGATCGGCTTGCCCGGCCGCGCGGTCGAGGGGGAACTCGAAGCCCGGCGGCATGACCCCGATCACGAGATACGGCTTGCGATCGAGATCGACCGTCTTCCCCACCACGTCGGGCCGGCCGGCCCATCGGCTCTGCCAAAGCCCGTAGCTGAGCACGGCCAGCAGGCTGCCCGGCCGGTCTTCTGCTTTCGTGAACGTTCTCCCCACGGCGGGCGCGACGCCCAGTAAGGGAAACAGCTCGGAGGTAACGCGGGTGGCCAGCACGCGCGCCGGCTGGCCCGCGCCCGAGAGCTCGATGTGAGTACTCTGGAATCCCGCCACACCGCTGAACGCCCTGCTCTGCCGCTGGAAATCGACCACGTCGGGAGCCGGCACATCGACGGGCTCCGCCGACAGCAGGGCCAGCTTCTCCTTGATCAGCACCAGGCGCTGCGCGTCGGCATAGGGCAAAGGCCGCAGCAACACCGCGTCGATCAAGCTGAATATCGCGCTGTTGGCCCCGATCCCGAGCGCCAGGGTGAGCACGGCAACCGTCGCGAAGCCCGGATTCTTGCGCAGCGCGCGCACGCCGAAGCGAAGGTCCTGCCCGAGGTGGTCCCACCACGCCCAGCGGCCCGACTCGTAAAAACGCTCCTGCGCCCGGGTGATATTTCCGAAGGCGCGCCGCGCCGCCAGGAGGGCTTCCTCCTCGCTCAGGCCTTCGCCGCGCAGCCGGTCGGCTTCCAATTTCACGTGTGCTTCCACTTCGGCGTTAAAGTCGCTCTGCTCGCGTTTGCGTTCGAACATCGCCCTAGCTCTCCTCCGCCTCCGGCCCCAGCACCCGCCCGATGGCCGCCGCCAGGCGCCGCCACTTCGTGGTCTCGCGCACAAGCTGCTTGCGCCCCGCCACCGTCAGCTTGTAGAAGCGCGCCCGGCGGTTGTTGTGAGACGTGCCCCAGCCTGCCGCGATCCAGCCCCGTTCCTCCAGCCGCTGGAGGGCCGGGTAGAGCGCGCCGTGCTCCACCAGCAGCGCGTCGTCCGAACTTTGCTGAATGGCCCGCGCGATGCCCTGGCCGTGCTCGGGGCCGAACACCAGCGTGCGCAGGATGAGCAGGTCCAGGGTGCCTTGCAGCAGCGCCAGGCGCTCCTTCTGCTCTCGGGTTTGTGCCTCTCGGGTAGACATATCACCCGAGTGTACGAGCGCTCGGGTAAGATGTCAACCCAAACGTTGCGGCGCCCGGCGTGCTTCGAGCTGCACGGGTTTTGCGGATCGCGAAGCTGGGGGTGCGCCGGGTGCAACCCGCCGCTGCGCCCTGGAATCCAATGCGACGAGCCACCGAATTGACGGGGTGATGATAGAGGGACGCACCCGTATGACGACAAAACTCCGCTCTTGGGCGGCACCCATGCTTCTGCCCGCGCTGGGCTGCCTGGTGGCGGCCCTGGCGGGCCCGCCGAGCCTGACGCTCGGAAGTGACCCGCACAACTTCGCGGGCCAATGGACCTTCAACCCCAGCCAAAGCGATAACGCCGGCGACAAGATTCACGAGGCGGAACAGAATAGCCAGATCGCGCGGCGCGGCTCAGGCGGCGGCTACCCGGGGGGCGGCGGCGGGGGCTATCCCGGGGGCGGGGGCTATCCCGGCGGTGGCGGCGGGATCGGGATGGGCCGCGGTGGCATCGGAATCGGCGGCGGCATGGGCCGGGGTGGCATGGGCCGCGGTGGCATGGGCCGGGGCCCGCGCGGCGCGACGGCGCAGGGTGGAGGAATCAATGGCGAAGATATGGATACCTTGGCTGCTGACCCCAAGTCCCTGACCATCGGCCAGAACGATCAGCAGATTTCCATCACCGACGACGGCGGCCGCGTCCAGACCCTCTACGCCGACGGAAAGAAACACAAAGAACAGGATTCCAGCGGGCAGAAGACCACCGTCAAGACGCGCTGGGATGGCAATCGCCTGGTGTCCGAAAGCAAGCTGGGCCACTCCGGGAAACTCACCGAAACCTACGAGCTTAGCCCGGACGGCAAGCAGCTTTTCTTCACTTCCAAGCTCGACAGCTCCCACCTCGCCGGACCTCTCACCATCCGGAGGGTTTACGACAGTTCCGCCACTCACCCCCAGTAGGCGCCCGAGCGGATAGGCAGAGCCTTTCTCGGCCAGCCCTTGGAATTGAGGATCTCCTCGCCGCTCGTGGCACCGTAATCCCGAGGCGGCTCCGTCCTCTGGCTGCTCCGAAAATAGCCGCAGCCGCCTGGCAAGAATCGAAGATCACCACCGGCCGCCGCAGTGCGCCAGAAAGCGCGGGTGAAGGCTGGCCGCCTAGGTGTATGATGTCACCCGCAAGGCTTGGTCATATTAAACGAACTGGCAGGCTCAGGGACGCGCTCGAAGAGCTGAGCGCGCACTGGAAGATTGCCGCATGGCGAACCCAGAGCATCTCCGGATTCTCAGCGAGGGTGTTGAAGCCTGGAACGCGTGGCGCAAGAGGTTCGACGACGTCGTTCCCGACTTGAGTGATGCCGACCTCCGGGGGAAGGAACTGCGAGAAATCAATCTATCGG
>DATJAQ010000012.1:0-2551 GCA_035516075.1 Terriglobia bacterium | reverse complement strand
CTGAACGCTCCCGTCCGCATCGAAGGGCGACTGGCATCAACCCCGCTTCGTACGCCCTACGGCCTTCAGTTCGATCTGGAACTGGCATCGGTCCAAAGCAGCGGTGCCGAATCGGAGCGAAATACTGGCGAAGCTTCGCGCCCATCGGATGGTACAGATTCAAGCCGGGCAGCTTCAGGACGGGCAGCTTCAGGGAAGATCAGGCTGCGGCTGGAATCGTCCGGCGACCCCGCCACCGGGGGTTGGGCGGTGATTGAGGCGCTGCGTCTAGAGCGTGGGGATGCCGTCCGTGCCCTCGTGCGCCTGCGGCGGCCGCGGGTTTACCAGGACCCGGGCAGCTTCGACTTCCGCCGCTGGATGGAGTCCATTGAAGACGTCTACCTCGTGGGTACTATCGAGAGTCCGTCGCAGGTGGAAAAGCTGGCGAGCCGCACCACAACTCTCAGAATGACGGGAAGCATCGAGAAGGCGCGCCAGCGGCTGCGGGAAGCCATTGACGGATTGTATCCGCCCTGGCTGCCGCAAGGACGTGATGGGAGCGTGCTGAAAGCCGTCTTGCTGGGAGACCGCTCGTCGCTTGATTCGGACACCCTCGAAAGTTTCCGCAAGGCCGGCCTGTATCACCTGCTGGTGATCGCGGGCTTGCACGTCGGTCTGCTTGCCCTGCTGGCGACGGCTCTTCTGCGCCGGCTCGGCCTCCGGTCCACCGCCCGGTCGCTGGTGGTGCTGGCGTTCTTGCTAGGCTACGCCGCGCTGGTAGAGCAGCGCGCTCCCACCCTGCGCGCCACGCTGATGATCGCCATTTTTCTCATCGCCCGTCTCTTATACCGGGAGCGGTCGCTGCTCAACGCCGTTGGGCTGGCGGCTTTGGTGCTGTTGCTGTCGCGACCGGCCTGGCTCTTCGAATCCGGCTTCCAGCTTTCGTTCGCGGCGGCCTTGCTGATCGCCGGCCTGGCGGTGCCCGTTCTCGAACGCACCACGGAGCCTTACCGCCGGGGCTTGCGGCGGCTGGACGTGATCGAGCTCGATCCCGGCCTGGAGCCGCGCGTCGCCCAGTTCCGGCTCGACCTGCGGTCGCTGGTGGGATGGCTGAAATCGCGCTGCCGGTTCCTCAACCGGCACCCCCGCGTCGCCGCCGCGCTGGTGGTGAGGCCCGCGCAAGTCGCGATCTGGACGGCGAACATTTTCCTCTTCTCCGTTATCCTCCAACTCGGTCTGCTGCTGCCCATGGCGGAGACTTTTCATCGCGTCACCTACGCGGGCATCGGCTTGAATGCCATCGCCATTCCGGTGATGACCATTCTGCTGGCCCTGGCGGTGCCCACCGTCCTTCTCGCCGCTTTCGCGCCCGCAATCGCGGCCGGGCCGGCAAGGATCCTAGCCCTCATGATGAAGGCACTGTTCGCCTTGACCCGCTTGCCTCACCTGCCGGCCTGGCTTTCCTATCGCATCCCCGAGCCGCCGGTTTGGGTGGCGTGGGGATTCGCCCTTTCGGCGAGTGCGGCGGCCTGGGCCCTCTCGGTGTCAAGGGGCGCGGCCGCAGACGATACCGCACCCAAGGCGCAAGAATGTAGGGGCCAGTGGCGCTGGCCCTGGGCCGAACGCCGTTCGGCCCTACGTCGCGCGCCAAATAGCCGGGGCATTTTCTGGGTTTCGCTCGGCACGCTGGCCGCCTTTGCTGCCCTGGTTTCCACGCATCCGTTTTCTCCCCGGCTTCCGGCCGGCGGGGTGGAGGTGACGGTGCTCGATTGCGACGGTGGCGACGCTCTGTTCCTGGTGCTGCCCGATGGCGGGACCATGCTGGTGGACGCCGGTGCCGGGCGCGGCCTCGGTGGGCGCGAGGGTGCCTTCCAGCGCAGCCGGTGGGATCCCGGTGAGGATATCGTCTCGCCCTACTTGTGGTCGCGGGGCGTGAAGTCGATCGACGTGCTGGTGGTCACCGACACGCGCGACGATCATCTGGGTGGAGTGGCAGCGGTGTTGAGGAATTTTCGCGTCGGCGAGCTATGGCGCGCCGCCAATGACCTGACGGGCCCGATGGGCACTTCTTACGGGCAGGTCTACGGTGAGGTTTCTAACGAGGTTTATCGGCAGAAGATACACGTGCGGGAACTGGCCGCCGGCGACTCGGTTCCCCTCGGGCAGTCGTCCGCAAGAGTTCTGTGGCCGCCATCAGCAAGGGATGGGGACTATAACTCTGCCCACGCCAGGGCTGCAGGCGACGATTCGCTGGCGCTGAGGATTTCGGCTGGGGGCGTGAATCTGCTGTTGCCCGGGGAAGTGAGCGGTGGAGTGGAAAGAAAGCTGGTCCGCTCGGGAGTGACCCTGGCGAGCGACCTGCTCCGAGTAGCTCGCCACGGCGCCAAGACCTCCACCACCGATGAGTTCCTGTCGCGCGTAGCGCCTCGGATTGCACTCATCGCCGCGGCGGGCGCGAGCGCCCGGAGTTCTCCCAACCCGGAGACGCTCGATCGCCTTCGCACGGCGGGCGCCCAGGTGTTCCGCACCGACCTCGACGGCGCGGTTACGGTGACTTGGCAGGGCGCCGGTA
>DATJAQ010000011.1:0-3595 GCA_035516075.1 Terriglobia bacterium | reverse complement strand
GCTTCCGTGCGCCACCCTCTTCCTGCGGTTCCCGGTACCGGACCGTGCCCCGCTTGTTACCCATTGTCTGACAACACCGTCCGACTTCAAGCCAATTCATTGACGCTGTCACATTCCTCGCTCTTAAGCCGATTTCAGGCCCTTTTCTGGTTCTATCGCGCTGAAAACAAGCGCGATAAGCTGGTTGGCTTCGTTTTTGCCGTTTTCGGGCTATCTGTTTGATGCGGAAAGGGTTAGTACCAATGACTTCGTTTGGCGTCGTTTCTCCGCGCCGACGTCCGTAAGGGCCATTGGGACGGAGATGAAGCGGGTGCCTGGGAGCCTTAGACATGATGGTATTGACGGTATAATACAGCTCGGTGAAATGTCAAGCGAAAATCGCGGGCGAAGGTGGTAAAGTTTCCGCTGCGGCGACACCCGTCCCCAGAAGACTCAAGCTGAACCACTACCGCGAGCTGCCTTCGAACCCGAGTGAGCCGTACCGCCCCTTCAAGGATGGCTTCCTGCTATGCTTTCGTGTCCGCAGTTTCCAATGGCGGCCATTCGCGGAGATCCAGCGCAAGGGAGCCAAGCCAAGACCGTGGCCATCATCAATCCTCGACGGGCCATTTACAACATCCAAGCCGAGCGCCCCCCTTCCGAAGAGCGCACCACCAAAGTGCGCCTGGACATGAACGAGAACACCGCGGGCCCGGCGCCCGGCGTATTGCGGCGCCTCCGCAACGCTGTCCAGGCCACCCAGCTCGGCGCCTATCCCGAATACGAAAGCGCCCGCGCCGAACTGGCCCGCCACTTCAACGTGCGCGCCGAGGAACTTCTCCTCACCAACGGCATCGACGACGCCCTCAAGCTCATCTGCGATACGTTTGTGGACCCCGGCGATTCGCTGCTGATCCCCAACCTCACCTTCACCATGTACCAGTTCTTCCATTCGGTGGCCGGCGGGAAAACCAAGGTGATTCACTACGACTCGAAACTTCGCCTGCCTGTGCATCGAGCGCTGGCCGCGCTCCGGGCGGGCCCCGGTCGCGCGCGGGTACGCTGGCTGGCGCTCGCGAATCCGAACAACCCCACCGGCACGCTGATCCCGAAAGACGATCTGCGTGGCCTGTTGCGCGCCGCACCAGGCACCCTCATTCTGGTCGATGAGGCCTACTTCGATTACTCGGGCGAAACGGTGCTGCCGTGGATCCGGCGCTACCCGAATCTGATCGTGGCGCGCACCTTCTCGAAGGCTCACGGCCTGGCGGGATTGCGCCTGGGGCTGCTGTTTGCGCGACGCGGACTCACGGACTGGATGCGACGTGCGCAGGCCGTCTTTCCCGTGAATTCGCTGGCGCTCGCGGCGGCCCTCGCCGCCATCAACAGCCCGCACGACCTGCGCCGGCACGTGAGCGATGTGCTCGAGCAGCGCCACCGGCTCTGCCGCTGTCTGGACTCGCTCGGCGTGCCCTATGCGCCGAGCGCCGCCAACTTTGTCTTCGCCCGCTTCGGTCCAAAGGCGCCGGAGGTCGCGCGCCGCCTGGCGCGGCAAGGCATCCTCGTGCGCCACTGGAGTCGCGACCCGCACCTTCGGCCTTACTTCCGCGTTGGGATCGGTACCGCAACCGAAATGCGGCGGGTCGTTCGCGCGCTCGAAGGCCTTCGCAGCTTGATCGAGCCGCAGGACTCTGCGCTCGCCTGGCGCGGGGCGGCGCGGTATTCGCCGCTTCCAACTCATGGCTAAAACAGGCCCGATTTCCGGGCCTCGAAGATACGCACCGGAGCACTGAGAAGCGCGGCCGGTCTCAGGCTTTCGCCGAAGGGTCTGGAGTCACTGGGCGACGGCACTTTCGTCGTCCACATAGAGGCGCGGCACGCGCTTGCCGATGGAGCAGAGCACTTCGTAGGGCACGGTGCCGAGGGCGGCGGCGATTTCGTGGGCGGTGATGCGGCAGTGTTCGGAGCGGCCAATGAGGATCACTTCGTCGCCCACCTCGACGCCCGGAATGTCGGTGACGTCGAGGAGGGCGAGATCCATGCTGATCTGGCCCACGATGCGGGCGTACTCGTCGTTGACGATCACGTGGCCGCGGCCGGAGAGCTGGCGGCTCAAGCCGTCGGCGTAACCCACCGGCACGGTGGCGATGCGCGACGGACGCCGGGTGTGGAACGCCCCGCCGTAACCGAGCGGTGTGTTGCCGGGTACGTCTTTAAGATAAACCACCCTCGACTTGAAACTGAGCACGGGCTCGAATTCAGGCACGGGAGGCAGGGCGCGGCCCGGCGGGAGCGCCAGTGGCGAGCAGAAGCCGTACAGCAGGGCGCCGACGCGCACCATGTTTTCAGGGAAATCGCGCCGCACCAGCAGCGCAGCGCTGTTCGAGATGTGCACCCAGCGCGGCTGCACCTTGTACCACGGCAGCTCCTTGAGCGCAGTCTGGAAGTGCGCCAGTTGCTCGTCGGTCTGGGTGGCCACCAGGTCTTCGGCGGAGGCGAGGTGGGTGAAGATGCCGGTGAGCTCGAGCCCCTCCAGTTCGAGGTAACGCGCGAGAAACGACGCGAGACGGCCCGGCGGCAATCCCAGGCGCCCCAGCCCGGTGTCGATCTTGAGGTGAAACTGGATCGGCTGCCCGGAGCGCCGGGCGCACTCGGCATAGGTGTCGAGGCGCGCCGTGGACGAGATGCTGGGCGTCAGGCTGTACTCCACCAGGTCAGCGGGGTCGCTCATGTAGAGCCCGCCGAGCAGCAGGATGGGCTGCTCCACGCCCGCCTGGCGCAATTCCGCCGCTTCTTCCACCGTGGCCACGCCCAGCCAGTCCACCCCGCTCGCCGCCAGGCACTGGGCCACGCGCACGGCGCCGTGACCGTAGGCGTCCGCCTTGATCACGCCCATCACGCGCCGCCGCGGCCCGGCGAGCTCGCGGACGCGCTCGAAATTGCGGCGCAGGGCAGGCAGGGAGATTTCCGCCCAAGTGGGGCGCAGCAGCTTCGCCGGGCTCAGGATGAGAGTCTCCAAGGTGGTCCGTCGATGGCTGCCGTCGAGTAAAGGTCGTAGTAGAACGTTGTCTTTGTTTCCGCCTGCTAGCCATTGACTAGGTCAAAGACGGGCACAAAAAACTCTCCGGTTTCGGCAGCTCTCCTGGCTTTCTTCTCGATAGCGTCTATCAGCGACATTTCACCCGAAAGTACGAAGAATAAGTCTTGACCCGACATGCCGATCATATTGGTTGCCCGGCCCCGGGCGAATGCCCTCAGCCCGTCAGACGAAAAGCCGGCATGGCTGATGAATAAGCCCCTTGTCCAGGTGGATTTGCTCTCAGCCTTTTCTCGAAATACCAGTAAGTCGTCCTGCCCTGTCTGTTTTGCCTGCCACTTGGCTTCCACCAAATAAACCTCTGCGTTGAGTTGAAAGCTCCCGTCTATTTGCTCGCCGACAAGTCTGAACGACCCGCGCGGCGCTAGACTATGCGCTTCGAACAAGTCGTTCAGCAACCTCTCGAACTCAAACCCGCGTTGGTGGGGCTCGATTTGGTCCATGCCAACCAGCTGGTTCCCTAACTCGGCCAACCTTGTCGGGCTAATCGCGAACACGCGTCCGACAGGGGACCGGTGC
>DATJAQ010000010.1:0-4223 GCA_035516075.1 Terriglobia bacterium | reverse complement strand
AGCCCCGGGCCCGCGCGACTCCGTCCACCGCTACACCCTTTTCCGTGAAGCACCTCAGGAGTTCCTCGCCGGCCCTATCCTCGCCGGCCGCGCCCAGCAATGTCACCCTCACTCCAAGGTCCACCAGGTTGTTGGCGGCGTTCGCGCCGCCACCTGGCACGATGCGCCTCTCGCGCTCCTTGAGAATCAGCACCGGCGCTTCGCGCGACACGCGTGCGATCTCGCCGTAGATGAACTCGTCCGCCACCAGGTCGCCCAGCACCACGATCGCCAGGCCTGCGAAGCGCCCGACAATGCGCACGAGCCGCGCACGATCGGCGGCGCCCAGCCGCATCAGGTCTTTCTTAGGCGATTGGGCGTTTTCCGGCATCCGAACCCCTTCTCCGTTTCCCCGAGCTTCAGGCCAGCCGCTGGCGCGCCGACTCGTAAGCCGCCACCAATTCCAGGGCGGTGCGATGAACCTGGTCTACGCTGACCCCGGCGAGGCAGCGCAGATCGATGGGGCATTCCCGCAGCCCGCAAGGGCTGCAGTCCACTGGATGCTTCACCACCCGCGCCCACGGACTGAGGGGCCCGGTAGCGCGATCGTCCGTAGGGCCGAACACTGCCACCACCGGAACGCCCAGCGCGGCCGCCACGTGCATCGGGCCGGAGTCGTTCGTCACCACCACCCGGCAGCGCGCAGTGAGGGCCATCCACTGGCGCAGCGTCGTATTGCCTGCCAGTACCACCGGCGTGTGCTGCATCAGGCGCGCGACCGTTTCGGCCAACGGGCGCTCCGCCTCGGCGCCGAACACCAGCACGTCGGCTCCGAGGGCACCCACCAGGCGATCGCCGAGAGCGGCGAAGCGCTCTGCCGGCCAGCGCTTGGCGGGTCCAAAGGAAGCGCCCGGGTTCAGCCCGACGAAATAACGCGGTCCGTCGAGCCCGAGCGCCTTCAGCTCTTCCGCCGCCCATCGGCGTTCCGCCTTGGTCAGGGCGAGGTTGACCTGCCGCACCGGGCCCGCCCGATGCTCCACCAAGCCGGCTCGGAACAACAGCTCGAGGTATTCGGCCGACTGATGGCCCACGTGGCCCGGTGCCGGCAGACCCACGGGCTCCGTGAGCAGCATCGCGCGACCGTCCGTGCCATAGCCGATTCGAACGGGGATCCGCGCCCGCCACGCCATCCAGGCGGCGTGAAAGGCCCGTTGAAACAAAATGGCCGCCCCGAAGCACTCGTGGCGCAAGCTCTCTACCAGCTTCGCGAAGCCGCGCCGTCCGCGATGTTCGCCCGCCGGATCATAAGTCATCAGCCGGAACACCCCCGGATGACTCGAATAGAGTTCGGCCACCCAGGGTTTGGCCACCACCACGATCTCGGCGCCGGGATAGCGGGAGCGCAGGGCTTCGAGCGCAGGCAGCGACATGATGGCGTCGCCCACCCAGTTGGTGGCCCGCACCATGATCTTGGCCGGCTGCTCGAGTTGTACCCCACGTGAGATCAACCTTCAGCCCTCAAGTCCGGCTCTCCACCTCGCCGCCTGAACGGGACAATTGCGAAAACAGCGCCGCGTCGAATTCGACTTCGTCGTCGATCTCAAGCCGTGTGACGCAGGCCAGCACGGGCACGCCGACTTCGGATATCTTCAGGCCCTGGAGGTTCATCAGGTCCTTTTCCGTGGTCAGCAGAGCTGCCACCTCCCCTCCCGGGCTGGTTCGCGCAAAGTTGAGATTGCGATAGGCGAAATGGTCCGGGAAAACGCTCTCGCGAACCACGTCGAAGCCCCACCGGCGCAAGTCGCTGAAGAAGGCCTCCGGGTTGCCGATGCCGCAGAAGGCGTGAACGGGCCGGCCCCTCCACTCTTCGACGCTCAAGGCTTTCCCGCTCGCCAGGTCCCCCAGGCGCTCGAGGCGCGTCCGGGCCCGCGCCAGCCGGGCGCCGGGGCGGACGCCGCGCACCGCGGCTTCGAGCGGAGCCGGATCCGCAAGTTCAGCGCGCGAAATCACCACCACATCGGCGCGCCCAAGCGCCGAGCACGGTTCGCGCTGCAACCCGGCCGGCAGAACCTCGCGGTCGGAGATTCCGCGCGTCGCATCGAGCACCACCACGTCGAGGTCGCGCCCGAGCGCCAGGTGCTGAAAACCGTCGTCCAGCACGAAAACGTCGACGGGATAATTCTCCTCGATCAGCCGCCCCGTGGTATACCGGTCGGCGCTCACTCCGATCGGCACGGCGGGCAGCTCACGCGCCAGCCAGGCGGCTTCGTCACCCACCTCACGCGGCTCGGGAGCGCGGCCGGGCTTGGGCGGCACCACGATGGCGTCCGGGCCGTTCTGGCGCCGATAGCCCCGCGTGAGTATCGCAGGGCGAAAGCCGCGCGCCTGCAAGCGCTCCACAATCCAGCGGACCAGCGGCGTCTTCCCGGTGCCGCCGGCGGTGAGATTGCCCACCGAGATCACGGGATGGTTGAGGCGGCGCCTTCGCAGCCAGCCGCGGCGGTAGGCGGCGCCGCGCATTGCCGCGCCCACTCCGTAGAGCCGGCTGAGCGGGCGCAGCACGGTGCTCACAGCGCCCGGCCTCCCACGGCGGAGGGCTGCAAGGCGCTGGGCTCGCCGAGCCATTCGGCGAGCGCGTCTGCGATCCGCTTCGTCGCTCCAGATTCCCGCTCCAACAGCCGCTTCGCCCGCCGCCCGACCTCGTCTCGCCGCGCGGGGTCCGTGAAGAGCTCGGCCACTCGGAGGGCGAGCTCCTCGGGACCCTGCACTTGGTAGCCCGCTTTTTCGCTCACAAACTGCTCCGCCGCGTCGCGAAAATTCTCCATGTGCGGGCCAAACAGCACCGGTTTCGCCCAATAGGCGGGCTCCAGAAGATTATGCCCGCCGCTTGCCACCAACGATCCGCCCACGAAAGCCACGTCCGCCAGCTCGAACATTCCGGCCAACTCGCCGATGGTGTTGAGCAACAGAATCTCCGCCCCCGCAACCTGGGCGTTGAACTCCGAGGGGTCGAGCGCGGTGCGGCGCACGAAGCGCCGGCCCTCGTCCCCCAGCGCCTGCGCCACCTCCTCGAAGCGCTGCGGATGCCGCGGCGCAAGCACCAAAAACGCTCGCGGAAAGCGTTTGCGGAGCCGGTCCCAGGCGCGAAGCAGCAGACGCTCCTCCCCGGCCATGGTGCTGCCCGCCACCAGCACGGGCCCGCGGCCGGCATCCCGGAGCGCGTGACGGGCGCGGCGCGGCAGTTCCCCAAGCTCGGGCGGACGGCCGTCGAACTTCAGATTGCCGGCCACGGTAACCTTGCCGCCGGGCACGCCGAGTTCGCGGAAGCGGCCGGCGTCGCGCTCCGTCTGAGCGAAAACGCGATCGATAGCGCCCAGAACGCCCTTGAAGAAGAATGCGAACCGCCGGTAGCCGCGAAAGGAGCCCTCCGAAAGGCGGGCGTTCACCAGCACCACGGGCGTGCCCCGCTCCCGCGCCGCGCCCAGCAGGTTCGGCCAAAGTTCGGTTTCGGCGACGAGCAGCAGGGACGGATGGAGGCGGTCAAACACGCAGTGCACAGCCCACTTCCAGTCGAGCGGAAGGTAAAAGCGCCCGGCGACGCCCGGGATGCGCGCTTCGCCCGCGGCGCGGCCCGTGGGCGTGACGTGACTCAAATAGACGGGCCGCGTGGGAAAGCGCCGCCGCATCTCGCCCGCCAGGCCCGCCACCGCCAGGGTCTCGCCAACCGACACGGCGTGAATCCAGATCGCGCCCGCCTCCTCGGGCTCGCTCAGTGACGCCGGCAGCCGCCCCAAGCGCTCGCTCCAATAGCCGCGCGGGAGCCCGCGCAGCCCGTAGCGGACAAGGTACCACGGCGCCGCGACCAGAGCCGCCAAGGTGACCAGTAGACTGTACAGGAGGCCCATAGCCGAAACGCGCCGCGGCCGGGGCCGCGCGCCGCTCCGGCCCCCGACGCCGCGAGTATAGCACGGGCAGTTGGCTGCCCGGGGCGTTCCAGGAACGTAGCCTGGCATGAGCGGCAAGGAAGTCCGAAGCCGGAACTCCACTTTCCATCGAAGCGGATTTGCATAACTCACCAGGACAGTGGCGTAAAAAAAAGTGTACGATTTTTGGACATTTGCGTTCAAATGACGGCAAAACGGCCGGCATTTCGAAGGCGTTTTGCGTTCAAATAACGGCATTCCGGCGGGCGGCAGACCCGGCGCTGGGCACGCGATGGAGCGTCGCTGCCCGGCTAGATCGAC
>DATJAQ010000009.1:0-6170 GCA_035516075.1 Terriglobia bacterium | reverse complement strand
TGTCCACCCCGATGGGGCCGGCACTGCGCTACCGGGTGCTGCTGGCGCCCGTCTCCTCCGACGTCCTCTTCGTCGTCAATCGGCCCCGCGAGATCGCCGCGCCCTTGCGTTATCTCCTGCTCGACGATACCGGTTCGGTGCACAACCCACAGCACTTTCCGGCGCCGTTCGCCTACGAAGTCGTTTCGGACGCGGGGCTTCCCTCCCCCCAAGAGCTGCGCCAGGATCGCAGCGAACCGCGCAACGCCGCCGCGGACGCATGGCTTGCGCTGCCGCGCCTCGATACTCGCATCGCAGGCCTCGCCCGCCGCATCACCGCCCGCGATCACAATAACTACGACCGCGCGCTCAGCCTTCAGAACTACCTGCGCGCCCGGTACGGCTACACCCTTGACCTGCCAGCCGTGGACGCGAAAGACCCCCTCGCCAGCTTCCTCTTCACCACCCAGCGAGGCAACTGCGAGTATTTTGCGTCGGCTTTGGCGGTGATGCTTCGCAGCCTTGGAATTCCAGCGCGCCTCGTGAACGGGTTTCAGGCTGACTCGTACAACCCCGTGGGTCGCGACTTTGTGGTGCGGGGCCGCGACGCCCATAGCTGGGTGGAAGTCCATTTCGCGGGAGCCGGTTGGGTTCCGTTTGACCCCACGCCCGGCGGCGCGGAGAGCGCTTCGGCCTCAGCCGTACTGGCCGACTACCTCGACGCCGCCGAACTTTTCTGGAGCGAGTGGGTGGTGAACTATGACTTTGGCCACCAGGTGCAACTTGCCTCCACCCTGGAGACGGGCTCGCAGTCCATCGACCGGCGTTTCCAGGAGATTCGGCGGCGCTTCGAGCGCCTCAGCCTGGGTGGTCTGGCAAGCACCCGGAACTGGCTCGGCAACCACCGGCTGCAAGCGCTCGCCTCGCTCCTGATCGTGTTAGCACTGTTCGCTGTGGCCGTGCGCCATCCCGCCTGGATTGTCGAGCTTCGAGCAGCACTGGTCTGGAAGTTGGCCGCGCGTCAGGGGCCGCCCGGCGCCAAGGCCGCGAGTCTGGCCTACCAGCGATTCCTGCGGGCACTGGCCCGCCGCGGAGTTGAGAAGGCTCCTGCCACGACGCCGTTGGAATTCGTAGCGGCCCTCCCCAGCGTTGCCTTGCGCAGCTCGGCGGCGGCGTTCACCGAGCTCTATCAGGCGGCGCGCTTCGGTCATCGGCCGGTGGCTCTCGCGGATCTGGAAGCGTCTCTGCGGCGGGCCGTCACCGCCTCCGGCGCGGCGTTTTCGTCGAAGTAGAAGCAGGTTGCAAACGCGCCCGCCGGCCCAGGGTCGCTTGTGGGTTCGGGCGTGATGGAGGCGTCAAGCGGCGAGTTGAGTTCACCACGGCGCCTGCGAATAAAGCCCCCTTTTTTGGCGTGCTGCTGGCGAGGCTGTGATACACTTCCTAAAGTCTGGAGGGGCTTGATCTCAGGCGTGTTCGCAGCCTTTTGCGGCGCCGGTCGCCATCGGAGACATCAGGAGGCAAGACATGAGGCGTCTGTTTTCGGGATTAGCGGCGGGCAGCCTGGCGATTCTCTTCCTGGCGGTCGCAGGCCAACGCATCAACGGCCAGGACCCTGCGCCGCGGAAGTCGAAACCGCCGGATAGCCTGGGGGATCAGTATTGCACTCAAACCGGCGGCACGGTGCTGAAGATGGGGCCCGCGTACGGCACCAACGGCAGCAATCCCCTGCGCCTGTCCGGCAGCCAGGATTTCTGCGATTACCTTGCCTCCGACCAATCCGAGATCTTCGTGCTGGCCAGCACTCTCTACACCAGCCAACCGAGCCTGGCAGCTCTGGCCTACTACGCCCAGGTTCAGCCCGGAAGCTGTCAGGGCAATCCGGCGTCGTGCTACTGCACGCTGCTGGGAGGTTCGGATCAGTTCGGCGGAACCACGGGAGCCGGCGGCGGCTGGATCACCCGGACCCGGCCCGGCTTCGTCCTCGAAGCCTGCATTTTCCCCGATATGTCCACCATCGATTCCTGGGGGCTGTTCTACCATTCGGCGAACATCATTCGCGGTATCGACCTGGGCACGGTGCTGAAGTACCCCGACCCCTACGACAGGAAGTGAGTTTGCTCTCCGAGTGTACCGTGGTCGGGCGCAAGTCCAGCCCCGAGTCTGCCTCGCTTTTCGCTTGACATCCGCCCACAGGGTAGTATAAAGTAAATACCACCGTGTTTAATGTCCCTAAGTCGGCCGCTTCCCTCTGGCCCGAAGGCTGTAACCATCGCCAAATTCGAGGGGCGAAGCCACCCGAAGCCAATTGGGTTAACCCTTTTTGTACCAATAATTTATCACGAAAACCCACGAGCCGAAGCCAATGCCGTTATCCCGCTTATTTTCAAGGCGTTGCGGCCGTAAACGGGCCGAAAATCGGAGAGTTGGTAAGGAACGGGCTGCGTCAAGGATTGGCGTTGGAGATGTACAACGTTGGCAGACAGTCGTGCGCGGTGTGTCGTCCAACGTCTGGCTCCCAAGGCTCGTATTGCCGAGTTTCGATTGCCATCCGAGCGCCGGACTGGATGCTGGGCGGACCCGGGGCCGGGCGGGGCGACAGTCCGCAAAAAAGAGGGCCTATCGAAGCTGGAATGTGGTTTGAAATCAATGATTTGCTCTGAATCAAAAAATGCGAGGTCTCGTGGCTGCCTAGGAAGCGGCCGCGCGCGACCGTCAGAGGATCGACTGGCCGCCGTCGACCGGAATCACCTGGCCGGTAATGAACTCTGCCGAAGTGGCCAGGAAGAGCACCGCCGCCGCCACGTCTTCCGGGCGTCCAGACTTCTGCATGGGGGTGAGCGGAATCGAGCGCCGCTGGCCCGGGCTTGGCTTCTCACCGGGAAACAGGATGGTGCCGGGAGCGACGCTATTCACCATGATGCTCGGACCCAGCGCCTTGGCGAGGCAGCGGGTGAGCATGATCTGGCCGGCCTTGGAGCTGCAGTAGTGCAGGTAGCCGGGCCACGCCCGCAGGCCACCGAGCGAGGAAATGTTGATGATCCGCCCACCGCCGCTCTTCATCATCAGGCGGGCCGCAGCCTGGGCGCAGAAGAACGGCCCCTTGAGATTGATCCCGAGCACGCGGTCCCAGTCGCGCTCGCTCAGCTTGTCCCAGCTGGCTGGAAAAAAGACGCCCGCATTGTTCACCAGCACGTCCAGGCGGCGGAAGCGGCGCTCAACAGCGCGAAACATAGCGCGCACTTCGGCCGGCTTCGACACGTCGGCCCGGAGCGCGAGAGCATCGACGCCGAGCGCCAGAATTTCGCCCATCGTTTCCCTGGCGCCGGTCCGGGAGCGGCTATAATTGACCACCACGTGGGCTCCGGCGCGCGCCAGGCTGAGCGCGATGACGCGGCCGATTCTGCGCCCGGCGCCGGTAACAAGGGCGACGTGGTCCCTGAGGGGCCGATCGTCATGCTCCTCGATGGGCCTTGGGCGTCTGGGTATCCTGGTGTTCGGCATCGGGTCACCCCGTTGCATTCAAAATCCGTGGAGGCAGAGTTTAACATCCTATGAAACTCGACGTCCTGGCAATCGCCGCTCATCGCGATGATATCGAGCTCACCTGCGGCGGCACCGTCATCAAAATGGTGGAAGCCGGCTATAGGGTGGGCGCTCTCGACCTTTCCGCGGGCGAGAGCGGCACCCGCGGCAACGCAGCCCTACGCGCGCGCGAAGCCGCCCGGGCCTCCAAAGTGATGGGCCTCGCCCATCGCGAGAATCTCGGACTGCCCGACGCCGCCATCGAGGACCTGCGCGAGTACAAGCTGAAGATTGCCCAGAAGATTCGCGAGCTGCAGCCGCGCACGGTGATCCTGCCCTACTGGGAGGGCCGCCACCCCGACCACTACACCACCGGCCAGATCGGCTACGAAGCGTGTTTCCTGGCGGGACTCGACAAGCTGCCGATCGAGGGCGCGCCGCATCGGCCCTTCAAAATCATTTACGCCTCGGTCTATGTACCGGCCGTGGTACCGAGCTTCGTGGTGGACGTCACCGGACAGTTCGAGAAGAAGCTGAAGTCGATCCTCTGCTACACATCACAGTTCTCCTCGGACAAGGACGTGCGCAACCTCTTTCCTTCGCGAAAAGATCTGCGCGAGCGCGTCGGTTCGCTTTCGCGACATTTTGGACTCATGATTGGCGTGCGCTACGGCGAGCCCTTCGTGACCCGCGAGGTGGCGGCGGTGGAGGACATCGTCACCATGCCGGTAAGATCGGTGTGAAGAGCCGTTCGATTTCGGGGAGACTCTCCGGGGTTCAGCGCAACGTTGCTAGGAAGCTTCGGCGCCGGCCCGGTTCTTCCAATGCGTATAAACGAACCAAACCGCCGCGGCCGCGATCGCAAGGCCGATGAAGGTGTCGAAGCGACGGAAGTAATCGCGCAGGACCTCCCAGCGGGCTCCCAGGCGCATTCCGGCGTAGGCCAGGGCCCAGCACCACGGCAGCGATCCTGCAAAGGTGTAAAGATTGAAGCGCAGAAAACTCATCCGCGCTACGCCCGCCGGGAGCGCGATAAATGTGCGGATCACGGGCAGCAGCCGCGCGAAGAACACGGTGCTGTTGCCGTAGTGGGTGAACCAGCGATCGGCGCGGTCAAGATCGCGCCGCGACACCAGCACGTAGCGGCCGTACTTCTCGGCCAGGGGCCGGCCGCCCTTCGCGCCCACGTAGTAAGCTACGGCCGAGCCCAGGTTGCAGCCGAGCGCTCCCGCCACCGCCACCCAGACCAGCTTGAAGCGCCCCAGCAGCACCAGGTACCCGGAGAACGGCATGATCACTTCGGAAGGCAGCGGAATGCAGGCCGACTCGATGGCCATCAGCAGCACGATGCCTGCATAGCCGCTCGAGGAGATGACGGACACAATAAAGGCGCCGATCGCTTGCAGAACGTGGGTCAGCATGTCTCGGGTTGGCGCCGCGGGGCCGGGGATCGGCAAATCCCCGCGGCTGGGCTCACAGGCTGCCGGGCAGTGGGGGCCTCACGCGGAATCCTCCACCATGGTGAACCCTGCCAGCGCCGGTCCTTCCGGGGAATTCACCACCCTGACGCGGCGCACGTCCGCGTCCCCACCATCGACCTTGCGCAGGACCGCGTAGTATGTGAAAAACTCCGCGTAAGTCTTGGTCACCAGCCAGGCTTCGTTCGTCTCAGTCGACCGCCAGAGCTGGCCGATCTGGACCTGTTGGACCTTCATCGGCCTCCTGTGCTCCCCCGGTCGCTGCATCGAGTGGAATATGCGGCGCTTTCTAATGTCCCCGCTCAAGCGGATACTGTCAACTGGTTTGTGGTCCAATATGCGGCAGCCCGCGCGGAGCCCTGGGCCTGCCCGCCAGCCGCCTGGCGATTCGGGCGGCCTCGACGCGGGAATATTCCGGTTTCCGGCCGGAACGGCGTCCGGCCCTGCTGCATTGCCCGCGCGGTCCCTCTCCGCGATGGAGGGTCTAAGCAACCCCTTCGGCACTTCGTCAATCGAAGAGGTAGGGACGATTGAAGGTGGAAGAGCTTGGGCCTCTTCGGACCGGACACGAGGACGGGCCCTCCGGGATTCTGCGCGACGCTGGTGGTGGCGGTTCGTGCACGCCGGGCTTTGCGGCGTGCCGGGTGATATAATCGAGGCAGAGGTACTGCCAGGAGAATGGGTATGAAAAAGCGCCGCGTATGGATCGGGCTCGCTGTGCTACTTTCGTTCGCTGCCGTGCCCTTGACGGCGGACGACAAGAAGGACAACGTCAACGACATCGGCGACCGCAAGGTGGCCCACCGCAGCATCATCTCCGAGCAGAAGGAGATCGCCATCGGCAAGGAATACGCGCAGCAAATCGACCACCAGTCGAAACTCTGCACCGATCCCGTGGTCAACGAGTACGTAAACCGCGTGGCCCAAAACGTGGCGCGCAACTCCGACCTGAAGATTCCTCTGACCGTCAAGGTGATCGACGACCCGACCATCAACGCCTTCACCGTGCCAGGCGGATTCATCTACGTGAACACGGGGGTGCTGCAAGCCGCTGACGAAGAAAGCCAGTTGGCGGGCGTGATCGCGCACGAGATCGGTCACGCCGCGGCGCGCCATTGGGCGTCGAACATGACCAAGCAGACCCTGCTGCAATACGCCATGATCCCCCTGATGTTCACGCCGCTTTCGATC
>DATJAQ010000008.1:0-24258 GCA_035516075.1 Terriglobia bacterium | reverse complement strand
CGCAGCCTTCAGTTTTCGTTCGTGACGAAGCTCGCTCATACCGTGAATCCGAAATATTCAGTTTACGACTCCAAAATAGCCGCGGCTTTTTCTTTTGCTCCTCGTTACAGCAAGAAGATCGATCAGCGGCTCGAACCGGAGTTGGCGTTTTACAGCAGCCTGTGCGCAACCTACAAAGAGATCGTCGCCTGCAGCATGTTGGAGAGGCACATACGGGTGTTTCGCAATCGATACGGTCCGGCTGCCGGGCATCTTCCGGACATAAAGATCATTGACTTTGTATTCTGGTCGGCTGGCGGGCCCGAATCAAAGGCTGATCCGACCCACTGACGACGGTCGATTTGCTCGTCACTCGTCACTCGTCACTTGTCACTCGTCACGGCTAATGCCCTGGTCCATCCAATGCGCTGAAGACGGCTGCCACGAGCGCCAGGATTCGGGCGGTTCCGGCCACCTGTGCTGCCGCTGCGGCGGCCTGCTGGAAGTGGTCTGCGATTTGAGCGGAATCGAGGGCGAATCCCTGCGCACGCGCTGGCTCGAGCGCCGGCGGAGCGACCGGCCGCTCGACCGCAGCGGGGTATGGCGCTTCCGCGAGCTGGTTGATTTTTTCGATCCGGCTGGAATCGTTTCGCTCTCCGAGGGACGGACGGCGCTCCTCGAAGCGCCGCGCGCCGCTCGCTGGGCCGGCGTCGCACGGCTCCACGTCAAGCAGCAGGGCGGCAACCCGACGGGGTCGTTCAAAGACCTCGGCATGACGGTGGCCATCAGCCGCGCCGTCGCGCTCGGGGTCCGTGTGGTGGCCTGCGCCTCGACGGGTAACACATCGTCCTCAATGGCCGCCTACGCGGCGCGAGCGGGCTTGAAGGCGCTGATCTTCGTCCCCGCGGGACGAATTTCCTCCGCCAAACTCGCCCAGGCGCTCGATTTTGGCGCCACCGTGGTGGAGGTGGGCGAGAATTTCGATCGCGCCTTCGAACTGGTAAGCCACGCCGCCTCCGAGCTCGGGCTCTATCTGGTCAATTCCGTGAATCCCTTCCGCATCGAAGGACAGAAGACCCTGGCGGCCGAACTTCTGGAGCAGCGTGATTGGAGTTCACCCGATTACATCGTGGTGCCGGGCGGGAATCTCGGCAACACCTCTGCCATCGGCAAGGGCCTGCACGAGCTTGCCGAGCTCGGCTTGGTCGCGAAGACGCCGCGAATGGTGGTGGTGCAGGCGGCGGGGGCGAGCGCGTTCTTTAACATGATTTCCACCGGACGCAAGGCCCTAGTCCCGGTGGAGAATCCGGAAACCGAGGCCACGGCCATTCGCATCGGGAATCCGGCCAACTGGAAGAAAGCCCGCCGCGTGCTCGAGGAAACTTCCGGGCTGTGCGAGTCTGTAACCGACGCGGAGATTTTTGCCGCCAAGCACGCTCTGGCCGGCGACGGCATCGGCGCCGAGCCGGCCTCCGCCGCCACCCTCGCCGGGATACGCAAGCTGCGCTCGGCCGGGCGCATTGAACCCGGGGCCGACGTGGTGGCCGTGCTCACCGGGCACCAGCTTAAGGACCCGGATTACGTCGCCCGGCACGCTGGCGAGTTTGAAACCGGCCGCAGGATTCAGGTGGAAGCTGACCCTGAGGCGCTCCGGCGGGCCGTCACGCAGATCCTGGAAGGCGGAGGAGAGCGTCCGAGCGAGGGCTGAAGCGCCCTGAGTAAAGCCTTGACAATTTGTATTACTCGTGAGATAATGATGCTTATGGTCAGAAAGAGGCTGATGCTTATGGGCAGTTGCATCGAGTCCAGGTCTGCGCTCCGCTGGGAGCCCGCTCCCAGCTCCCCAGAGGGGCGCTTTGGAACGAAGCCACGATGTTCTTTAAAATCAGCAGATACGCGTCAAACGCTCCTGTCACTGAATTGGGCGGGCACGGGCAGGGCTGCGAACACTTCTGAAGCCTGCTCTCGGTTCAGTACGGCACGGGCGGCCGAGGAACGAAGCCACGATGTCCTTTAGAATCAGCAGATACCTGTTTAACGCTCCTGTCAATGAATTGCCTCGGCGCCCTTCGGCCTTGATCGTAACGCTCGGGGGAGCGAACGGCTGCGCTGGACGACTACGGGGAGCATTGCGCAGGTCGAAGGCCGGGTAGCTCACGAGGGCACGACACGAGGATCGCAGGATGTCCGATTCCGGGCACGAGAGGCAGCAGGACAAGACCCTGGGGATGGATGCGCGGATTTGCCGCCGCGACTTCCTGAACTCGGCCCTCGTCGCCTCGGGGAGCCTGCTACTCAGTTCCTCGTCCGCTAGCGGCCTCCTGGCGGTAGGTGTGGAGGGCGACTGGACGGGTCCCGGGGGCCTCGGTGACTACAAGAACTCGAACGGCAACACCGCCTCGGTGATGAACGCTGCCCACCGGATTCGCGACCACGCGTTTGATGCGCCGGTCGCCGACGCCATCGACACCGGGGAAGTCTTCGACTGCGTGGTGGTGGGAGGGGGCATCAGCGGCCTCGCGGCGGCGCTTTCGTTTAAGACGCAGGGTGGACCGGGCCTTACTTGCCTGGTGCTCGAGAATCACCCAATCTTCGGCGGCGAAGCCAAGCGCAACGAGTTCGAAGTGGACGGCCAGCGGCTGATGGCCCCGCAAGGCTCCGATCACTTCCAATTCCCGTATCCCCACAGCTTCATCGCGCGCTACTACGAAATGATCGGCGTGGATCCGCACGCCTTCACCTATCAAGCCTGGGGGAGTTCGGAGCCCGAGCTTCCCCTGGCGCGCACCTTCGAGCAAATGCCGGGACCGAACGGAACCTACTTCGGCGCGAAATTCGGGCAGACGCCCGGGCTTTGGTTGAAGGGCTCGATGGGCCAGAACCTCGCCAAGCTGCCCGTTCCGCCCGCCCTGCGCGAGGAATTGCGGCGGCGCAGGGGGCGCGGCCAGAGCTCGGCCAAGCCGTACGATTATCCGGGAGACGCGAAGTCGCGGCGCCTCGACAGCATGACGCTGGAAGAGCACCTCATCCGCGATCGCGGCCTCACCCGCGACGTCATCCGGACGTTCATGACCCCGGGCGAGGGCGGCGGTTATGGCCTGGGGCCTGACGTACTCTCGGCCTATTGCGAATACGCGTTCGACGAGCTGCATTGCCTCGATGACAGCGCCGAAACCGGGTGGCAGGCTTTTCCCAGCGGCAACGGCGGAATTGGGCGCCATATCGTCAAGACCCTCATCCCGGATTCCATTCCCGGGCCGAAGACGCTGGAGGCGGTCTGCCGCAACAATCTGAACTTCGCGGCGCTCGACCGGCCGGGCCAGGCCGCGCGCATCCGCCTCGGCGCCACGGTGGTGCGGGTGGAGCACGAGGGGCCGCCGGAAAAGTCCGAATTCGTGCGCGTCACCTACACTCGCGACGGCAAGGTGTATCGCCTGAAAGCGCGGTCGGCGGTGATGGCCGGCGGCTGCTGGTCAACCAAGCGGGTGGTGCGCGAGCTCCCCTCCAGCCATCGCGAGGCCTACAGCCAGTTCTACCGCTCGCCCTGCATGCTGATCAACGTGGCGGTGCGCAATTGGCGATTCCTATACAAGATGGGGATATCGGGCGCGAACTGGTACGAGGGCCTGGGCAGCTTTCTGTGCGTGCGCAAGGCGCCGCTGTTTTCGACCGATCAGAAGACCATTGGACCCGATTCACCCACCGTGCTGACGCTGAAGGTGCTCTACTGCTATCCCGGCCTCACGATCGAGGAGCAGGGAAGCCGCGGGCGCGCCGAGATGCTTTCGACCTCGTTCCGCGATTACGAGCGCCAGATCCGCGAGCAGATGACGGAGATGTTTTCGCCGGGCGGCTTCGATGCGCGGCGCGATATCGCCGGGATCATTTTGAACCGCTGGGGACACGCCTACGTCAATCCCCAGCCCGGGTTCTTTTTCGGAAAAGACGGCCAGCCGGCCCCGCGCGAGATTCTGCGCAGCGTGCCTTTCGGGCGAATCACGTTTGCTAACACCGATCTGGCCGGCGCCATGGACCACAAGATGGCCATCGGAGAAGGGCACCGCGCCGTGGGGCAGATTCTCGACCGGGTCCTGACCTCGTAGGGGCGGGCTGCAAACCGCCTTCCAAATCCGCGCCGCGCCACCCCTTGCCCCTCCCTGAATTTTCCCTATTGCATTCCCATAGGAAGTGTGCCAGTCTTTCTATGGCTTTCCAATAGGAGGAGTATGGGCGACAAAGCTGACGTCTGGCAAGGAACGCTGGCGCTGATGGTGCTGAAGACGCTCGAAACGATGGGGCCCTTGCACGGGTATGGGGTGGCGCGCCGCATCGAACAGACCAGCCGCGACCTGTTGTCGGTGAACTACGGCACGCTTTATCCCGCGCTCCTGAAGCTCGAACAGGAAGGCTATATCGCCTCCGAGTGGGGCCAGTCTGACAACAACCGCAAGGCCAAATACTACAAGCTCACTCGCGCGGGCCGCAGAAAACTTGCACAGGAAGCTCGCGAATGGGAGCAGACCACGGCGATTCTGGCGCGGTTTCTCGCGCCCGGGGAGGAGTCGTCATGAGAAGGCTGCGCGCCTGGGTTGTGAGGCTGGGTGCTGTGTTCAGCAGGGAACGCCGCGACCGCGAGTTGACGGCCGAGCTCGAGGGCCATCTTCGGATGCAGATTGACGACAACCTGCGCGCCGGGATGGCTCCCGAAGAGGCGCGCCGGCAGGCGCTGATCAAGTTGGGCGGGGTCGAACAAACCAAGGAAAACTACCGCGACCGGCGGGGAGTGCCCGTGCTGGAAACGCTGTTCCAGGATTCGCGCTATGCCCTTCGCATGTTGCGCAAGAATCCGGGGTTCACGGCGGCGGCCGGGCTCACGCTGGCGCTCGGCATCGGCGCCAACGCCGCCATTTTCACCTTGACCTACGCGGTGATTCTCAAAAGCCTGCCCGTGCCCAATCCCCGCCAGTTGGTCCGCTACACGTTTCGCGAGCCTGGTGTGACGGACCTTTCCCTCTCCGGTCCCGCCTACGACGCGCTGCGACGGCACCAGACGGTGGACACCGATCTGCTCGCCTGGAGTCAGGAACAATTCGCCATCGAAGAAAAAGGGAGTGTGTCGCGAGTGGATGGGGCCCTGATCTCGGGGAACGGGTTCCGCGTTTTGGAGCTGCACCCGTTTCTGGGACGGGTCTTTGGGGATCGGGACGACGTCACGGGCGGTGGTCCGAACGGTTACCAGGCGCTGCTCGGCTACGACTACTGGAAGCAACATTTTCACGAGAGCCGGTCCGCGCTGGGGCAGTCGCTCAGCGTCAACGGACGCGCGGTGACCGTGATCGGCGTGCTGCCGCCCGGGTTTGACGGGCTGATCGCGGGAATGCGCACAGACCTTGTGATGCCGCTGGCGTTCGAAGAGGTCATCCACGCGCCCAATCCCATGCGCCACCACGCCGGTAGCTTCTGGCTCACGGTGATGGGGCGGCTCAAGCCCGGCGAATCCGTGCAGGCGGCGCGGGCGAACCTGCGCGCCACCGAGGCCACCGTGCGCGAGGAAGCCGACCCCACTCATCACTTTCTGAGCGGCTTCTTCGCACCCTTTCGCATGGGCGTGGAGAGCGGCCGCTCCGGACGGTCGTTCCTGAAAGTCGATTTTCAACAACCCCTGGTGGCGCTGGAGGTCCTCGTCGGCCTACTCTTGCTGCTCTGCTGCGCCAACACCGCCCTGCTGGTGCTGGCCCGCGTCAGCAGCCGCACCCGGGAGTTTGCCCTGCGCAGCGCCCTGGGCGCGTCGCGCGCCCGGCTGTTCCGGCAGGTCCTGTTGGAGGTCGGACTGCTGGCCGGCGGCGGCTTGCTCGGCGGAACCTGGTTCGGGTGGGCGGCGGCGCGGTCGCTGGTGTCGATGCTGGCAAGTATCGGCCAGCCGCCGCCCATCGACGTGACGCCGCGTGCGGCGATCATCGCTTTCACGGCCGCGATCAGCGTGTTCTCGGCTCTGGCGGCGGGATTGTGGCCGGCCCTGCGGGCGGTACGCGTGGCCCCAGGCCCCGTTTTGAAGCAGGGCGGGCCGGTCTCCTCGGCGAAAGGTCTGGGCCGATGGATAGTGCCGGCGCAGGTGGCGGTGAGCGTCACGCTGCTCTTCGCTGCCTCGCTTTTGTGCCGGTCGTTCCTGCGCCTCCGCCTCGAGAATGCGGGCTTTCGTACCGCGGGCGTGACCATGGCCGACGTTGACTTGAGCGCCGCCAAACCTTCCCGAAAACAAGCTGGGCGGGACGCGCTGCAAATGGTGGAGGCTCTTGAGAACGCGCCCGGCGTGGAAGCTGCGACTGTCCTCTCCGCGCCTCCCATCCATGACGGCTGGGCCGCGGGGCACTACTTCTCTTTGGGAAAGCAGGGCGCGGTTCACTCCGATATGCATACCTGGCCGGAGTCGGTTTCGCCCGGCTACTTCGCAACCATGGGAACCAGAATCCTGGAGGGCCGCGGACTTGCGCGGGCCGACCAAGACACCGGCCGGGCGTGCGTTCTGAGTGCCTCCGCCGCGGCTTATTTCTTCCCGGGCGAAGACGCACTTGGCAGGTTTGTGTATTCCGGCGGCGAGGACCCCAGCAAGGACGGGAAAGACCTCGACCCCGGAAACGCTTGCCGGGTGGTGGGGGTATCTGAGGACGCGCGATTCCTATCGTTGCGCGAAGCCTCGCCACGCATGCTTTACAGTTTGGCAGAAGGCGACGAATGGGGAACCAACGTCTCGCTGGCGGTGCGCAGCCGGACTGCAGGCCTCGCGGCGGCGGCCATCCGCGACGCCGTGCGCCGGGTGACGGCCGCGGCTGCGACACCCGCCATCTTCAGCTTCAACGACCTCGTAAAGCAGCACCTTCGGCAAGAGCGAATGCTGGTGGGGCTCTCCGCGTGCTTCGCAGCCATCGCGCTGCTGCTCACCGCCCTCGGGCTCTACGCCCTGTTGGCGCGTGATGTGCTGATGCGTACGCGCGAAATCGGCGTGCGCCTGGCGCTGGGCGCGCGGCCGGGGGACGCTCTTGGCATGGTGATCTGGCAGGGATTTCGGCTGGTGCTGGCCGGCACTGCGGTGGGCCTCGCGGCGGCGCTGGCTGTGGCGAAGCTGCTGGGCAGCCTGCTCTTCGGCGTCGGGCCCGCGGACCCGGTTACGCTGGCGGCGGTGGTTGCAGTGTTGCTAGCCGTGGCCTTCGCTGCCAGTTACGTTCCCGGCCGCCGGGCAACCCGGGTGGATCCCATGGTGGCGCTGAGGTACGAGTGAACGAATCGGTGATCGGGCGATTCGGTGATCGGCTGATTGCCGCATTGGGTCAACAAGCACGTGCGGGTCAATGGAGGCGTGCATGGTGAGGCGGTTGCGAGCTTTATTCGTGCGCCTGGGCGGACTGTTCAACCGGGGCCGCAAGGAGGGCGATTTGGCGGCTGAACTCGAAAGCCACCTCGAGATGCACGTCGAGGACAACGTGCGCTCCGGCATGACCGCCGAAGAAGCGCGCCGCCGGGCTCTCATCAAGCTGGGCGGCGTGGAGCAGACCAAGGAAGAATATCGCGACCGGCGCGGCCTGCCCCGGCTGGAACATTTTCTGCAAGACGTGCGCTTTGGCCTGCGCATGCTACGCAAGAATCCGGGCTTCACGCTGGTGGCGCTGCTCACGCTCGCCCTCGGCATTGGGGCGAACACTGCGATTTTCAGCGTGGTGAACGCGGTCCTCCTCAAACCGCTGCCGTATCCTCAGCCCGACCGCTTAATGGTGATGCGCGAATACCAGATCGGCGGCAGCGATATGAGCGTGAACTGGGTGAACTTCCTCGACTGGCGCGCGCAGAGCCGCCTTTTCGAGGGGATGGCGGCCTACGATCAGGCTCACTTCACCTTGACGGGGAAGGGCGAGCCGGTGCTGCTGCGCGGCGGCCTCGTGTCCGCGCCGTTCTTCAGCGTGCTGGGCGCGCAGCCGCGGCTAGGCCGTGTGTTCACGACGCCGGATGATCGGACGGGCGCGGCGGCCACGGTGGTGTTGACCGACGATCTCTGGAAGAAGCGCTGCGGCAGCGACCCGGCCATCGTGGGGAAAGCGCTCGCCCTGAACGGCAGCGCCTACACGGTGATCGGGGTGCTTGGCCCGTCTTTCCAGGACCCACTGGCGCCCGGCCGCGTGGATCTCTACACTCCGATCGCCCCCCAGAGCGGCCGCTGGCAGACCCGCGACGAGCGAGGCTCGCTGCACGTGATCGGGCGCCTGCGAGCGGGGGTGTCGCTCGCGGCTGCCCGCGCCGAATTGGATACGATCGAGGGGCGTCTCGATCAGCAGTTCCCCAAGACCAACAAGGGCGTGCGCGCCAGCGTCACGCCCTTGTATGACGAGCGATTCGGCGACGTGCGTCCCGTGCTCTATACGCTTCTGGCGGCCGTGGGCGTGGTGTTATTGATCGCGTGCGCTAACGTGGCCAACCTCTCGATTGCCCGTTCTCTGTCGAGGCGGCGGGAATTCGCCATACGGCGCGCCTGCGGCGCCGGGCGGGGCCGGGTGATGGGCCAGTTGCTCGTGGAAAGCACCCTGCTCGCCTGTCTGGGCGGAGCCGCCGGCCTGCTTCCGGCCTGGTGGTCGCTCGGCCTGATTGTGCGCCTGGCTCCGGCCGGCATCCCGCGCTTGCCCGAAACCCGGCTGGACCATGGGGTCCTCTTATTCACCCTAATCGTTTCGGTGTTGACCGGAATACTCTCCGGCCTCGCGCCCGGCCTCGAGGCCTCCCGGCTTGATGTGACCGAGATCGTGAAGGAGGGCGGCACGTCCACCGGCCGCTCGCCACGTCGCTGGCAGTCCGGGTTTCTGCTGGCGGAGATCGCGCTCGCCGTTGTGCTGGTGGCCGCCTCGGGACTGCTGGTGCGCAGCCTGATCAAGACCCAGCAGGTGGATCCGGGATTCAAGCCCGACCACGTTCTGGTGGCCGAACTGGTCCTGCCGGCATCGGGGTACGGCACACCCGCTCAGCGGGTGACTTTCTACCGCGAGATGGTCGGGCGCCTCAGCGGGCTGCCCGGCGTGAAGTCAGCCGGCATGGTGATGTGCCCGCCGGCGGTGGGGCATTGCTGGGACTGGTTCTACACGGTCGAGGGCCAACCCGCACCGTCCCCGGGAAAACTGCCCATCTCGGCTTTCAACCAGGCGAGCCCGACTTATTTCGAAACCATGGGAGTTCCCTTGCTTGCCGGGCGCTCCTTCACGGAACAAGACGGCGCCCAGTCTCCGCCCGTGGTCATCGTCAACCAGACCTTTGCCCGCCGCTGGTGGCCCAACTCGAGCCCGCTTGGCAAGCGCATGCGCCTGTGGACGGCGAACGGAAACGCGCCCTACCGCGAGATTGTGGGTCTGGTAGGGGACGTCAAGGAGGACGGGCTGGACGCCGAGCAGATCCCCGAAGTCTTCATGCCGGCAGCGCAGGAGCCTCCGGGCGGCATGACGTTCGTGATGAGGACGAGCGTTGAACCGGCAGGCTTGGTGCGCCTTGCCACCGGCGCTGTGCATGACATCGACAAGGGCTTGCCCATCGAGCGCATTCAGCCCATGACGCGATATCTGGACGCCTCGCTCAACCAGCGCCGGTTCGCAACCCTGCTGGTGGGCCTCTTCGGGGCGCTGGCCCTGTTGCTGGCGGGCGTCGGCATCTCCGGCGTCACGTCGTATTCGGTGAGCCAGAGGACCCATGAGATCGGCATTCGCATGGCGCTGGGGGCCCGGCGCGGTGAAGTGCTGCGAGCCGTGGTCAAACAGAGCCTTGGCATCGCGGCCTACGGGATCATTCTGGGCGTGGTGGGCGCTTTGGCGGCCACTCGCCTCCTGTCCAGCATGCTCTTCGGCATCGGAGCGTCCGATCCCGCGACTTTCGTCCTGGTCTGCGCGGCCTTGGGTTGCGTGACGTTGCTGGCCAGCTACATTCCGGCGCGACGGGCCACGCGCGTGGACCCCATGGTGGCGCTCCGGCACGAGTGAGTCGATGGTCGATCGATTGAGTGATCGGGTGATTGAAGGATTGAGTCATCGAACTGGCTGGGGCAGAGGAGGAATCGATGGTGAGGCGGCTGCGAGGTCTATTGCTGCGCGCCGGCGGGTTGTTCACCAAGGACCGAACCGAACGCGAGTTGGCGGCGGAGCTTGAAAGCCACCTCCGGATGCACATCGAGGACAACATGCGCCGAGGCATGACTCGCGACGAAGCCCGGCGCGAGGCGCTCATCAAGCTCGGCGGCATCGAGCAGGCCAAAGAGGCATATCGCGATCGCCGCGGCCTGCCGTGGCTGGAGCACTTCTTCCACGATCTGCGCTACGGCCTGCGCATGTTGCGCAAGAGTCCCGGCTTCACCCTGGTAGCGCTCCTTACCCTTGCGCTCGGCATCGGCGCCAATACGGCGATCTTCACGGTGATCAACGCGCTTGTCCTCCGCCCATTGCCTTATCCGGACCCCGAGCAGCTCGCGATGCTCTCGCCCCAACGGGCGATGGTGTCGGTCTCCAAGGCGGAATTTGCAGAATATCGCAGGCAAAGCCGGTCGTACGAGTCGTTGGCCATTTTCAGCGGGTGGGCCTTTGCGATCACCGGCCAGGGAGAGCCTGAGGAACTGGGTGGTGCCCGCGCGACGGCGAGCCTGTTCTCGACTCTAGGGGTGAGGCCGCTCCTCGGCCGCACCTTCGTGCCCGAGGAAGACCAGCCCGGGCATCGAGTCGCGGTGCTGAGCTATGGCCTGTGGCGGCGGCGTTTCGGCGCCGACCCGTCCGTGATCGGCAAGCAGTTAACCGTTGACGGGATCAACGACACGGTTGTCGGGGTGATGCCGCCGGACTTCGGGTTTCCCACGCGAAGCGCGCAGTTGTGGCTGCCGGCGCCGCTCGATCCGAGCGACAAAAACGACTACACGGCAAATTACCTGCTGATGATCGGACGCCTCAAGCCACGGGTCTCGTTGAAGCAGGCTCAGGACGAGCTTCGAACCATCGCGCGACGTTTCCACCAAGACGATCCGAAGGACTACCCGAACGGTTATGGAAATGACGCCGCCGCGATCTCCCTGCTGGATCACTTGCTGGGAGACGCGCGCCGCGCCCTGCTGGTGCTCCTCGCGGCGGTGGGGCTGGTGCTGCTGATCGCCTGCGCAAACGTCGCGGGTCTCCTGGTGGCGCGATCGGCGTCGAGGGGCAAGGAGATCGCCATCCGATCGACGCTCGGCGCCAGCCGGGGACGCGTGGCTCGTCAGTTGCTGGCCGAGTCCCTGGTGCTCGCCCTGGTTGGGGGCGCAGCCGGGGTCGTTCTTGCTTACTGGGGGATGGGCGCTCTCATCGCGATGCTGCCAGCCGACACGCCTCGACTGGAGGAAATAAACCTCGATGGCCCCGTGCTCCTGTTCTCTCTCGGAATCACCCTCATCACCGGTCTGCTCTTTGGTCTTGCTCCGGCGTTCCAGGCCTCCCGGCAGGATGTGAATGACGCCCTGAAAGAGAGCGGGAGAGGCGTGAGCGCCGCGTCCTCGCTTCACCGGGTGCACAACGTGCTGGCAGCCGCACAAGTGGGCCTTGCTCTGGTACTCGTGGTAGGCTCCGGGCTGCTGATCAGGAGTTTCTGGCGGCTGAGCCACGTGGACTCGGGGCTGGACACCGCGCACCTGCTCTCGCTTCGAACTTCACCGCCCGATTCTCTTTACCCTGATAACGATTTCGAGCGGAAACGAGCCTTCTACCATCAGGTCTTCCAACGGATTGCCAGCCTGCCGGGCGTCGAGTCGGTGGGTGCGATTCACCTTCTGCCCTTCGGCGACAGCAACTGGAACCCGTCCCTCGAGATTGAGGGACGCCCGGTGGCGCAGGGGGCCGCACTGCCGGAGGTGGATTGGCGCCTGGTCACGCCCGGCTATTTTCGAACGGTCGGTACGCCTCTCTTGCGCGGACGTTTTCTAACGCCGTCGGACCAGGAGAAAACCGAGCCGGTCTGCGTCATCAATGCCACCCTGGCCCGCCGTTTTTGGCCGGGTGAGGACGCGCTCGATCGGCGCGTTCGCACCGGATTCGACGGCAAAACGACTTGGGTGAGGGTGGTGGGGATTGTGGCCGATGTCAAGGACCACGGCCTGGGCGCCGCCACGCGCCCCCAGATGTACCGCCCCTACGACCAGCGGCCCTGGGCGACGAGTGTGACGATCATGGTTCGAACTTCAGGGGACCCTGTCAGCCTTGCCGGCGCCATTCGCAGTGACGTCTGGGCGGTGGACAAGAACGTGCCGGTCTCCGACGTTCAAACTATGGATCACGTGGTTTCCGAATCCGTTGCCGGGCCGCGATTTCACACCCTTCTGCTCAGTGTGTTTTCCGCAGCGGCCCTCGTACTCGCCGCGATCGGCATCTACGGCGTGATGTCGTATGCCGTGGCGGCCCGTGCCCACGAAATCGGGATCCGGATGGCGCTCGGCGCCCGGCGCAGCGAAGTGCTGCGCATGGTGCTCGCGCGGTCGCTGCGAATCGCGGGGGCCGGCTTGGCCGCAGGCCTGCTGGCGGCGTTCGCCGTCACCCGCCTGATGGCCAGCCTGCTCTATGGCGTCCGTGCGGACGACCCAGCGACATTTGGCGGCGTGGCGCTGCTGCTGACGGTGGTCTCCATGCTCGCCAGCTATCTTCCGGCATGGCGGGCAACCCGCGTGGACCCGATGGTGGCGCTGCGGCACGAGTGATTGACGACTGCCGGCGGGAGATTGGTGATCGACGCTTGCCGATCAAGGACGGTGGAGGCTAGGACTGCAGGATCTCGCGCAGACGCGCGTAGCCGGCGCGGCTCACCGGAAGCTGGGTTCCGCCGGTGAGAATCAGCACGTGGGTGTCTTTACTGTACGGTTCAATGCGGGACACGCGTTCCAGGTTCACGATGTACCGGCGGTGAATCCGCAGAAAGCGTCCGGGATCGAGCGCCTTCTCGAGGTTCGAGATGGTCTGTTGTTTGAGATGCTTCCTGCCTTCGGCGCACAAGGCGACGTAGTCATCCTGGGCTTCGGCGTAGTCCAGTTTGTCCACCGGAATCACGTGGACTCGCGCTCCGTCCTTCACCACAACCCGTTCAAGATATTCGGCGGGCCGTCGGGCTTCGGCGGCGAGTTCCGCCACCGGGGGTGGGTGCCCGCCCAAACGCTCTTTAGCACGCTCGAGCGCCACCCGAAGCCGCTCCTCTCCGAAAGGCTTCAACAGGTAATCCACCGCGTGAGCCTCAAAGGCCCGCAGAGCGTATTCGTCGTAGGCCGTTACGAACACCACCGCCGGCCCCGGGCCCACGAGCTCCAGCACTTCGAAACCGTCGAGTTTCGGCATTTGCACGTCGAGGAAGAGAAGGTCGGGTTTCAACTCGGCGAGAGTCTTCACAGCTTCGAAGCCGTTGGCGCACTCGGCGACAATCTCAACTTCGGCGTGCGCCCGCAGCAGTTCTCGCAGTACGCCCCGCGCCAGTTCTTCGTCATCCACGATCACCGCTCGATATTTCCCGCCGCCCGCCGCCATCCGCCCCGGTCCTCCTTTGCCTCCAGAGGTAGCGTCAAAATCACCCGAAAGCAACCTCCGTCGGCGCCGGCGCTCAGGCTGGCTCGGCTGCCGTAGCAGGCCTCGAGGCGCCGGCGCACGTTTTCCAGGCCCACACCGTGGCGGCGCGCCGGTGGAGTCTCGTGATCGAACTTGTTCTCCACCACGATCTCGAGCTCGTCCTGCCTCCTCCGGGCGCGCAGCCGGATCCATCCGCCTTCGGGCAAATTCGAGATGCCGTGCAGTACGGCATTCTCCACCAGAGGTTGCAGGAGGAGGGGCGGCACCGCGACGTCGAGAGCCGCCGGCTCCAGCTGCTCCTCCATCGCCAGGCGCGACCCGAACCGCACTTTTTCCACGCGCAGGTAGCCGTCCACCAGCGCCATCTCTTCGCGCAAAGGAATCATCGACTTCTCTCCGAGGCCGAGCGTCTTGCGCAGGAAGTCCCCCAGCAGGACGCACATCTCGCGCGCTTTCGAGGGGGCCAGGGTGGTCAGCGCGCTGATGGAATTCAAGCTGTTAAAGAGGAAATGTGGATTCACCTGCGCTTTGAGCGCCCGCAGTTCCGCCTCCCGCGCCAGGATCTGCGCCTGCGCCTCGCGCTCCTCCGCCTGGCGCGACGCCTCGACGGCGAGCAGGATGTAGTCCATCGCCACCGACAGCAGGTAGAACAGAATCCCCAGTCCGAACAGCAGTCCGAGCGCCCTGCCCAAGTGCGCGTCCAGCCCGGCGAACACGTGCAGCGACGAGAGCAATGCCGCCAAGACGCGTGCGACGAGCACCCAAATTGCGCTTGCCACCAAGCCGCCGGCGAGATGGGTGGCCAGCACCACTTGCACGGCGCGAAAGCGCAACGGAGTGAGGCGGCAGGGATACCAGGCTGATAGGCAGATGAAGGCGTAGAACAGGCAGAGGAGGGTTCCAAGCGCGGCCGCTTCCGCCCACGTGAAACCCGCCGCCGTCTTCAGCAGGTACACGACCAGGGCAGCGAGCGGAACCCACCCGGCGAGGTAGACGGACAAGCGGCGGAGATTGGCGAGGATAGGGTGCATGGGGCTCCGTCAGTTCTTGACGTTGAAGCCTCCGAATACCCACGCGCCGCGGATCAACAGCTTCTTCCTGGGTGCCGCAGGCGTGGGGACCGGCGGGCGGGTTTCGTCGTTGTGACCTCCGAAGAAGGCCGCGCCGCGGACCCGCACCTCCCAAGACTGCGGCACTCTGATCTCTCCTCCCCCGAAGATGGCTGTGACTTCGATTGCAGCTTCGTTTCCTTCGATGTCAGCTTCGGTAAAGTCGATCTCGGATCCTCCGAAAATTGCCAGCCACCTTCCGCCGCGAAAGTGTCTGGAGGTCACTCGGAGTTTTCCGCCGCCAAAAATGTCAACGCGGTTCAGATCGTCGTCTTCGCCGGAGCCCGTGAGGCGAGTCCAGACATCGAGCTTCTTGTGGCCGCCCAGGCCGGCGTATAGGATCCACAAGCCGAACGCAATCAGCCAGAACGGCCAGATGCGGCCGAACTCGAAACCCTTGTAACCGAGTTCGCTCAACTGGTAGACGCCCCCGACGGCAAGAATCGTCAACCCCCACAGCCGTTCCCGGGTTCCCTCGCCGCGCAACGCACGCGACAGGCCCCACGCCACCAGCAGCAGCGGCCAGAATCTCAAAATGTGAGACGCCGGCACCACGCCTTCCTGATCGAGAAGGAGGACCACCCCGAACGCGATGATGGCAAGCCCAACCAGGATTCCGCCTCCCACCTTCCTCCGTTCCTCATCCATGGTGGTTTCCCCCTTTCCGGTCCGCTGCGGCACGGCGCCGTCTCCAGGCTACGATGGAGCTTGCCAGGAGGGCGGCGACCCCCAACGCGAGGGGCGCCAGCCAGAAGGTTCCCGAAGACCACGAGGCTCCGAAGTACGCCACCACCACGCGCCACAACGAGGGCACGATGACCTCCAGGGGCCAGAATCCCAACTGGCGCAAGTGAGCATAGCCGAACTCTCCGCTGGCCAGCAAAGCCGCTCCTAGTGTCCAAACCTCCACCCGCCTTTCCATTCGCATGGCGTCCTCTCCCGGTGTCAGTGTCTTTTCCCCGTTCACGAGGCCAGCTTATTCGGCCCATGGGACGCTGTCTCGGGCTTTTCGGCCAATTGCGGCTGGCTACCGGCGAATGGCGGGCCGAAAAGGGAAAACGATCGGGGTCTGCCGGCTGATGAATGGCCTGGAGAGGCACGCCTACAGCGCGGCGCGATTTTGCTTGACTTTTCTTACAACGTGTGTTAGTAACTAATCATGTCAATATGCCTGCAACTCTCCACGGGCCCTGGAAACGGGAATCTCGTCCCCTTGTTCATCCGCAGCAGCGAAGAGGGAGCACGCCAAAACTTCGCGAAATGAAGGAAGGTCCCACGATGTTGTTGATAGCAAAGGGCCGATTTTGAGGGTCCCACGATGTTGCTGAAAACAAAAGAGATGCGCGGTGAATCCCACGATATTGCTGAAAACAAATGGGTTGAGGCTGGTCGCCGGCAGCAAAACACACCGTCCCTTGCTTAAACAGGACACGGCCGCACCGTCCCCGAAACTGCCCGCCCGGGACCCGGAATTACCGTCCGTCGAGGCCATGGTTCGCCGGGACAGTTCGTCAGTCCTCAGGCGGCGTCTGCAGCGCGCTCGCCACCTGGAGGCCGGCGGCCATCTCGGGAATGATCCCGAGCTCCCGGTAGATGGGGCGGATGGCCGCACGCAAGGCGGGCAGCGTGCGGCCAAACCACAGCGCACCCAACAGGCACAGAACGCCGCCCGCCCGAAGAGTTCCCGGCGCGCCGATATGGGTTGCCACCACGCCGGCCAACAAGCTGCCGAAAGGCGCCATCCCGACGAACGCCATGGAATAAAAGCTCATCACGCGGCCCCGCTTGTCCTCCTGCACGATGGTTTGAAGAATGGTGTTGCTGGCCGCCAATTGCTGCATCAACCCATAGCCTGCGCCGAGCATGACGAGCAGTGAGAGCCAGAGCCAATGCGAGAACGAGAAGCACACCAGAGACGCGCCGAAGATTCCGGCGGTGACTGCGATGATCCTGCCCAGTCCCAGCACAGTCTCGCGCCGCGCAAGCACGAAGGAGCCGCCCAGCGCGCCGCAGCCGGCGGCCGTCATCAGGAAGCCGAAAGTGTGCGGGCCTCCGCGCAGGATGCTGCCCGCGAAGATCGGCATGAGGACGACGTAGGGCATGCCCACTAGGCTGATGAGCGCCAGCAGCAACAGGATAGAGCGGATGGGCACAAAGCGGGAGACGTACTGCCAGCCCTGCTTCAATTCGGTCAGCACGTGCTCGCGTTGGCCCCTGACCGGCGCGCGAGATACGTGCATCAGCAGCAAGGAAGCGATCACGGCGATATAGCTGATGCCGTCGATGAGAAAACACCAGCCCTCGCTCGCCATGGCGATCACGATGCCGGCGATCGAAGGGCCGATCAGGCGCGAGCCGTTGACCATCGAAGAATTCAGCGCGATGGCGTTGGAAAGGTCGGCGCGCGATTCGAGCATTTCCACCACGAAGGCCTGACGGGCCGGCATGTCGAAGGCATTGATGGCGCCCTGAAAGAGGCTCAGGGCGAAGATCTCCCAGAACGTGATCCGGCCCGTCAGAGCCAGCGCGGCCAGCGCGAACGACTGCAGCATGGAGAGGGCTTGCGTCACCACCAGCACGCGGTGCCGGTTCCAGCGGTCCACCCACACTCCGGCGAACGGGCCGAACAGAAAGATGGGAATCTGTCCCGAGAATCCGATGAGGCCGAGCAGAAACGCCGACTTCGTCAAGCGGTAGACCAGCCAACTGGTGGCAACCCGGGTCATCCAGGTGCCGGTCAGGGAAACGCTCTGGCCGCTGAAGAAGAGGCGGTAATTTCGATGCCGGAGCGCCCGCCAGGCAAACGTCCAGCCCGCGGACTTGCCGGTTCCTCTCGAATCCGGGTCTGAGTTCGGCTGCCTCTCCTGCCTTCGCGAATCGGGCATAATTCTCTTGGATGCCGCGGGTGCGTTTTTACGCGTGCAAGTCTGAGGCTACTGGCCGGGTTCGGGAATTTCAAGGCGACATTGATGGACATTCTGGTGGTGGGCGCAGGCGTGGCGGGACTCGCGGCGGCGCAGGTGTTGAGCGCAGCGGGCGCTCAGGTGCGCGTGCTGGAGGCGCGCGATCGGATCGGCGGACGCATCCACACAATGCTGGATCCCGCTCTGCCGGTTCCTGTCGAGCTTGGGGCTGAGTTTGTCCATGGCCGGCCGCCGGAGCTCTTTGAGATCGCGCAGGCGGCCGGGCTGGCGACCACAGAGATGCCTCAGAATCACCGCACGTTAGACGATGGCAAGCCCGGCGAAGAGGACGAGGTGTTCTCGCGGATGGATCGCATCCTCTCGCGCCTAGCTGACCCCAGCCTGTCCGATCAGACCTTCTCCGAGTTCCTCTCCGCTCTCGAAGTGGATGTCGAGGCAGCGCGCTGGGCCACGGCCTATGTCGAAGGGTTCAATGCCGCCCGCGCCGATCGCATCGGCACGCGCGCACTCGGGCAAGAGATGCGGGCCGCCGAACTGATCGACGGCGAACAAGCCTATCGCTTTGCGCGGGGCTATCAACAGCTTCCGCAGCGGCTCTGGGATCAATGCGCGGCGCGCGCCGCCGCGTTGCAGCTCGGCGCCGTCGTTACTGAAGTGCGCTGGCAGCGTGGCCGAGTGGAGGTCGCCGTCCGTGCCGCCGGCGGCGACCCGGAGGACTCGAGCAGCGCGGCCACCTTCCCGGCCGACCGCGCCATCGTCACGGTGCCGCTCGGTGTGTTGCAGGCGCCCGAAAGCGCTTCGGGCGCAATTCGCTTTAGCCCCGATCCCGCAGGCTTGCAGCCGGCGCTGCGCCGCCTCGAGATGGGTCACGCGCAGCGGGTCACCCTCGCTTTTCGCAGCTCGCTGCGGGCGGAGTACCCGCAGCTTGACCAACCCGGCTTCATCCACTCCGATGACGACGCCTTCCCCACCTGGTGGAGCGGCCTGCGGGCATCCGACTCGTCCCGCGACTCAGCCCCAAATCCGAACGCCCCATGCGTCCTGACCGGTTGGGCGGGCGGACCCAAGGCTGAGCGGCTCTCGGCGTTGAGCGAGGCGGCCCTAATTGAGCACGCTCTCGATGCGCTGGCCCGGCTGGCCGGCGCTTCCACCCAAGCCGTAGCAGCCCACCTGGAGCGAGGGTACTCGCACAACTGGAGCCTCGATCCGTTCGCGCGCGGGGCCTACAGCTACGCGCGGGTGGGCGGCCTCGAAGCGCGCCGGGCGCTGGCCACGCCCCTGGCGAGCACCCTCTATTTTGCGGGCGAGGCCACCAACACTGAAGGCCACTCCGCCACCGTGCACGGTGCACTCGCGAGCGGCAGGCGCGCCGCACGCGAGATCCTGGCGAGCGCGTAACCGGCCCGGACCGCACCGCGCTTGATGAGCCTTCACGCTTAACGTATGATGGCCGCTCCAGTCAGCGCGGTCCGGCCAGGTTCACTGCGGCGCAAGACCGGCCGGCTGACGCCGTCCACATGGAAACCTACGACCTGCTGGTGATCGGCTCGGGACCCGCGGGGCAGCGCGCTGCCATCCAGGGGGCGAAGTGCGGCAAGCGGGTGGCCGTGGTGGAGGCGCGCGAGGTGGTGGGAGGCGCGTGCATCAACACCGGCACCATTCCGAGCAAGACCATCCGCGAAGCGGTGCTCCACCTTTCCGGCTACCGCTACCAGGGCATTTACGGCATCAGCTACCGCGTGAAAGACAAGATCACCATGGCGGATCTTGCCTTCCGGGTGCAGCACGTCATCAAAACCGAAATCGACGTCACCCAGGCCCAGCTCTCGCGCAACGGCATCGAGCTGATCAACGGCCGGGCCTGCTTTGCAGACGCGCATACGGTTCGCGTGGAGAATTCGCGGGGCGTGAGCGAATACCAGGCGGGCACCATCATCATCGCCGTCGGCACCAAGCCCGCCGTTTCCGACAAGGTTCCGCTGAACGGCCGCACCATCGTCAATAGCGACCAGGTTCTGCAGATGCCGGAAATCCCCAAAAACCTGATCGTGGTGGGCGGCGGCGTGATTGGAGTGGAATACACCTGTATGTTCGCCACCCTGGGCGTGAGGGTGATTCTGGTGGAGAAGCGTCCGCGCCTGCTCGAGTTTGCAGACGCCGAAATCGTGGAGGCCCTCTCCTACCACTTGCGCGACAGCCGCGTTACCCTGCGGCTGAACGAGGAGGTTGAGAGTGTGGAGGAGGCCCCGGACGGCAAAGTGGTGGCAAACCTGGAGAGCAGGAAGAAGGTCTCGGGCGACGCGCTGCTCTACGCGGTGGGAAGGCACGGCAACGTGGACGGCCTCGAGCTGCCCGCGGCCGGCATTGAGGCCGACGCGCGCGGTCGCATCCGCGTGGACGAACACTACCGCACCCAAACGCCCAGTATTTACGCCGTGGGCGACGTGATAGGATTCCCCAGCCTGGCCTCAGTTTCGATGGAGCAGGGCCGCATTGCGGCGGCGCACGCCTTCGGCGTGGCGGTAAATTCCAACCCCGCCTACTATCCCTACGGGATTTACACCATTCCGGAGATCTCGTTTATCGGCAAGACCGAAGAGCAGTTGACCGACGAGGACGTGCCCTACGAGGTGGGCATCGCCTACTATCGGGAGATCGCCCGCGGGCAGATCCGGGGCGATACTACAGGCCGGCTCAAGCTGATTTTCCATCGCGAGACCAAAGAGGTGCTCGGTGTTCACATTATCGGCGAGGAGGCCTCGGAGCTCTTGCATATCGGCCAGGCAGTGCTCATCCTGAAGGGTACGGTGGAATACTTTGTGGACACGGTATTCAATTATCCGACGCTCGCCGAGTGTTACAAAGCCGCGGCCTTCAACGGCCTGAATAAACTGGCGAGGCTGTAAGGGGAATATCAGAGAGCAGAAGTCAGAAATCAGAAAGGGCGGGCCAAAGCGCAGAAGGAATGCAGCAAGAACCAAAACCCGGACGTTTCGCCAAACCTGAAGCGAAACGCAAACTTCGCCGCCGGACTTTCTAGTTTCCGACTTCTGATTTCCAGTTTGCTGCTGGAGCGATTATGGCGCTGAGCATCGGAGTGCTGGCGGCGGAACACGTGGCCGCGGGCCTGGTGGACGACGGCCGGTTGGTGGGGCCGCTCTGCACTTTTCCGGCGGATCCCGCGCGCAGTCCCGACGCGCTCCCGGCCATGCCCGCCGACGAGATCGCGCGGAGCCTCGGCGAGCTCGTGGAGGCTGTGCGCGACGGCCGCGAGGTGGAGGCCATTGGCGTGGGCTTCCCCGGATTGATCCGCGACGGCGTGGTGCAGGAGTCCCCCAATCTGCAGCAGATCAAGGGCTTCGACCTCGGCGCCTCGCTCTCCGCCGCGCTCGGCCCGTTCGGCGCCCCGGCGGCCGTGATTTTCAACGACGCCGACGTGATGGCGGCCGGCATCGCGGCTTCGCGCGGCCAATTGCACCGCCTGGTGCGGGTGTGGACGCTGGGCAACGGCATCGGCTTCGGGCGCTACCCCTGGTCGGCAGGCGCCTCGGAGGGCGGGCACTCGGTGGTGACCCTCGATCCCAAAGAGCACTTCTGCGGCTGCGGCGGCCGCGGCCACCTGGAGGGCATCATGGGCCATCGCGCCATGCGCCTGCGCTTTCTCGACCTCGAGCCCGAAGAGGTGTTCGCCAACGCGCGCACCGGCGATGAACGCTGCGAGGCCTTCGTCAAGCTCTGGCACCGCGCCCTGGCCGCCGCCAGCGCCACCAGCATCCACATGGACGGTCCGGGCGAGTTCTTCATCACCGGGCCGAACGCGCGCTTCGTCGAGCTCGGCCGGCTCGACCGCTACCTGCACGACATGGTGAAGATGACTCCGCTTCAGGGCAGCCGGTTCGAAGTGGTCGCCACCAGCGACGAAGTGGGCGTGATCGGCGCCGCCGTGAACGCCCAGCGCTTTGCGCACCGGCCTCGCTGACCGGCGCGAGCGGGCTGAAGCGTGCGTGCCACGCGGCCCGCTGGGCCGCTAGGCTGCTGCAACCGAAATTACGTTTGTTCGAGGAGGTTGAGCCATGACGTGGATCCGTACCATTCCCATGGCCGAGGCCGATGAGCGCCTTCAAAAGGCTATGGACGCGCAGAAGACGTTGTATCCGCAGGAGTACGCCCAACCGGCGCACGGCCCGGATGATGAAGCTACCGGCATTGTCGCCTCGCACAGCCTGATCCCCGACGCGCTGCACCACGCCTTCGCCACTTTCGGGGTGCTGATGTCGCCGGAGCTCCCTCTCGGCCGCCGCCATCACGAGATGATCGCCACCATGGTCTCCGTGACGAACCGGTGCGTCTATTGAATTGAGGCTCACGCAGAGTTTCTGCGTCGGGTCACGCTGGACGAAGAGATGGTACGGGCGCTGGAGACCGACTACACCACGGCTCCGCTCACCCCGCCGGAGCGTGTCATGGTGGATTACGTGGTGAAGCTCACGAAAGACGCCACCCTGGTCAGCCCGGCCGACCACGAGCGCCTACGCCAAAATGGCTTTGACGACAAGGCCATTCTTCAGATCACCCTGATCGCTTCCTGGTTCAATTACATCAACCGCGTGGCCGACGCGCTCGGAGTGGGCAGAGAAGGGTAGGGTTGACTGCGCAGCCATGGCTTCCCTCAGGGGGCTTGGCTTGACGCCTCGCGCCGCAGCTCCCCGGAATCGCGTCGTCCAGCTTCCCTCGAAGCAGGTAGGTGGGAAGGTCGCGGCAATCAGTAAAGCGGCGACGGATATGTTGCGCCTAGCCTCTCTCTCAACACATCTTGGATACCCTGGAGGGGTATCTTCACCCAATCAGGCCGGTTATTGAGTTCGTAGCCCAACTCGAAAACGGCCTTCTCCAGCAGAAAAGTCTGGAGAAGCATTTCGCGATCTTCTGCTTCCTTCGGCAGGAAGGCCGCGCCTTGCGCGGCCGATAGATATGCCCCGAGGAACGCGGCTGAGGCCCAGGTGTGCCAGTGGCGAGCCCAGGGCTCGAGAGCTGCAGCCTGCGAGCCCTGGTTCGCGCCGGCGCTTCGGCGCAGAAAGGCCGTGAAAGCCGCGTAGTGGAACGATCTCAACATGCCGGCCACGTCGCGCAGTGGCGATTGCTTGATGCGCCGATCATCGAGGGGGCGCGTCGGTTCGCCCTCGAAGTCGATGATGCAAAAATCGTGGCCGGTGCAGAGCACCTGCCCCAGGTGATAGTCGCCGTGAATGCGGGCCCTCATGGCGGCGATCCTGCGATCCAGAATCGAGCGCAACCGCCCCACCACGTCGCGCTCGCGTTGCAGCACCTCAGCCGCCTGCTCACGCACCCCGGCGCCTAGCTGGTTCATACGGCTGCGGAGCAGCCCGAACACTCCGGCGCTGAGATCGAGCATAAACTCGCACAGACCGCGTTGGTAGGAGGGGGAAAACGGCTCGGGCTCAAAGGCAGGGTCGTCAGGCGCCGACGCCAACGCAAGATGAAGTTCAGCCGTCCGCTCGCCCAAAAGGCGCGCTGACGCAAGATAGCCGTCCATCGCCGCCTCGACCGAGGGCGGGGCGCCCTCTGCGATCAACGAGGACAGAGGCGCGACAGGCGGAGCCGGTCGATGCGGCGAGCTGCCGATCCGTTCGAAGTACGCTCCTAGCGAATCCAGGGTGTACTTCCAGGCGTCTCCCTGATTCGGCACGAAGGCCTGGAGAATCGCAAGGCTGGTGTCGCCACCACCTTTCCGGTAGATCAGGCTGCCCCCGACAGCCGGGAAATGGGTGAAAGACGTTCGTTCCGTCAGGAAAGTGCAAATCTCCACGTCCGGGTTCACACCCGTCTGGAGGCGGCGGAAGAGCTTTAAAATCAGCCGGTTGCCAAAGCGAACGGAGGTGTTGCTCTGTTCGGCGCTCATCACCGACGATTCCAAATCGTGCTTCGGGCCGCCGCGAAGGCGCGGAAAGGCGCGCGTCGGTACGCCGCGAAACTCGCTGCCGGAGCCCCGGAAGGCGCGTCCTTCGGCGATGGTATCGAGCAACAACTGCGGCCACTTCCGATCCCAAAGGGCGTCACACCACACTTCCTCTTCACCTGGATTCGGGCCGCGAACACGCAGCAACAGATTGCCGCGGCCCTCGCTCTTGAGAGCGGTCTCGCGCTCTGGCGAGACCGCCGCGAGCGGCAGCGTGTAGGTTTGCGAGTCCGCGCCGTTAAGTTGAACCCGAACCAGAAACACACCTGCGAAGAGGCAATCATCGCCTGCGGGAATCGCATCCAGCACCTCCGCCGACTGAATGGCGTGAGCCTTTCCTCCGAACCACCGCTGCCGCATCAGAAAGTCCGGCACGACTGCGGGCAGCGATTCTGTGAGGCGGGCAAGTCGTGCGTCTTCGTGCCGAACGGCCACGGTCAATAGACCTCCTCTGCGAGTTTCACATTGCGAACCGGCTAAAGATGAGAGATCTCCTCGTCTTCCTCCTTGCCATCGACGGGGAATCGCCTATCGAGCATCCGTCGCGCGGCGTCGCGTCCGCCGAGACCAAAAGCGATCGCGAGCGCCGCCATCAGCGCGCCAAACGCGATGCTGAACGCCACGAGAACCACGCCGTGGCCAAGTTCGAGCCTCTCGAGAGCCATGGTCACGGAAAAGATGATGATGAC
>DATJAQ010000007.1:0-10561 GCA_035516075.1 Terriglobia bacterium | reverse complement strand
CCGGCCTTCTCGGTAACGTCCTCGAACCGCAGCTTGCCGGTCTCCGCGAGAAGATTGCGATAAAGCCGGTTCCCAGGCTTCCACGTCCGGGGCGCCTGGAACAGCGGTTTCTTTCCGGGCTCGAGCTGCGTCCCCTGAACGAGGTAGACGTCCAGGTCGCCGTCATTGTCGTAATCGAACAGCGCCACCCCCGCACCCATAATCTCCGGCATGAAGTGCTCACCCGTCGCGCCGCTGAAATGGTGAAAGTTGAGCCCGGCCTCCGCCGCGGCCTCACGAAAGATCGGCCCGGCCGATCCTGTCCTGAGGCCTGCCGGCGATGTCGCGTTCTGAATATTCGCCCGAACGCCCGCCAGCGCCAGGCTTGTCAGCAGCATTTTGCGCCGGGTGAGTCTGATTGCCATGCGGAGGCGACTGGGCCGGGACGCGCCGGCCCCTGTGCGGTCCTTTCAGTGCGGATTTGCCTGCCCTTCGAGTGATTCGAGGTCCTTGTCGATGCTGGCCAGCAGGGCGGACTGCCCGCGCGCGGAAGCCCGGTCCCGCGCCTCGCGCATGTACCTTAACGCGTTCTGGCGGTCTCCAGCCCGCGCGTAGGTTGCCCCGAGTGCATAAAGATAGGACGGCGTGTTTTCGTCGTCGGGCGTCAGCGACTTCTGAAATTCCTCAATGGCCTGCGGATACTTCTCCTGGTTCACAAGAATCCGGCCGAGCTGGAAGTGCGCCAAGCGATAATCAGGCTGGTCCCGGACGGCCTGCTCGAACTCCGCGAGCGCAGCGTCTACCTTGCCCTGCATCTCCAGCAGGACGCCGAGGTTGTTGTGTGCTTCGGCATGGTACGGATTGATCTCGATCGCCTGCCGGAAAGCCATCTCGGCCTCGGAATTCCTTTGCAAGTGAAACATCATCACGCCGTAGTTGTAGTAGCAATCGGCGCGGTTGGGATTCAGACGGACCGCAGCCTGGTATTCGTACTCTGCTCTTTCAACCTCGCCCGCCTGCGCATAAAGCTGAATCAGATTGATGTGCGCTTGTACATCGTTCGGATCGATGGCGAGCACCTTCAGATGTTCGCGGATGGCGCCCTGCAAGTCTCCCGTTTGGGCCAGCGTGATCCCGCGCCGGACGAGAGCCTGCGGGCTCTGATCGAGCTGCTCCACGGCGGCGCGCAGCGGGTCCGCGGCCGGCGGCACCGTGGTGACGTTGGCCCTGTACAGAGTGAATTGGGCTTCGGCTTCCTTCGCTTCGCCTAGCTTCTGGAATACGCGGGCTAGAGCGTAGTGAGCCATTCCGTATCGCGGGAACAAATCGCACGCCTTTTCAAGCGCCGCCGCCGCGGCCTTCAGATCGCCCCCGGCCGCCTCCACCCGGCCCAACCCGTAATGTGCCTCGGCGCTGTCCGGTTGCTGCTGAATGGTCTGTTCGTACAGTTTTCCCGCCGATTCAAACTGCGCCGCGGCCAGCCAACTGTCGGCAAGCTTCAATTCGGCAGGCAGATAGTCGGGACGCAGCCGCAGCGACCCGGCAAGCGCCTTGGCCGCTTCCTCGTAGTGCCCCTGCTTGAACTCCACCCAGCCCAAGTCATACAGCCAATCGAACGACTTCGGGTCGAGCAGGTTGGCGCGCCGATAGCACACCCCCGCTGCCGCGAACTGCTCGTAAGTGTCGAGTACCATCGCCAGTTTTCCGTTGGCCGCGGGGTTGCGCGGATGGGCGCGCACAACGGCTTCCGCGTCCCGGATCTGGCGGCTAACGGTCGCAAAGGAACCTGTAAGGCGGAGTTCCGGCAGCGGCGGAAGCGGCTGATCGCTAGCGGCGAAGATAAGTGCCGGCGCCAGTAGCGCCCAGGCTACCGTGGGAAACCTGCTTCCCTTCATCAGCCGATTCTAGCGGCGCACCGGGTTCGAAAGTCAAGCTCCGCGCCGGCACCCGGCCCGGCGTGCTGTCATGAGCGCTGAGCATGAAGCGAGAAAGGGTTTTTCCGCAGGATTTCGTGGCAGCCACCCCGGGGCTCGCCGGGCAGGCGTCGGGGTCAGGTTCCGGCAACGAACCAGGCGCCTTGGTGAAGGGCTCCGGTCTTGCGCCACGGACGCGAAGGCGCTCCGGATTCAAAAAAACGGTTCCAACGGGAGCGGCCGGGATTATGCTGGAGGGTTGCCGGCGATCCAGAGCAAAGACTCCCTCCCATGACGGTGAGCGGCGGATCGAGTCAGCCGGCGAGTGGCGCCCCGGGGAGTCTCAGCTAAGCTGAGTGGCATTGAAGTGCACTCGGACGGCGGCGCGATCGAACACACCTTGTCGATGGAAGGATGGCGACACTATGGGCAAGCACGAACGGCGTGAGTTCCTGAAAGCCTCTGCTGCTGGCGCGCTGGCGGCAACTCTCGGGGGTGACGGAGCCCATTTGTTGTCGGCGATGGCCGCCGAGCCCGCGGGACGCCCGGCAGGCGCGGCTGCGCCTCCCGAACGGCGATACAAGCCGTTTGCCCTGGGCTGGATCGTGGGCCTGGACAACGATCCCGACGCAGCCATTGCCAAAGTCAAAGACCTGGGAGTGCCCACCTGCCAGCTCGAAATAGGTCACCTCGACGACGAGCTCGTGAGCCGCCTGGGCGAAGCGCTCGAGAAGTACAATATTGTGGCCACGGCGCTGGGGACTTCCGGCCCGGGCCCGGACGTCTATAACTTTTACGACGGCCCTCTAACCCTCGGTATCGTTCCCCGCACCTATCGCGCCCAGCGAATCGAAAAGATCATGAAATTTTCCGACTACGCCAAGCAGCTTAACATTGAGGCGATGCGCATCCACGTCGGCTTCATTCCCGAGGATCCCAACGAAGTCCTGTACCGCGAAACCGTGGAGTCGCTGAAGGAAATCGTCGGTCATTGCCGCCGGAACGGCCAGTATTTTCTGTACGAGACCGGGACGGAATCACCCGTTACCCTGCTGAGAACGTTTGAAGACGTGGGATTTGAGAATCAGGGGGCAAACCTCGACACCGCCAACCTGATTCTCTATGGAAAAGCGAACCCGGTGGACGCGCTGGACGTGATCGGAAAATACGTGAAGAACATGCACGCCAAGGACGGTCTTTATCCCACAAACCCGCGCGATCTGGGCGAAGAGGTTGCCATTCCGCACGGCAAGGTGGAATTTCCCAAGATCATCGCGCGGCTCAAGGAATTAAACTATAAGGGCCCGGTAACGATCGAACGGGAAATCTCTGGGCCGCAGCAACTCGAAGAAGTCAAGAGCGAACGCGATTATCTGCAGAAACTGATCGAAGGATCCTGAGCGGACGGCGGCGGGCGCCGTTCGGCTGAAAAGCTGTCTTCGAGCCCGCCGCGACTGCCCGCTCGGGCAGCGGCGGCGGCGAAGCCCGGAAAGGAGTGGCAAAACATGAAAAAAGGTTCATCGCGACGCGACTTTCTGAAGATCTCCGCGGGGTCGGCGTTGGCCGGAGCGGGGTGGGGTTCGCTGGCTGCTTCGGGCCCTCCGGCGCCCGCCCAGCCTCTGCCCCAGGCGAAGCCTCCGCGCATCGTCAAGGGTGTCCTGCTCAGCATGCTGCCGAAAGACTTGAGCTACGCCGACAAATTCAAAATGGTGCGCGATACCGGCTTCGAGGTCGTGCAGGCGAACACCACGCCAGACGCGAAGGAAGCAGGGGAGATGAGGAGCGCCGCCGACGCCGCCGGCGTCAAGATCGATTCGGTCATGAATATGGACCACTGGAAGTACCCGCTGTCCTCGAGCGATCCGGCGGTGGTCGAGAAGAGCCTCCAGGGCATGCGCACCTCGCTCCACAACGCCAATCTCTGGGGCGCCGGGGCTGTGCTGCTGGTGCCAGCCGTCGTGAATGCCGAGACCCCCTACCACGAGGCGTGGGTGCGCTCTCAGCAGCAGATCCGCAAGCTGATTCCTCTGGCCTCCAGTCTGAGAGTGGTCATTGCGCTTGAGGAGGTGTGGAACAAATTTCTCCTCAGCCCGCTCGAGATGGCGGCCTATATTGACGAGTTCAAAAGTCCGTGGGTGCAATCGTGGTTCGACGTAGGCAACGTCGTGCTCTACGGTTACCCGCAGGACTGGATCCATACCCTGGGCCGGCGCATCAATCGCCTGCACCTGAAGGATTTCAAACTCGTCAAGAACGCCTACGAATGGGTGAACCTGGGCGAGGGAGACGTTAATTGGGCCGCCGTGCGGCAGGCGCTCGCCGATGTCGGCTTCGGGGGCTCGGCCACCGTGGAACTCGAAGGCGGTGATGAGGCCTATTTACGCGGCGTCTCCGAGCGAGTCGATCGTCTGCTGCTCGGGGCATGAGCTCGCGCACGCCCGTGTGACGCTTCGCAGTCTTTGCGATTGGGGAACATCCCATCCGTTGACCCGATTCCCCCCCCTCAGCGCTTTATTCCTGCGCGCACGGCCAGACATCGTAAAAAGCGCGTCAGGTCAGGAAGATGATGATGGAAGGCGTCCCGACCGCGGTGTAATGGCCGGTGAAGGCAAGGCTTCCTGTATCGCGATGAATGCGAAAGCTGGTGATGGCATCGGCTCTCTGATTGCACGAGGTGAGGAAATTGCCCGACGGGTCAATGTTGAAGCTGCGCGGGTAGTCGCCTCGAGTCCATTCCTCGCCGGCGAATCGGAGGGCGCCGGTCTCGCCGACCGCAAACCACGCGATGCTGTCGTGGAGCCGGTTGGCGGCGTAAACGAATCTGCCGTCCGGCGAAACCATCACCTCCGAGGTGAAATTCGTGCCGGCAAAACCCGGCGGCAGGGTTGAAATGGTCTGCCTTGCCACCAACCGTCCCGTCGCCGGGTCGAAGTCAAACAACACCAAGGTTGAGCCCTCTTCCTGCACCGAGTAGCACCTGCGGCCGTCAGGGTGGAAGGCAAAATGGCGCGGCCCGTCGCCCGGAGGCAGCGCCACCCACGGTGGATCATGGGCGGCGAGCGTGCCCCGTTCGACGTCAAACTTCCAGACATAAATCCGGTCCAGCCCGAGGTCGGTGGACAAGACGAATCGGCCCGAAGGGTCGGCCTGCACCATGTGCGCGTGAGGGCGATCGTGACCGCTGATGGCAAAGCTCCCGCGAGGCGCGCTGCGGGCCTGGGCTGGGCCCGGCGCACCTTCATCTGCTTTGACATCGGTGGCGGCGCCCAGCTCACCCCTGGCTCCAATCGGAAGCACGGCCACCGCTCCCCCCTGGTAATTAGCCACCAGCACGTACTTGCCGGAGGGATGCACGCTGAGGTGCGCGGGACCGGCAGCGCCCGAGCTGACGGCGTTGAGCAAGGCAAGATGTCCGTTAGACCGATCGATGGAGTACGCGCTCACCGAACCGGTAGGCAAACCCTGGTAAGTCTGGGTTTCATTCGCGGAGTACAAATGCGTTCGCGAAGGGTCGAGAGCCAGGCAGGACGGGTTCGAATCGTTCGGAAAGGCCTCACGCTCGACGAGGGCGCCGCTGGCGGGATCCATCTCAAACAGGTAAATGCCCCGCCCGCGGCCCGGGCTGCCTTCCGGGCCCTGCGGCGAACTATACGTGCCGACGTATGCCAGAGTCGATCTGGCCTCGACGCGCGGCGCCATCGGGAGTAAGGGGCCCGCCGCAGCCAGCGCTGCGGCGCGCTTCAAGAAGCCCCGGCGCGAAGAGCTGCCATCGGCGTCGAGCCCACGCTCCAATTCAGGCGGTAACACGCGAGCAGTTTTCCATATCGTCACTCGAAACGTCAAGGCGACGCTGTGATGCTGAGGCTTATTCTTCGCAGGTACGGGGCTTGAAATCGGCGAGGCGCTCCTGGGCTCTCCGAATGAAGGGCGCCGGGCAACAGCCAAGCTGCGCTCCGAGACCATTTTGTTAACGACGGCGCTCACCACGGCGCTGCGGCGCGGACAACTGCCGCGTTACTCACCAGCGGCTTCGCGCCTTTGCTTGCGTGCGCCGGTTTCAGCCCATTGCTCGGCGCTCAACTCGCGAAAATCGTAGCTCGCCGATTCCCGGCGTCTGTTTGCCGATTCGGACTGGAACGCGTCGCCATCGGCTGCCAGGATTCGTGGCGAAGGAGGATTTATGAATCATGCGATCGCTGAAAAGGGATACAAAGGCCTCGGAATGGAGGGTTTCATCGCCACCTGGTACGCCTCTCTTACCCGTAAGTCGCTGGATGAGTTTAAGGCGCTGGCCCGGCGCGTCTCGGGACAAATCCCGCCCGGAAGCCGGGTGCTTGAAGTGGCCCCTGGGCCGGGGTACTTCGCGATCGAATTGGCAAAACTCGGCGGCTATGGGATCGTCGGTCTCGATATCAGCCATACGTTTGTCGAGATCGCTCGCCGGAATGCGGCGCAGGCTGGAGTCGCCGTCGATTTCCGGCACGGCGACGCAGCGAACATGCCCTTCCATAATGAGTCCTTTGATTTTCTGCTTTGCCGTGCGGCGTTCAAGAACTTCATCCAGCCGGTGCGGGCACTTCAAGAGATGCATCGTGTTCTCAGGCCCGGTGGGCGCGTTCTGATCATCGATTTGAGGAGGGATGCATCCAGGGCGTCAGTCGCCGCGGCCGTCGATAGCATGCGGCTTGGCAGGGTGAACACGCTCCTTACCAAGCTCGCTTTCCGCTTCATGCTGCTCAAGCGCGCCTACACCAGGCGCGAGTTTGAGCAGTTTCTCTCGCAGACGAAGTTCGGCCCTGTTGAAATTAGCGAAGATCTTATGGGCCTGGAGTTAGTAGCTCTGCGCAATAATTTGTGAAAGCGGGAGTTGGCGCGCGGTTAAGGATGCAGGAGCGTGAGCGCTTACGGCAGGGCCGCCCAGTTCGAGAACCCCGAACTCGCCACTTTTTAACAGCCCATCCTACGTGGTTCGTAAATCATAGCTCGCGGTCCGCCAAGTCGAAGCATGGGCCAGTGGCAACGAACTACGATCTGCGGGCTACGATCTGGTTCACGTGGCAGCGGACCACTGACGACGGACAATGGATGCCGGGAGAGGACTGGGATGAGGGGGAAGGCCCGTTCCGTGCGGCGGGGCCCACTGCTGGGCTGGGTGGAGAGAAAATGCCCTGACGCATTTACGAACAAAGCTGGAATGTTTATGAAAATAATGGGCTTAAAAATATGTCTCCAAGGATGACAACGATGAGAATCGCCCGGCGCGGTGGTCTGGCTTCCCCGTATTCGAAGCGCGGCCGGAGGACCCCCTGTACCTTTCCACGTAGCGGCTGGATGTAGTAAGCCAGTAGCGAGCTCGGCCGCCCGGCCGGCCGAGGCATTCGGCCTCGGCGGGAACCCGGCACCGGGCGGGGAGTTTGCCTTGGGCGGACCTGCCGTCGGCGGCCTAACGCCTTTCTTGACAATCCGGAGGTGGGACCGCTAATCTACGTAATCAAGGTTGTAGAGGGTGCGAGGCCGTCCGTGCTGATCAGCGTGGAGGAGTTAAAGCTCCACCCGGTTGCGATTTCCCAAACTTACCCCGCCGGAGCGCTTGATTACCACACCGCGGAGTTCCACCAGTTGGGGAACTTGAACGTTCGCGGGACGACCGAGTTGATCGGCGGGGAGATCAGGATTCGCGGCCATTTGAGTGGGCGCGTCGAGCAGTCGTGCGACAGGTGCCTGGCGCCGGTGGAAGTGCCGGTGGAATGCGACCTCGACTTGACGTACCAGCCCATGGCCGCCATCGCGCGCAACGAGGAAGTGGAAGTTTCGGCAGACGAGCTGGAGGTGGGGTTTTTTACCGGCCCCGGCGTCGAGCTGGACGACGCCGTGGCCGAGCAGGTGAACCTTTTCATGCCCATGCAGGTGGTGTGCGGACCCGATTGCCGGGGTCTATGCCCCACCTGCGGGGCGAATCGCAATCTGGAAGCTTGCCATTGCGCCGCAGGCTCCGAGCCCTCTCCGTTCGCCGCCCTGCTGAACGAGTAGAGAGGCGGGCCAGACTGCCCAGGGAAGGCCGGTTCCCTGGCGCGCCCTCGCGGCGCGGGCAACCGAGCTAAGGACAGGAAGAGAGACTCATGGCGAATCCCAAACGAAGGCATTCCAAGGCGCGGCGCAATCGCCGCCGCGCGCATGACCACCTGCAGACGCCAGCCCTGGCGGAGTGTCCGCACTGCCACGAAACGAAGCTCTCCCACCAGGCGTGTCCCAACTGCGGCTACTATCGCGGCCGGGAGGCCGTGCTGGCGGAGCAGCCCGCCTAGGCGCTGGCGATTTCCCGGCGCGAGCTACGCACCGGGCGCGACTGTGCCCTGCGCCCCGCGGGGTTCATCGGCCTGGCGGCGGCGCGGCCAGGCGTTGCGGGCTTGAAACTATGTGGCGCATCGCCGTGGACGCGATGGGTACGGACCTGGCGCCCCACCCCGAGGTGGAGGGCGCCATTCTGGCCGCTCGCGCGGGCCTGGCCGAAGTCCTGCTGGTGGGCCCAAGACAGGCGCTCGAAGAAGAGTTGGGGCGCCGCCGCGAATCCCGCGGCCTGCCCATCCAGATTGTTCAAGCCAGCGAGGCCGTCACCATGGACGACCACGCCGCCAAGGCTTTCCGCCGGAAGCGCGACTCGTCGATGCGGGTGGCGGCACGGCTGGTGCACGATGGCCGGGCGGACGGTCTGGTGAGCGCCGGTAACACCGGCGCGGCCATGACCACGGCCAAGCTTGTGCTGGGCGCGCTCGAAGGCGTGGACCGGCCCGCGCTGGCGGCCGTGTTTCCGAACTCCGCCGGTAAGGCCACCGCCCTGGTGGATGTGGGCGCTAACGTGGACTGCAAGCCCCAGCACCTGGAACAGTTCGCGGTGATGGGCGAGACTTACTATCGCGTGATCTTCGGCGTACCCCGCCCGCGAGTGGGCCTGCTCTCGATCGGCTCCGAGGACCACAAAGGCAACGAGCTCACCCGGGAAGCCCTTGCCCTGCTGCGCAAGCTGCCCTTCAATTTTATCGGCAATGTTGAGGGCCGCGACCTTTATAACGGCCGCGTGGAGGTGATCGTCTGCGACGGCTTCATCGGCAACGTGGCGCTCAAGATCAGCGAAGGCATGGTGGAAGCCATCTCGAGCCTGCTGCGCGCGGCCTTCGCCAGCAGCCTCTCCTCGAAGGCGGGCTACATGCTCTCGCGCAAGGCCCTGCGGGGATTCAAGAAGAGGGTGGATTACTCCGAGTACGGCGGCGCGCCCCTGCTGGGCGTTAAGGGCGTCTGCATGATCGCGCACGGAGGCTCGAACGCCAACGCCATCAAGAACGCCATCCGGGTGGCGGCGGAATTCGTGGAAGGCCGCGTCAACGAAAAGATCGAGAGTGAGCTGGCCACGGTGTCGATGGCGCGGGCGTAATGCGAAAATCGAAATCCGGTTGCGGAGCCGGTTGTTGAGGGTGGACGCTTCGAGTTCCTCGTTTCGATTTCCGAATTTCCATTTTCGATTTTCGAACTTGGCTGAAGGAGCGTGGATGAGTCGAGCGGCCATCCTGGGGACTGGCCGGGCGCTGCCGGAGAAAGTGATCACCAACGCGGACCTCGAGAAACTTGTGGAGACGTCCGACGAGTGGATCACGACGCGCACCGGCATCAAAGAGCGCCGCCAGGCTGCGCCCCACCAGACCACCTCGATGCTTTCCATCGAGGCCGCCCGCCACGCGCTCGCCATGGCGAGCCTCCAGCCCAGGGATCTCGACCTCATCATCTGCTCCACGATCTCTCCCGACATGCCGCTGCCTTCCACGGCCGCCTTCATTCAACGGGGCCTCGGCGCCGCGGGCTGCTGTGCGTTCGATCTGGCGGCGGCTTGCTCCGGCTTTCTGTTTGGCATCACCGTGGCGGATCAGTTCATTCGCACCGGCCAGGCGCGCCACGTGCTGGTGGTGGGCACCGAACTGCTTTCGCGCTATCTGGATTACCAGGATCGCGCCACCTGCGTGATCTTCGGGGATGGCTCCGCCGCCGGCGTGCTCGGTCCGTCCAAAGGCGGCGAAGGGATTCTGGCCGCGGAGATGCACACCGAGGGCGCGTTCGCGGATCACCTTTACATTCCGGCCGGCGGCACCCTCAAGCCGGCCTCCTGCGAAACGGTGAAGGGCCGCGAGCATTACATCAAGATGCGCGGCAACGAGCTCTTCAAGGTCGCCGTGCGCAGCATGGAAGAAGTGGCGCGGCACGTGCTTCAGAAGGGCGGCGCCACCACCGATCAGATCGCCTTGTTCATTCCCCACCAGGCGAACCAGCGCATCACCGACGCGGTTCGGGAGCGCCTGGGGGTGCCCGAAGACAAGGTGTATTCCAACATCGCGCGCGTCGGGAACACGTCGTCGGCGTCCATTCCGATCTGCCTGGACGAATGCGTGCGCAGCGGGCGCATCCGGAAGGGCGATCTCATTCTCATGGCCGCGTTCGGGGCCGGCGTCACCTGGGGCGGGGTGCTGATGCGGTGGTGAGAAGAGAGAGAAGGAGACAGAAGTCAAGAGACAGAAGCCAGGAGTCAGAAGCCAGAAGCCAGGAGTCAGAAGCCAGAAGCCAGGAGAAAAGTGATAGGCAGCGGTCGTTGAAAAGTCCGAAAATGGTAGTGCGACTTACATACT
>DATJAQ010000006.1:0-39277 GCA_035516075.1 Terriglobia bacterium | reverse complement strand
CTACGGTCGCGGACGTCGCCCACCACGCCGACAATGGTCAACAGCCGCATGTCGCCGTCCATGTTGCCGAACTCGATTGTGCGGCCGATTGGGTCCTGGCCCGGCCAGGTGGCGCGCGCGAGCGACTGGCTGATGACGGCGACCTGCGAAGCCTGCGCGGTGTCGCGTTCGTCAAACAGGCGGCCGCGCAGCAGCGGAATGCCTAGCGCGCGGAAGTACCCGTCGCTGGCGACTGAGTAGTCGGCCTCGCCTCCTGGGCCGTGGGTCCAGAGGTCTTCAAGGCGCTTAAAATCCGCCGGTTTGCTCAAGTCGAAGTCGGGCTGCCGGTCAAGCAGCAAAAACTTGCCGTCCGGCACGAAGGGCGCGCCGAGGGGCAGGACGCTTGCGCCGCCCACTTCCTCCACGCCCGGAACGGCACGCAGACGGTCAAAAAGGGCGCTCGCGAATTGGCCCGGACGGGCGTCGGTCTTGTAATCGAACGAAAACGAAGACGAACCCGGTGAGGCAGGCACTTCGAGTTCCATGGTCGCGATCTGAGCCGTACGAAAGCCCGGATCAATCGAGAGAACTCGCATCAGGCTGCGCCCGAGCAGGCCGGCCCCGGCGAGCAGCACCAGGGTAGTGGCCAGTTGGATGGCTACCAGTGTGCGCCCCAGCCGCTGGCTTCGCACCGAGCCCATCTGCGCCCAGCCGCCTTCGGTGAGCGCCTGCTGGGGGTCAACCGACGAGGCCCTCAGCGCGGTCAGCACGCCCAGGCCGGCCGCCACCAGAACCGAAACGCCCAAAGCGAAGAGCAACACCGGCAGGCTCACGGAGACGTCGTTGAGGCGCGGCAGCCCTCCGGGCGCCATGTTCAAAAGGGCGTCCACTCCCCAGATGGCCGCCAGCACCCCCAGGGTGCCTCCACCCAGGGATAACAGGAGGGATTCGGCCAGAAACTGCCGCACCAGGCGGCCCCGGCCGGCGCCCAGCGCCGCCCGCACGGCCAGCTCGCGCCCACGGGCGGCAGCCCGCGCGAGCAGCAGGTTGGCCACGTTGACGCATCCGACCAAAAGCAGGAACGCTACCGCGCCCAGCAGGACAAGCAGTGCCGGGCGGACGCTCGCCGTGAGCGCGGTCTGCAGCGGCATCACGCTGACGTCCGTCATGTCGATGTTGGGCTTGTATTGGTCGTGGAGGTGCCGGGCGAGCGTCGAAAGCTCCGCCCGCGCCTGCTGCAGGGTTACCCCGTCGCGCAGGCGGGCCACCGCGAACGACCAGTTGTGCGACGTACGGCTGGGGCTCTGGTCGCCGAACAACTCGGCGGGCACCCAAAGTTCGCTGTGGGCCGGGTAGTCGAAACCCGCAGGCAGGACGCCCACCACCGAGAAACTGTATTGATCCATCTTGAGCTTGAACTGCGCGAGATCGCTCGACGCGTCCAGGTGCTCGCGCCAGTATCCGTAGCTGACCAGAACCGCGGGCGTCCCGCCCTCTTTGAGTTCGTCCGGGGCGAAGCCGCGGCCCACGATGGGCGCGACGCCCATGACGGAGAAGAAGTCGCGAGAAACCACGGCCACGCCCACCCTCGCCGGCCCCGAGCCGCCTGAGACCGTAGCCTCGTCGCTGTTCACCTTGGCCATTCCGGACAGCGTGTGATTCGCCGCCCGCAGATCCGCGACATTCGGATCGGCGAAGTTCATCAAATGGCCGTCCGAGGCAACCTCCGAGATGCTCAGGATTTGATCCGGCTTGGGGTAGGGCAGGGAACGCAACAACACGCCATAGACCACGCTGAATATCGCGGTGTTCGCGCCGATAGCGAGCCCCAAGGTGAGCACCATGACTACGGTGACGCCTGGGTTCCGGACGAGCATTCGAAAGCCGTAACGCAGGTCTTGAGGCAGACTTTGCATGAGACACCTCCATCCGGACTGTTGAGTCATGGGGCCATCGCGTGAACGACTCATTGAGTCCATGAGTCAATGAGCCAATGAACCAATTAGCCGATCCTCACAACTGCGGCGGCGCTTCAGTTACCGCCGGGCGAAGCGGCCATCTCCGCCTCGCTCTCCTCTACCACCCGGCCGTCGAACAGGTTCACGGTGCGTTGGGCGTAGCGGGCGAACCGGGGATCGTGAGTGACCATGCAGATGGTGGCCCCAGAGCGGTGGAGGTCGCGCAGCAGTTCCATCACCGCGTCGCCGTTCTTCGAATCGAGGTTGCCGGTGGGCTCGTCAGCGAGCAAGATGGACGGCTGCCCCACCAAGGCGCGGGCCACGGCCACACGCTGCTGCTGACCGCCTGAGAGCTGAGAGGGGTAATGCTTGATGCGGTGCGACATGCCCACCCGCTCGAGCGCTTCAATCACGCGCTGTTTGCGCTCCGCCGAAGGCATTCCGCGATAGGTGAGCGGTAATTCGACGTTCTCATAGACGTTGAGATCGCCGATCAGGTTGAAACTCTGGAAGATAAAGCCCACCTCGCGGTTTCGAATGCGAGCCCGGTCCCCCAGATCAAGGTTCTCCACGGCCGTGTTGTTAAGCCAGTACTTGCCGTCGCTGGGCGAGTCGAGCAGTCCGAGGATGGAGAGCAGGGTCGACTTGCCGCAGCCCGACGGGCCGGCAATCGACACGTACTCGCCCTTCTGGATTTCGAGATGGATGCCCGAAAGCGCGTGTGTCTCCACCTCATCGGTAAAGAAGACCTTCGTCACACCCTCCAGGCGAATCAAAGCTTCCGGGTTCTCAGTCATGGTTGCTCCTCATGTTGGAATAAGCGTTCTGTTGCCAAACAGTGTTGCTGAACTTTTGTTGAATCCACCCGTTTTCGGCGGCTCCTCTTGGACTTTGACGAGCCGGCCGGCACTCCGTCACGTTCGCGATCACTCATAGCGTAAGGCCACCAGTGGATCCACCTTGGTCGCCCGGCGCGCCGGGATGTAGCATGCGAGCAGCGCCACCGCGAACAGCGCCACCGATACCCATGCGTAAACGGCAGGATCACTCGGCCGAACGCCGGAGAGCAGGCTCGCCAGGAACCGGCTGAGGACGAGGGCTCCCGCCAGACCGATTCCGACGCCAGCGGCCACGAGTCCGATGCCTTGTCCCACGACCATCAGGAGGACGCTTCCCGGTTTCGCCCCCAACGCCATCCGAATGCCGATTTCTTGGGTGCGCCGCGCGACGTGGAACGTCAGGAGGCCATAGATCCCCACTGAGGTTAGGGCCAGTGCAAGCGCGGCAAAAACTCCCATGAGCAGGGCGTTAAAGCTGGGTTGCGCGACGGACCGTGCGACGATACCCGACATCGACTGAAGGTCCAGCACGCGCTGGTTAGGGTTCACGGCCAGCACGGTCTGGCGCAGCGCCGCGCCCAGGCCGGCGTCATTCGTGGCCCGAACCACCCAGGCGGTCGAACTCGGAGGCCTGAGAAGCTGCGTTGCCGGCACGTAGATGGTAGTCGGTTGGAGCTCATCAATCGCGAGGTTTTTCACGTCCGCCACCACCCCAACCACCTCGCGCGGCGGCTCTAAGACTTCGGGAAACTGCCGCCCCTGATATTCGCCGACCACCAGGCGGTCTCCGATCGGGCTCTTGCCCTTCCACCAGGCGCGCGCGACGGTTTCACTGACCATCACTACGGGCGTGGAGGAAGCTGTGTCCGTCTCCTGAAAGCTTCGGCCCTGGAGGATGGTAATGCGCATTGTCTGGAAGTACTGGGGGCTGATGGCCCGGTACTCCATGCCGCCGATGCTGTCCTCGGGGTGCCCTTCGTGCTGCGTCGGGAGGTTGTTGGGCCCTGTCAACGGCGGCTTCGTGACCACTGCGGCCGAGGCGATGCCGGGCAGCGCCTGAATCCGCTCGAGCACTTGCTGCTCGAAGTTCAATATCTGAAGGGTTGTGAGCTTCGTGGCCGGCGCGAACGGGGTTGTCATGGTGCTTACATGCTGGGGATCGAAACCCAGCTTCTGCCGGTTCAGGCGAAACAGGCTCTCAATCAGAAGGCCCGCTCCCACGAGCAGCATCAAAGAGAGCGCAACCTCGCCTATCACCAGGCCGCTACGCGCGCGATTCCGGGCCGTGCTGCGTCCGATCTGAGCGCCCCCTTCTTTAAGCGCCGCATTAGGGTCCAATTGGGACGTCTGCCAGTACGACGTGACGCCGAATACGACACTGGTGCCGACTGCTGCCAGAAAGGTAAACGCAAGTACCCTGGCATCGAGTCCGGTGTGAGTGGCGGAGGGAATGTCCCAGGGTATCGAAGACACCAGCGCTTTCAGAGCCCAGCCCGCCGCCACCAGCCCGGCGGCGCCTCCAATCAACGCGATCAGCAGGCTCTCAGTCAAAAAGTGCCGCATCAACCGCAGGCGTGGCGCGCCGAGGGCCAGCCGGATTGAGATTTCCTGCCGGCGGACGTTCGCCCGTGCCATCATCAGGCTCGCAACGTTGGCGCAGGCGATCAGGAGTAGCAGACCGACCGCTCCAAACAACATCAACAGGCTGGGACGAAGGTCGCCCAACAGCCACTCTTGATAGTTGACCAACTGAAGGCCTCGCTGCCCTGACTGCGCCGAACCTTGCTGGCGAAACTGATCGAAGACCAAGCTGATATTGGCCTGGGCTTGCGCCAGACTGGCGCCTGGCTTCAGCCGGGCGATGACGCCTGTATTCATCCCTTGATCCTCGATGCTTCGCCCGAGCTGCAAGGAGAGGAAAACATCCGCAGGCTGCGCGACAAATCTGAAACCGGCCGGCATGACACCCACCACCGTGTAGCTGCCATCACCCATCTCAACTTGACGCCCGATGATGCCGGGATCGGCGCCGAACGCCTTTCGCCAGAGCGAATCGCTCAACACGACGGTTTGAGCGCTACCGGGGCGGGTCTCATCCCGCCGAATGCCGCGCCCGAGTGCCGGAGAAACGCCGAGCGCCTGAAAAAACCTGTCGGTGACGCGGAGAGAAGTAATCCACTCGGTCGCTCCGCTGCGCTTGATTGAGAGATCTGGGCCGCCCCTAAATCCGGCCATGGCCTGAAACGCGCCGCTGTGGTCGCGATAGAATTCGAACTCGGAGGCTGTGAAGGAGTCGATGACACTTCCGCCCTTCCACTGCGCAGTGACCTGGACGATCTCGGCCGGTCGAGGGTAAGGCAGCGGCCGCAGAATCACCGCGTTCACGACGCTGAAAATGGCCGTATTAGCCCCGATGCCGAGGGCCAGAGTGATGGCGGCCACGGCGGTGAATCCGGGGTTCCGGCGGAGCATTCGAAATCCGTAACGAAGGTCAGCCATTACTGTCGTCATAACCACTCCACGCCGAGCATTAACTCACTGAATGAATGCATCAATTCCTCTACTCGTATCTCAGCGCCACCATCGGATCGATCTTCGTTGCCCGCCGCGCTGGAATGTAGCACGCTGCCAGTGCCACCAGCGCCAGGATGGCCGCGACTGCGAAAAGGGTGAGCGGGTCATGAGCGCTGACGCCGAAAAGCAGGTTTGCCATTAAGCGCGTGAGCGCGAGCGTGGCCACCAGGCCGATCGCGATGCCCAGCAGCGCCATCCGGGCGGCTTCGCCCAGCACCATCCCAAGCACGTCCAGGCGTCTCGCGCCGAGCGCCATGCGCACGCCGATCTCGTGCGTGCGCTGGCCCGCGAGATACGAAATCACCCCGTAGATTCCGATGCACGCCATCGCCAAGGCCAGGGCCGCGAAAGCGCCGAGCAGCGTCATAGCGAAGCGGCGCGTACCCAATGTGTGGGAGATCACGCCGTCCATCGTTTGAACGCCGTAAACCACACCCTCGCCGTTGAACTGGTCCAGAGCGCGCCGCACCAGCGGCACCACCGCCAGCGGCGATCCCGCGCTCCGCAGTACCAGGCCCAAATTGGAGGCGAACAACGGCATGAACTTGTCCGGCACCTGCATCACGGAGAGGTAACACTGGGCCTGAATCGGTGACGACGCGTTTTCGTCGAGGCCCCACTGCTTTACGTGCCCAACGACGCCCACGATCTCGGCCGTGGTGTTCAGGATTTCGAAGTTCACGCGCTTGCCGATGGGATTCTGACCTGGGAAATAGAGCCGAGCGAAGCGGTCGTCGATTACGGTCACAAAGGACGAGTGCGGGCCGTCCCCGGCGGCCAAGAATCGCCCGCGTTCGAGCGGAATCCGCATCACCTTCAGATAATCCGGCTGGACCAGATAGAAAAGAGTGGACTTCATCTCGTTCTGCGTCGGCGGCTTGGGCTGGCCCTCGAGCCAGAATGGCACGTCGGAGTCGCCTCCCATGGGTCGCGATGCAACCGAAAGGGACACCGCGCTCACTCCCGGTATCGCTGCGACCTGGTCGTGCAGGCGCAGCCAAGCCTCGCGACTGGCGTCCGCCGAGCCCAGCGGCGGGAACGAGGCGCTGAACGCGAGCACGTTGTGGGGATCGAATCCCGGATTGACGCTCCAGAGGCGGGCGAGGCTCCGGATCATAAGGCCTCCGCCGGCCAGCAGGACGAGCGCCAGCGCGATCTCCACAACCACAAATACGCTTTGCACCCGGTGCTGGGTTCCGCTCGACCCGCGGCCGCCCTCCTTCAAGGTCTCGTGCAGATCGGGCCGCGCGATTTTCAGCGCCGGCGCAAGTCCGAAAAGGATGCCGGCGAGCAGGGACGCCGCCAGCGTAAACAAGAGGACCCGGACGTCAAGGTGAATATTCCCCGCTCTCGGCAGGGCTTCGGGCAGCGCCCGGAGCGCTCCTTTCAAGCCCCACGACGCGAGCAGCAGGCCCAAGGCTCCGCCCCCGAGCGCCAGCACCACGCTCTCGGTGATGAGCTGCCGTACGGCGCGGCCCGGGCTCGCGCCCAGCGCCGCCCGGATGGCGAATTCGCGCGACCGCGCCGTGGAACGCGCCAGCAGCAGATTCGCCACGTTGACGCAAGCGATCAACAGCACGAAGCCCACCGCCGCCATCAGCACTACGAGGAAGGGCTGGACTTCGCCCACGACGTTCTGTTTTAGCGGAACCAGTGTTATTCCGGTGCCTTTGTTGATGGTGGGATAGGCCTCCGCCAAACTCCGAGCCACCGATCGCATGTCTTCGTTCGCCTCTGCCAAGGTCACACCCGGCTTGAGCCGGCCCACCGAGTTCATGCCCATGCCGGTCCGGCGGTCGCGGAACGTGGGATCGTTCCACTGCCCGATGGGCGTGAAGACGTCGCTGCGATGGAAGTTGTTTCCGATGTATGTGAAGCCGGCAGGGAGCACGCCGACGATGGTGTAGGGCGCCGCGTTCAGCGTGATCGCCTTGCCCACCACGTTGGGCTCAGAACCGAACCTGCTCTTCCAGAAGCCGTTGCTGATCACGGCCACCGGCCCCGCGCCCACCTGGTCCTCGCTCGCGAGAAACGTGCGGCCGAGCGCCGCCTCCACGCCCAGCAGGGGGAAAAAGCTGGCGGAGACCATCTCGGCCGGCACCTGCTCGGGCTCGCCCATGCCGGTGAGCGTGTAAGCTTCCTCCCGGTAGGCGGCCAGCGCCGAAAACGAGCGGTTCTGACGCACCCAGTCGAGGAAATTGGGGTACGGGATGGATGACCTTTCGAATTCCGCCGTACGCGAGTAAAGCGCCACGAGGCGCTCGGGCTGAGGAAAGGGCAGCGGATTCAGCAGGACGCCGCTGATAACGGAGAATATCGTGGTATTGGCCCCGATGCCGAGGGCGAGCGTCAACACGGCCACCGCCGTGAACCCTGGGTTGCGACGGAGCATTCGAAATCCGTAGCGAAAGTCAGCCATCAGGGTGGTCATGGGTTGTGCTCCATTCCACGGATTGATTCATTGACTCAATGAATCAATGATTCAATCCCTTCACTCGTACCTGAGCGCCACCATCGGATCCACCTTCGTCGCCCGGCGCGCCGGCACGAAACTGGCGGCCAGCGCCACGAAGATCAAAAACACTGCCATCAAGCCGAACGTCAGCGGGTCAAAAGCGCCTACCGCATAGAGCTGGCTGGAGAGCAGCCGGGCCAGGATGACGGCGGCGATTGCGCCCGCCACCACGCCGGCCGCGGCCAGCCGCATCGCGTAGCTCATCACCAAGCGCAGCACCTGGGCCCGTTGCGCTCCCAGAGACATGCGAATACCGATTTCGTGGGTGCGTTGCGCCACCGTGTAACTGATGAGGGCGTAAAGCCCGAGCGCCGCCATCAGCAACGACAACGCCGCAAAGAAGCCGAGCAGCGTCACGGCGAACCGGCGCGGGCCGAGCGACTCCGAAATGCGCTCGTCCATCGACTTCAGATCATGAACCGGCTGGTTGGCGTCAGCCGTCCGCACGGCCTCTCGAATAGCGCCGGCAAGGGCCGCGGGGTCGCCGGAGGTCTTAGCGGCCACGAAGGCTTCGGTACCCGAGACCTGGAAGAGGGGATAGTAGTACACGCCCTTGCCCGATTCTCCAACCAGGGCGTCGTGGTTGATATGACCCACTACGCCCACGATGGTCGCCCAGGGCGAGCGACTGCCCTGCCGCAGCCGCTTGCCCACAGGGTCCTGGCCGGGCCAATACTGCCGGGCGAGGTTTTCGTCGATCAGGACCACGGGCGCGCCGCCCTTCCGGTCCTGATCGGTAAAATAGCGGCCCTCGCGCAACGGAATGCCGAGCGTTGCGAAATAGCCGGGAGTGACGAAGCGCACGTTGCCGTGCGGGCCGGGGTCGCCCGGTCCTTCCACCCGCCCCTCAACATTGAATGACGCGGACCAATTCTGGCCGCTGAACGGCAGCGGAGCCACGAAGGCGGCCGAGCGGACACCCGGGCTCGCCGTAAGCCGGTCGAGGACGCTGCGATAGAAGGCGATCTGTTTGTCGTCGTCTTTGTACTGGGAGTCGGGCAGCACCAGGGCGGCCGTCATCACGCCGTGAGGATCGAAGCCTGTGTTGACCTCCTGTATGCGCGAGAGGCTCTTCAGGAAGAGGCCTGCCCCCACCAGCAGCACCAGCGCCAGGGCCAACTCGCCCGCCACCAGTGCGCCGCGCAAGCGCTGCCGGCCGCGGCTCGCAATATCCGACCAGCCGCCCTCTTTCAAGGTGCTGTGAGGGTCGGTGCCTGAAGAAAACCAGGCCGGCGCCACCCCGGAGATCAGGCCGGCCAGCAGACCCACGGCGATGGTAAAGAGCAGGACGTAGGCGTCCAGATGGATTGCCAGGCCGGTGGTGAGGTCCGGCGGCGCAAGGCTCAGGAGGGCGCGAACGCCGTCCGACGCCAGCAGCAGCCCCAGCAGCACGCCGGCCGTCGCCAACAGCAGGCTTTCCACCAGCGCCTGACGAATCAGTTGCCAGCGGTCCGCACCCAGGGCGGCCCGGATGGCGAACTCGCGAGCGCGCGACGTGGCCTTCGCCAGCATCATGCCCGCAATGTTCGAGCAGGCGATGAGCAGGACGAAGCCCACCGCGCCCAGCAGGATAAAGAGGGGCGTGCGCAGATCGCCGAATACGAAGTCGGTCAAGGGCACAATGAAGATGCCCCAGGCAGAATCCTTGGCGTACGCCCCTTGTGGATCGTGAAGAATGTCCTGCCGGGTGATCAGTTTCACCAGCGCGTCGGCCTGGGCGAAACTGACCTCAGGTTTCATGCGCGCCACAGCGGCGTAATTCTCGTTAAAGCGGTTGCCAGCCGCGAACTCCGCGGGCGCGAGGCCGATGGGCGTCCAAAGATCAACCTGGCTCGGCCAGCGGAACTCCGGCCCCATTACGCCTACAACTTTATAAGACTCTTGATTCAACACGATCGCCTTGTCGAGAACTCCGGGGTCTCCGCCGAAGAGGCGCCTCCACGCGCTGTAGGCCAGAATCACTTCGTGGTTGGCGTGGGGCTGATCTTCCTCGGGGCGGAACACCCGGCCGAGCACGGGCTTCACATCGAAGACGTCGAACCACTGCCAGGACACCTGAGCTCCGGACAGCCTCTCCGGCCAATCGCCCGCCGCGTAGTTGTAGTCGGCCAGATCGAAGATGGCGGCTGAGGAGAAGGTCTGCTTGCTATCGCGGACATCGGCGAAGTCGGGGACCGAGACCCCGATGCTTTTGAGGTTCAGCTTGTCGTACTTCACCCGAATCGCCACCAGGCGGTCGGCGTGCGGAATCCCGGCCGGATGGATCAGGAGCCCGTTCACCACGCTGAAGATGGCCGTATTGGCTCCAATGCCGAGCGCCAGCGTGAGGATGGCCACGGCGGCGAAACCGGGATTCTTGGCCAGGTTGCGAAGGCCGTAGCGCACGTCAGCGATAAGGGTGGTCATCGAGTTTCTTCTCCAAATCGAGAATTGACTCATTGATTCAACGAGTCACCGAATCCGCCTGCCTATCTGGCCGCAGTCAGGTGTTTACGGCGCGCCTCCCACTCGTCGCTGGAGAAGATTCGCGGCCCCACCTCCACCAGGCGGGGCAGCAGGTTGAAGACCGAAACCTGGCTCCAAAGCCCGCCCTCCCGTGTGCGGTAACCTTTCAGGTTTAACTCCCTGGCAACGTATGAAAGGGGATGGTCCTGAACGATGAGGTCCATCATCAGCACCAGGGATTCGCGTTCGCGGGGGTTGTCAACCAGATGGAAGCAGTCTTCGCCCACTTGCATCCCGAAGGGCACTTCTTCCAAATAGCCGTCGACGCCGCCGTTCTCGCCCGCGGCTTCGCGTTGCCACTCCACCGCCACCAGCCGCCAGCCCTCCCCCGCCCGCCGTTTCAGGTGCTCGGCATCGAGCTCGCCGGCAACCAATTCGCGTAAATGTTCCCGTTTCGGCATAAGCCCTCCTTAAGGCCCCCGGCAAAATCTAAACCTCACTCATAGCGCAGCGCGATCATGGGATCGACCTTCGTCGCCCGGCGCGCGGGAATGTAATTGGCGAGCAGCGCCACACCGGCGAGCACGAGCGATGCGGCGGCGAAGGTGAATGGGTCTGCCGCCGTAATGCCGTAAAGAAAAGTACTCAGCAGGCGCGCGAGCGCCAGCGCGGCCACTACCCCTGCGGCGATGCCGACGACCGTCATGGCCAACCCCTGGCCCACCGCCAGCTTCAGGACGTCCATCCGTTGGGCGCCGAGCGCCATACGAATTCCGATTTCGTGGGTCCGCTGCGCCACCGTGTAGGCCATCACGCTGTACAGGCCGACTGCCGCCAGCAGCAGGGCCAAGCCACCCAAGACACTCAACAGACTCGCCGCCACTCGTTGGGCGTAGAGGGTCTCGCCGACGTGCTCGGCCAGCGGCATGGCATCGATCACCGTCACGCTGGGATCGATTTCGCGAACCTCCCGCCTCACCATGGGGATGGCGTCCTTCGGGTCGCCCGCCGCGCGGACGTAAAGGGCCAGGCCCATGTCGGCGCGATAGACCTGCCGAAAAGGCACGTAGAAAAAGGGCACCGGGGCCTCGGTGAGGTTGATGTACTTGCTATCCTTCACCACTCCGGCCACGGTGAACCACTCGCCCCAGCCGCGCACGCGGCGCCCAATGGCTTGGCCGCCGGGTATGAATCGTTTGACAAAACTCTGATTCACAACCATAACGAGTTGCGTTTTCAAATCGTCCTGTTCGGTAAAGTCGCGCCCTTCGAGAAGGGGAATCTTCATCAGCCGGAAGTAGCCGGGCGAGACCACGGCGCGGTAAAGCTTCATGTTTTCGCCGGGCGCGGGCACGTAGCCCTGAACCTGAACGTCCTCCCACCAGCCCGCGAAAATGCCGAGGGGCTCAACGTCGGAATAGGCCACGTCTTTCACGCCCGGGGTCGCTTCCAGCTTCACGCGCAACCGCTCACAGAACTCCTTGCGCTGCTCGACGTCTTCTCCGCTGGTGTTGATGAAGAATCGGGTCAGCAGCACGTGGCTCGGATCAAATTCAGGGTCAACCTGCCGCGTAGCCTCAAAGCTGCGCACCAGCAGGCCCGCGCCGGCCAGCGCCACAAGGGCCAGGGCCATCTCCGAGACCACCAGCAGCCCGCGCAGGCGCCGCGATTCCTGCCCCGCCGTGCCACTGCGCCCCCCTTCCTTCAGGCCCACATTGACATCGGCCCGCGCCCACTGGAGAGCGGGCGCGAGACCGGTAAGCAGGGCTGTGGCCATGCACACGAGGATCGTAAACGTCAGAATGTGCGCGTTCAGCCTGGTTTCGAGCGCCACGGGCAGGTGCCCCGGCGGCAGCAGGGACTGCAGCGACCCGCTGGACCACACCGCGAGCAAGACGCCCGCCAACCCCCCGGCGCCGGCGAGCACCGCGCACTCGGTGAGGATCTGCCGCGCCAGCCGAAAGCGTCCGGCGCCAAGCGCCAGGCGCACGCTGAATTCCCTTTGCCGCGCGCTGAAACGCGCCAGCAGGAGATTGGCGACGTTGGCGCAGACGATCAGCAGGACCACCCCGCAGACGGCCATTAGAATCTCGAGCGGCGTCAGCAGCAGGCTCTGCGCGCCGTAGTGAGACTGCCAGAGCGGCACCACTCTGGCGGTGATCCCGCGATCCTGATCATTCGCCTCAGACATGCGGCGGGCGAGCGCGGCAATTTCCGCACCCGCCTGGGCGAGGGTCACGCCGGGTTTCAAGCGCGCGATGCCGTAAACCTGCCGCGTTCCCCGGTCGTCGAGCATCCATTCACCCACGCCCTGAAGCTGCGGGTGCATTATGTAAGGGATCCAGAGGTCGAACGCCAACCCGGCCACCGCGCCGCGGAAAGCCGGCGGCGCTACGCCGATCACGGTGAGTTCGTGCTGGTTTACCCGGATCGTCCTGCCCACAATGTGCGGGTCGGCATTGAAGTGCGCCCGCCACAACCGGTCGCTGATCACTGCCAGCGGGAACGCGCCCGGCTTGTCCCCATACTCGTCCGGCGCAAAGGCGCGCCCCAGGACGGGCTTGACCCCCAACACGGCAAAATAGTTTCCCGAAACCATTTCGCCCCACACCTGGTCGGGATGGTCCGGCTGGCCCAGGCTGAGTGGGGTGAGTTGCGTGACGGCGAGGCCAGCCAGCAGCTTCAGGTGGTCACGGTAATCGCGGTAATCGGGATAAGAGAGCATGACGTACTGCCCGTTGCTGGCGAAGTTTTCGAAGCCTGCCAACTGTTCGGGCTTCTCCACGCCCGGCAGCGGACGAAGCAGCACGCCCTCGATCCAACTGAACACGGTGGTGCTTGCGCCAACCCCCAGCGCGAGCGTGATCACGGCCACCGCCGTGAAGGCGGGATTCTTGCGGAGCATCCGAACCGCGTAGCGAACGTCAGACAGTAGTGTTCCCATCGTTCGTGGCCCCAATCAGTCAGAGACGAGAGACAAGAGACGAGAGACGAGCCCAGCAATACGTGTGAACGGAGACGGGGAGCATACTCACCTCACGCTCCTCTGGCCGAAAGGTTTCGACGCAGCCCGTTCAGCATCCTTCGCACCTCGTCGATCAAGGCTCCGATCTCGGCACTCTCGCCGTTCGGGCAGTAACCGAGTTCCACGCCAAGCCGCAGTTGAGTGTCTAACTCCGCTAGCGAACCCTCCGCGTGGGAGACGAACTGAATGAATTCCTTCGTCGTGTGCCGTGCCTGCCCTTCTGCAATATTTGAGGGCACCGAAACCGCTGCACGCCGCATCTGCGAAACCAAGCCGAACTTCTCTTCGTTCGGAAATCTCTGTGTAGCGCGGTAAATCCGTTTGGCCAGGTCTATTCCTTTCTGCCAGACTACCAAGTCCCGATATCCATAACCCTTGCCCGCTTTGGATCCCTGCTGTTCGCCGCTCATTTCCGTCACTTGTCTCTCGTCTCTTGCCTCTCGTCTCTTGCCTTTCCCCTTCTCGTCACTTGTCACTCATATCTGAGCGCCACCATCGGATCGATCTTCGCCGCCCGGCGCGCCGGAATGTAGGTTGCCAGCAGCGCGACGGCACCGAGCAGCACTGCGACCGTCAGATAGGTGGCTGGGTCCGTGGGCTTCAGGCCGTAGAGCAAGCTCGAGAGGACCCGAGTGAGCGCGAGGCCCCCCGCCACGCCCGCCGCTACGCCCGCCACGGCCAACTTAATACCCCCGACCACCACCAGCCGCGCCACATCGCGCCATTCGGCTCCCAGCGCCATGCGAATGCCGACTTCGCGCGTGCGGCGGGCGACCTCATACGCCAGCAGGCCATACAAGCCGACGCAGGCCAGCAGGAGCGCCAGTCCGCCGAAGAAGCTCGAAAGGCGAGCCAACACGCGCTCCTGAGTGAGCAACCCTTCAACGCTCTCCTGCTGCGTCCGGACCTCGAAGAGCGGCAGATTGCTGTCGGCGCGCTTCACAACCTCGCGCACGGCCGGACCCAGAGCGTTCGGGTCCGTCGCCGTCCGCAGCTCGAAGCACACCCCGTCTCCGGTGGCCGGACCGTATACGGTGGGTTTAATCTCGCGCCGCAGATCGACGTACTTGGTGTCGCCCACGACGCCGGCAATTTCATACATTTTAACGTTCGCCTTGCCCGTAACCGCGCCACCACTCGGTCCCGGGCTGTCGCTCTCGGTCAGGTGTTTGCCCAAAGGATTCTGGCCGGGGAAGTACTTGCGCACGAAGGCCTGGTTGACCAGAACCGGAATGGGCGGAGCGGGCGGCGCGCCTTCGGCCGCTTTCGCCGGGGAATTGGGCGCGGCCGCCTGCTCTGCTTTGCGTTTCGCCTCGGCGGCAGCGGCTTCATCCGCCTGTTCAAAGTCTGCGGCGGTGAACGTGCGGCCCCCGACGAGAGGAATGCGCATGGTTTTGAAGAAGTCCGGACCGGTGGCGAGCATGTCGAGCTCGGCCGTGGTTTTCGCCGTCTGGCCCTCTACGTGGAGGTCCTCGGTCCACAAACCACCGCTCAGCAAGGCATCGGAGGAATAACTGACCGAAAGCACGCCGGGCAGCGCGGCAAGCTGGTCCTGCAAGGCGCCATAAAGGCTCTGAATTTGCGTCGTCTGATATTTGACGAGCGTCGGATTGATGCCGAAGAGCAGCACGTTGCGCGCATCGAAGCCGGGATTAATGCTGCGAAGGTTGTGGAGCGTTCGCACCAGCAGGCCGGCGCCGATCAGCACGATCATGGAAAGCGCCACCTGCACCACCACCAGAACCTTGCCGAGCTGGAACCGCCCGGCCCCGCGCGCGTCCCCGAAGGGAACGGCCCCCGCGTTTTCCTTAAGCGCCGGGGTCAAGTCCAGGCGCGTGCTGCGGAACGCGGGCGCGAGGCCGAAGATGATGCCGGTGAGAACCGCAACCGAAAGGGTGAAGGCCAGCACGCGCCAATCCGGCGCCACCGCGAAGGGAAAGGGCCGGTCCGCGCTGCCGAGAATCAGCGCCGTCATGGCGTGGACTCCCCAGTAGGCGAACAGAATCCCGAGGCACCCCCCGGAGAACGAGAGCAGCACGCACTCGGTGAGCAACTGGCGCACGATCCGCGCCCGGCCCGCGCCCACCGCCAGGCGCACGGCGATCTCCTTCTGCCGCGTGGCGGCGCGCGAGAGCAGCAGCCCGGCCACGTTCGCGCAGGCAATCAGGAGCAGGAGAGCGACGGCGAACATCAGCACGTAGAGCGAATTCGAGACGCTCCCGCGCCGGCCGCTCAGCCCCGTCTGCGCGGCGGAGAGAGCGATGGCCGGATTGTCCGCCGCCTTCGAACGCGGCTTCGCGCCGTGCAGCATCTCATTGCGGAAAACCAGGCTCACCGCCGCCTGCGCTTGGGCCATGGTTACGCCCGGCTTGAGCCGCGCCACAATCACCAGCCACCACTCGTCCGCGCTTCGCGCGTTCCTTCCCCAGGGAATGTTGAGGCGCTCGACCATGGAGAGCGGCAGGAAGAGATCCTGCGTCTTGCCGGGCGAGAGATTCGTAAACTTCGGATCGGTGACCCCGACGATCGTGAACGGAACGGAATTCAACGAAATCGTTCGGCCCAGGGCCGAGCGGTCGCCGCCAAACGCCGTCTGCCAGAAGGCATAGCTGAGAACCGCGGCGGGCGGGGCGGATGGCGAATCGTCGGCCGGGCCGAGCGTGCGGCCGAGCGCGGCGTTCACGCCCAGGGTCGAAAAGTAGTCGCCGGTGACGATTTCGCCGCTCGCCATGCGCGCCGCGCCGTTGCCGCTGAGCACAAGTTGCGCCGGGCCGGCAAAGGCCGTCGTACCGGAAAATACCCCTTTTTCGGAGCGAACCAGTTCGTAGAACGGCCCGGAGAAGGAACACCCGGAAGGATTGCTGTCGCCGCCGCCCTCTCGTCCGCAGTCGCCGAAGGAGCTGGTCCCGTTCCGCTGAGGCCGCTGACGCGCGGTCCAGCGCAGCACGGCGAGCTGAGACGGGTCCCGCACCGGCAGGGAGCGGAACATCACGGCGTCGATCAGGCTGAAGATGGCCGTGCTGGCCCCAATGCCCAGCGCAAGCGTCAGAACGGCCACTGCCGTGAAGGCGGGGCTCTTGCGGAGCATCCGGAAAGCGTAGCGAAGGTCCGTCAGCAACGTTCCCATCGTTTATGCCCACATTCAGACAGAGACGAGACACAAGAAACGAAAATCGAGATACTCACAGGCTATCTTCCTGATTTGAAAGGATAAAGTAAAGTGTCCCACCCCTCTCATTCGTCGCCACCGTCCCATATTGTTCCGGTACGCTTGAGCCATGAAAAAAGCGTGCGCCAATCCGCGATGCAAGTGCCAATTCGAGTCCAAGAGGCGGGATCATGTCTACTGCTCGGAAAGCTGCCGCTGGGTCGTTGCCAACGATCGCAGCCCAGTGCGGCGCGTCAAACCCCGCCCGGCGGCTCTTGAAGCGCCCAAGGATTGCCCCGTAGAAGCGTGTAACAGAACTTCCCTGGCGTGTAACACGCTTGGCCGCGGGGTCAGTGGCACCCCTGCCCAGCAAGGCGCTGTACGGGCCGCCCAGCGCGATTTGCCTTCCCGCCTCCGGGTCCTGCCAGCATACCTGTTGTGACGGTCTCGCCGTGCTGTTCATCTCAGTGCCCAGAGCTTAGTGGCCCCAGCGGCAGTCACCTCTTCTTTTTTAGCCGCTCGCCACCGCGCAACTCGCTTCCGCATGGTTCCGCCCGCAAATCGTCAATCGTCAATCGACAATCACTCATATCTCAGCGCCACCATGGGATCCACCTTCGTCGCCCGGCGCGCCGGAATGTAGCTGGCGAGCAGCGCCACCAGCGCCAGCACGAACGATACCCCCAGGTACGTCGCCGGGTCGGTGGCGCGGATGCCGAACAGCAAACTCGACATGGTGCGCGTCAGCACAAAAGCGCCGATCAATCCCAGAACCACTCCGATCGCCACCAGCCGGCCACCTTGCCGCAGCACCATGCCGAGCACGTCGCCCGGCCGCGCGCCCAGCACCATCCGCACTCCAAACTCCTGGGTGCGCTGGGCCACGCCGTAGGCGATCACGCCATACAGGCCGACCGCCGCCAGGACGAGGGCCACGCCGGAAAAGATGGTGAGCAGCACCGTGAGGAAGCGCGGGCGCGCCTGGGCGGCCAGGATAACGTCGTCCATGGTGCTGATTTTGGAGATCGGCAACTGCGGGTCGAGACCGTTCACCACCCTCCGGGCGGCGCCCACCAGCGACTTGGGGTCTATCGAAGATCGCATAATGATGTAGGCACTTCCAGTCCCCGCGGCCTGCTTCTGATGGAGGGGCAGATAAAGCTCGGTGCCGGCCGGCTTGTCGATGCCTGCGTTCTTCACGTCCTCCACCACGCCTACCACGGTGCACCACGGATCGGTGAATCCCGGCCGGACGCGGCGGCCGATGGGGCTTTGGTTGCCCCAGAAGGTGCGGGCCATGGTTTCGTTGACGATCAGGACGTCGGGCGCGCCTTGCCCGTCACCCTGGTTGAATAAGCGTCCCTCCATCAGCCGGATTCCCATCGTCTGGAAGAAGTTGTCACCAACGGCCTGGTAGTAGTCTACGTTCTGGATGGGGCCGCCTTTCTTCATCACGAAACCTTCAATTTCAGTGTCGTTCTCGTTGGGCGGACGCTCGGGCGGAAGCCCGTAGGCCAGGGTGGCGGACTGCACGCCGGGCAGCACCTCCAACTGCTGCTGCAATCGCACCCAGAAATCGTCAATCGCGGCGTTCGTTTTATAGATGGCGCCCGGGAGATTGACCTCCATCGTGATCAAGCCCTTGGGATTAACGCCCACGTCTACCTGTTGGAGCTTCCAGAAGGCGCGCATCATGAGGCCGGTGCCGATCAGCAGGGTGAGGGCGAGGGCGATTTGCGCCACCACCATCCCGCGCCGGAATCGCTCCGCCGTGGTGGAGCCTGCCACGCGTCCACTGCCCGATTTCAAACGGTCGTGAAGACTGCCCACCACCAGGTGGGTGATGGGCGCGATGCCGAAGAAGAGGCCCGTGGCCACCGAAACGCCCAGAGCGAAAAGAAGCACGCGGAGATCCAGGCCGAGCTCGGCCAGTCGCGGGATGCTTCCGTCGTTGGTGGCCTTGATCAAGGCGAGACCGCCGAAGGCCAGCAGCAAGCCTGCTACGGCGCCAAAGAGCGCCAGCAGGATGCCCTCGGTGACGAACTGGCGCAGCAGCCGCCGGGTGGCCGCGCCCAGCGCGCTGCGGATGGCCACTTCGCGCTCGCGGGACTCGGCGCGAGCCAGCAGCAGGCTGGCGACGTTAGCGCAGGCGATGAGCAACACGAAGCCCACCGCGCCCAGCAGCATGAGCAGGGCCGGACGAATGCCGCCCACAACCTCATCCTGCAGGGGATAGGTGACGATGGTGTGCCTCTTGGGGTCGAAGTGATGTTCCTTGGTCGAGGCGTGTTCGGCGGAAGCGCGCTCGTAGTTTGAAAACTCCGCGCGCGCCTGCTGGATGGTGACGCCCGGCTTGAGCCTCCCCAGCAGGTAGTAGTTGTGGGAGCCGCGGCTTCCGGGCTTCGCCGGGTCAAGCTGGAGCGGCACCCAGGATTCGGCCGGATCGACTTCGCCGGGCGGGAAGTTGAAGTCGCGAGGCATGATGCCGATCACGGTGCATTTCGTCCCGTTGAAGAGGGTGTCGCGGCCGACCACCTTGGGGTCGCCTCCGAAGGCGCGTTGCCAGAGGCCGTACGAGATGTCGGCCACCAGCGGCGCTCCCGGCAGGTCGTCGGAGGGCGCGATCAAGCGCCCCAGCGCCGGGGCGACGCCCAGGGAATTCAACAGTCCGCCCGTGACGTAGGCGTTCGTGATGCGGACGGGTGTGGCGCCGCCCGCCAGGTTGGCGCCCACGTCGATCCAGGCGTCGATTGTCTCCCAGGACCGCGTGTCGCGCTTCAGGTCGAAATACTCCGGAGCCGAGGTCCAGAAGCGGTGCAGGCCGCCGTGGGGGAAGGTGGGAAACTCGGTGTAGATGCGCGCCAATCGCTGCGGCTGGTGGTAGGGCAGGGGCCGGAGCAGTACCGTGTTGACCACGCTGAAGATACCCGTGGTGGCGCCAATGCCGAGCGCCACCGTCAGCACGGCCACGGCGGTGAAGCCGGGGTTCTTGCGCAGCATCCGGAGGGCGTATCTCAGGTCCTGAAGAAGCATGAGCATTGTTCACCTCAGGCGCAGCTACTCGTACCGCAAAGCGACGATGGGATCGACGCGCAGGGCGCGGCGAGCCGGGACGTAACAGGCGATCAGGGCGACGAGCACCAACAGCAGCGCGACGGCGGCGTAGGTGAGCGGGTCGCTGGCGCTCACGGCGAAGAGCAGACTCGACAACAAGCGCGTCAGCGCCAGGGCCGTAGTCAGGCCTAAAGCGAGGCCCCAAAGCGTCAGGCGCGCCCCCTCGCCCAGCACCAGCCTCAGCACGTCCTTGTGCTGCGCCCCCACCGCGACGCGAATGCCGATTTCGTGGGTTCGCCGCGCGACGCTGTACGCCATGACGCCGTAAATGCCGATGGCCGCCAGCACCAGCGCCAACGCGCTGAAGAGGCCGAGGAGGATCAGCGTGACGCGGCGGGTGGAAACGGAGTCGGAGACGAGCTGTTTCAGCGTCTGGACGCCGAAGATGGGCTGGTTCTTGTCCACCGCCGCCACCGCCGCGCGGATGGCCGGCAGGAGGCTGGCCGGGTCCGAGGCGGAGCGCACCACCAGGTACATATCACTCGAAGTTTCCTGGCGGAAGGGCAGGTAGATCTCCAGCCGGGAAGGGTTATCCAGACCGTAGAGCTTGGTGTCGGCCACCACGCCGGCCACGGTCACCCATTTCTCTTGGGGCTTGGGACGCCCCAGCAGAAATCGCTTGCCCACCGGATCCTGGCCGGGCCAGAAGCGCTGCGCCAAGCTGGAATTGACCAACGCCACCAACGGAGAGTTTTCGTTGTCGTTCTCGGTGAACGTTCGCCCGCGCAGCAGCGGCAGGCCGAGGGCGCGGAGGAAGTCCGGACTGATGACGTGAAAGTCAGGGTGAGGAAACTCGCCGAGAGCCGGCAGTGGCAGCCCTTCGATGGTGATGTCGCCTCGATCGTGATTGCCGGACAGCGGAATGTTGGTACCGAAAGCTGCCGCTTCCACGCCCGGCAGGACGCTCACGCGGTCCAAAACCTGCTGCCAGAAATTGCGGATGGCGGGATCCTTTGAATACTGCGACGAGCGCAGATTCATTTCCATCTGAAACGCGGACTCGGGCCGAAAACCGGGATTCACCTCGATGAGGCGATAGAGGCTCTTCATCATCAGGCCGGCGCCGGCCAGGAGCACCAGGGCGAGCGCCGTTTCGGCAATTACCAGGGCGCTGCGCAAGCGGTGCTGCCCGGCGCCGGGGGTGGAGCTTCGCGCGCCTTCCTTCAGCGTTTCCTGCACATCCGGCCGCGTAGCCTGCCAGGCCGGAACAAGCCCGAAGGCGGCGGCGACCAGAACCGTGAGCGCTGCCGCGAACAGGAATACGCTCCGGTCGATTCGAACCCCCATGCCCTCGAGCGAATCCGGCGGGAGCAGGCGCCCCAGGCCAGCTAAACCCCACGCGCCCAATGCGATGCCGAGGCCGCCGCCGAGCGCCGCGAACAAAAGGCTTTCGGTGAGCATCTGGCGGAGCACGCGCCCGCGCCTGGCGCCAAAGGCCAGGCGGAGGGCGATTTCCTTCGCGCGGGCCGCTCCCCGCACGAGGAAGAGGTTCGCAACGTTGACGCAGGCGATGAGCAGAACGAACAGCACGGCGGCGAAGAGCACGAGGATGGCCTGGCGCGTATCGCCCACAAAGGCATCCCGGATGGCGGTGATGCTCACGCCCACGCCGCTATCTTCGTGCGGGTACTGCTGGGCGAGGCGCGCGGCGATGGTGTCCATCTCGGCCGCGGCTCGGGCGAAAGTCGCGCCGGGCGCGAGACGCCCCACCACGTCCATATCGCCGCGGCTGCCCCGATCCATCAGGTCCTTGGCGAAGACGCCCATCGGCGCCACCACATCCGTATCGTCAAGAAACTTAAAGGTGGGGGGAAGGACGCCGACAATGGTGTAGCTGCGGCCATCGAGCGTAATGCCCCGGCCCACAACCTGCGGGTCCGACCCGAGGTGCGACTGCCACAGCCGGTAGCTCAGCAAGACGACGGGCGCCGTGCCAGCCTTTTCCTCAGAAGGCAGAAAGTCGCGGCCGAGAATGGGCCGCACGCCCAGCAGGGAGAGAAAGTTGGGCGAAACCGCGTAGCCGCCGACGTTCTCGGGCTGGGTGACGCCGGCCAGGTTGAATCCCACGTTGTGCGCTGCGGCCATCGCGGCGAAGGTGCGGCTCTGCTGCCGCCAGTCGAGGAAGTCGGGATAGGAGACGGAGAACTCGCCGATGCGCTGGGACTTCTCGCGCATCACCACGAGCTGTCCGGCATCCTTATAAGGCAGCGGGCGCAGGAGGACGGCGTCTACGATAGAGAAGATGGCGGTGTTGGCGCCGATCCCGAGCGCCAGCGTTAACACCGCAACGGCGGTGAATCCGGGATTTTTGCCCAGCATGCGAACGCCGTAGCGTAAGTCGGCAAGAAGGGTCGCCATCCGTTATCCCTCGACCGGCGGAATTGAGTTATCGATTCAATGAATCAATGCTTCACATGGCCGCCAGCACCACCAACGTCACATCGTCCTCGAAGGTGCCGGCGAACGCCAAAGCCGCCGTCAGCAGCCTCTCCTCGAGGGCTTTGGCGCTGAGGGTGCGGCATGCGAGGGCGATGTCGATGATGCGCTCCTCGCCGAACTCTTCCCCTGAAGATGGGTTCGCGGCCTCGGACAACCCATCGGTGAACAGCAGCAGCCGGTCCCCGGACTCGAGCTGAACGCTCGCCTCTTCGTACACGCTGTCCGCCGCCAGTCCCAGCACCAGCCCGCCCTCTTGCAGTCGCTCCACCCTGCCGTCCCCGCGAACCAGCACGGGAGGGTTGTGGCCGGCATTCGAGTAGGTGAGCTTGTGTTCGTCGAGCAAGGCGTAGAAAAAGGTAACGAACTTCTCCTGGCCCAGGTTCCCGCGCATCAGAACGTTCACGCGGCGGCACAGTTCGCGGGGCGGCATTTCGGCCGAGCCCGAGGCCCGGACGGCCGCCTGGAGGTTCGAAACCAGCAGCGCGGCGGGGGTCCCTTTCCCGGAGACGTCGGCGATGCTGAGGGCGAGGACACGGTCACTGAGCTTGCGCGCGTCGAAGTAGTCTCCACCCAGCACCGAGGCGGGCTGCCAGGCGCCGCAGATCTCGTAACCCGGCACTTCCGGAATAACGCGAGGCAGCAGGCCCCGCTCCGTCTCGCGGGCCAGAGACATTTCCTCGTCAGCCCGGCGCAGCTCGGCCCTTTCGCGCCGCGCCGCCGCCACCTGCTCCCGGAGCGTTCGCAGCACGGCGTCGTTGTTCCAGGGCTTCTGCACAAAATCGCGCACGCCGCTGCGCATGGCCTCGACGGCCAGCGGAACGCTGCTCCACGCGGTCATCACCACAATCGGCAAGGTTTCATCGAGCTTCTGCACTCGAGCCACGAGGTCGAGCCCTTCCTGCCCGGAAGTGGTGTCGCGAGCATAATTTAGGTCCATCAGCAGGACGTCGAAGGGCCCTGTGGCGAGGCAGTCGAGGACCGCGGCGGGCGAATTCGCGGCCTCGATCTCAAACCCTTCGCGCTTCAGCAGCAGCCGGAGGGCGTCGAGCACGGCAGGCTGATCGTCGGCAATCAAAACCCGCGCCGGCTTGATGTCGGAGCCGTTCACGTTGGCCTCGAGAAGGGTTTCCGTCGTCTGGCCCTCAAACCGTCGAACGTCGGCGTCGTTAACTGTTCCGCCGGCCCGGCCATTGAGTGATGGAAGCATCGGAACATTGCTCTCCGAAAGCAGGCGCGTCGAAGCTGGAAGCCGCCTGCCGGGTTCGCGGGCGCGGAAAAGGCCGCAGCCCCCAATTCTCGGTTCAATCGCGCAGCGGCAGGCTAAAACGTTTCACTCCAACCGGATGCGGTCGAACCCGTCGTAGCGCGACATGTCGGAAAGTATTACGGTGTCGCCCACGTTCAGGCCCCGAAGTATTTCGACCTCGTTCACCGACGTGCGCCCGAGCTTCACTTGGACGTGCTCCGCTTCCTTGCCGTCGGCACTCACTTTGAAAAGGCTCACCGTGCTGTCCGCCTGCCCGAAAGCGGGCCGGCCGACGTAGAGAACGTTGTCGAGGTGCTCGATTTCGACGGTGCCGTCAACGCTGAGGTCGGGCACGGCGCCGGCCGGCAGGGCGCCGTCAAGCTGCACGTCCACGGTGCGGGTGCCGTTCTGGACCGAGGGATCGATTCGGATGACGTGGCCCTCAACCACGCCGTTGTGCGTGTCGACTTCGGCGGACTGTCCGAGCTGAATATCCTTCGCTTGAGTTTCGGCTATCTTCAACTCCGCCTTGAGCTTCTTCGGATCTGCCACCTTCGCCAGCAGGGTGCCCGGCGTGACCTGCTGGCCGACTTCGACGTCCAGTTCCTCAAGCACGCCGTTGATCCCGGCGCGCACCTGGAGCGAGTCCAACTGGCTCTTCTGGAGCTGATACAAGGCTTTAAGCTGTTCGATCTTCGCCTGTGACGAAACGAGCTGCGCCTTGATGGAGTCTTGGAGCACCCCCACCTTATCGGCCTCGATCTGGCTGCGCACAGTTTCAGAATCTGCCTTAGCCTTTGATAAGTCAGCGGTTAGCTGAGGCCCGAGGCCCAGCTTGGCCATTTCGGCGTCGCGCTCCGACTGCATCGTGGCCTGCAGATAATCCGACTTTGCCGTGGCGGCCACGGCGCGCTGGTCATAAAGCTGGTTTTGAAGCTGTTGTTTCAAGCTGTTGTAGTCGGCCTCGGCCTGTCTCACCGCCCAGTCGGCGTTGAGGGTCTGCTGCTGGAGGTCCGGATTCGAGAGCACCATCAGGACCGTGTCGGACTTAACCATCGTGCCGGCGAGCGCCAGCCGCTTGGCCACGCGACCGTTGGTGATGGCCGGAACGTATTGAATCTCATAGGGTACGAGGGTGCCGAGGCCGCGCATCTGGATGTCCATGGGGCCGCGCTTGACGGATTCCCTCCAGACGGTGCCCCCGTCTACCGATGGCGCTGCCGGCTTCAACCGGGACAGGGCCCACGTGATCAACGGCACTGCAATTACGCCCAGGGAGATGTATATCGCCAGGCGGATGCGGCGCGCCCGAGCTGCCGACTTCCGCGGAATGTCCATACGAGATTCTCCTTCGTACCCCTATGGTGCAAGCCGGATGCCAGCCCGAGACCAGGATTAACTCTTTCAAGGACAATGATTTGGGTTTAGCCCTGAGCCCGGCGGAAGGCCTGCGGTTGTTCGAGTGCGAGAAGATGTGTCCGTAGTCGGACAGTTCCCCAGCGTTGCAGTGCCGAGGCCGCGGCCAACCGGAGCAGGCAACCCAATTGGGCTGCGGCACACTGGACTTCAGTTCAGAATCGCGCCCCGCCGGCAAGGTGCGGTCTGGGCGAAGGCGCATCAGGAACGAGCGCTTGCGGGCGGGCTGACCCGCTGTAATTCTCATGCCTTGCGGGTGCCGCAGAGCGATTTCAGCGGTTTTCGGGGCTGGAGGAGTCAAAAGTGTACGATTTCTGGACAGAAGCGTTCATACAACAACGTTTTGGCCCATCACCCAAATGCTTTTCGCTTTCAAACAACGACATTTTCGGGCGTTCAAGGGCGGCCCGGTTTCGGCGCTGCTGACCGGGAACCGGCGATCTGCAGGCGCGCTCGTCCGCTACCGCCGGGAAGCCCGGAGCGCAGAACGCCGGGGCATCGCGTGGGCTGGATGAGTATGAACTGCGCTAGTCGATGCCGTGAATCCGCATGCTGATCAACTGGTCTGCGCTGAGGTCGTGCATCCCCTGGGACCGGAGCTTGGCGATGTAGTCCGGAGTGACGCCGTGAATGCGGAACGCGATGAGCTGGTCGGGGTCCGGGTGCTTGTAGCCGAGGTCTCCCAGCTTCGCGATGAATTCCGGGCTCACGCCGTGAATGCGGAACGCGATGAGCTGGTCGGGCTCCGGGTGCTTGTAGCCGAGCCCTTCGAGCTGACCGATGAATTCCGGACTCACGCCGTGAATGCGAAAGGCGATGAGCTGGTCAAGATCCACGTGGTTGTAGCCCAGCTTACCAAGCGACTGGATCCACTCCGGCGTGGCGCCGTGAATCCGCATCGCAATCAGTTTGTCTTCGTCGGGAGCGTAGCCGGCCTGGTGGAGGGTTCGCACCATCTCCGGAGTGACGCCGTGAATGCGGAAGGCCACCAGCTTGTCGCTGTCGGTCACGTTGAGCCCGGACGACCGCAGCTCCTCGATGAACTCGCGCGTGACGCCGAAGATGCGGAAGGCGATCAGCTTGTCAGTGTCGAGCCCGCTGATATGCTCCGCTTTCATTTGCCGGGCGAACTCCACGGTGACATCGTGGATGGCCATGGCCATCTGCTTGTCGCCGTCGATGCCTTCGAACCCGAGCTCCTTCATTTGTCCCGGGTACTGGGCGTTCGGCAGAAAATGGAACAGGCCGGCCCCTTCACCGTCATTCAGGAAGCCGTCGCACTCGAAACGCCCCGCTTCGCGCGCCACGGTGAACTTCACGTCGTGCCGGCCGGCCTGGGCAACGTCCAGGCCCTGAAACTGGCTGAGCGGCCAATCCGAGCTCGATTGAAAGTTGTCGCCGCGCTCGCTGCTGCGAATCAGCGTGAAATGCACCTTGCCGGCTTGGTCCGACTTGCGCAGCGTCCAGTCGCCGCTTTGCGAGTCGGAGCCCCACGCCGCGATCGCGCAGAGGGCGGCAATCGCCAGCGCCGATACAACCAAAACCCTTGTATTCCGTACTCTCATCGCCTTGACCTCCTCGATTCAGTTCGCGCGCCCGGCGGGCACCTGCGCGATCTTTAGAACACACCGGCCTGCTTCAACCCGATCAGTTTGTCCAGGGTCAGGCCCTGAATGCCGTGGCTTTTGACCTTCTCCACGAATTCCGGCGTAATGTCCATCACCTTGGCGGCGATGTAGTCGTTGGCGCTGAGCTTGCCGAGCCCCGCCGCCTGCAGGGCGCGCACGAAGTCCGGGCTGACGCCCTGCGTTCTCAGCGCGATCAACTGGTCCGCGGTCGGGCTTAGCCCGGCGGCGTGCATGTCGCGAATGTATTCGGGGGTCACGCCCTGCACCTTCATGGCAATCAGGTCGTCGGCCGCGGGCTTCAGGCCCGCCGCGTGCATTTCGCGCACGTATTCCGGAGTCACCCCCTGCACCTTCATGCCGATCAGCTCGTCGGACTTGGGCTCCACCCCTTCGGCGCGCAAATCGCGGATGTATTCCGGCGAAACGCCTTGAACTTTCATCCCGATGGCCTCCTCTGCCGTCAGATCCACGCCGGCGGCGTGCATGCCACTGAGGTATTCCGGGGTTACGCCCTGCACCTTCATCCCGATCAGCTCGTCCACGGTGGGCTTCAAGCCGGCCGCCCGCATGGCGCCGATGTATTCGGGCGTCACGCGCTGCACCCTCATCCCGATCACTTCTTCGACCGTGGGATTCAGGCCGTCCGCGTGCAAGCCGCGGATGTATTCGGGAGTGACGCCCTGCACCTTCATTCCGATCAGCTCGTCAATCGTCGGGTTCAGGCCCGCGGCGCGAATCTGGCGGATGTACTCCGGGGTGACGCCCTGCACCTTGAGGCCAATCAATTCGTCGGCGGTGAGGTTCTTGTAGCCCAGAGAATTCAGGCCGCTGATGAACGACTCTTTTGCCGTCTGCGGCTCTGCTGCCTCCTGGCCTGCCGATTCTCCGGAGCCCGCAGTGGCCGCAGTTTGCGCGCTGGGGGCGCTCTCGCCCTCACCCTCCGCCAGGCTCGTCCGCAGCACAGAAGCCACGTGCGCGCTTTCGATCGCGCGCACCACCCGCGCAACGCGCACGGTCCGCACCGTTCGGTTCAGACTTTCGTGGAAGGCCGAAGTTGCGGGGAATGCGAGCGGCCCGCCGGCCCGATCCAGGCCCACGCGCGCCATTCGCGCCCGAGGTGTCACAAGGCCGGCGTTTGAATCGAAGAACCCCCGCGCCGTCCCCATGAGTCCGGTGCCGGCCAGAAGCACCAGCCCCAGGCAAAGCGAGGCGGCCGCGAAGCCCATGCTGCGCGCGCCGGTCCGCCGGGATTCGAGGCCGAGCAGGCGCAGCACGCGGGCGTGGAGCGGGCTGCGATTCGCCGCCATCGCCAGGCGCGGGGCGCGGCGCCATTCCTCCATCAGCATCAGCGCGCGGGCGTATTCCGGTATCCCGCCGCACACGGACACCGCCACGTCGTCGCAGCAATTCTCGCGCTCGGCGCGGACGCGGGCGCTCACCCACCAGACGGCGGGATGGTAGAAGAGCAGGGTTTCGGCGCCGGTCTGGAACAGATTTACGAAGGCGTCGTGCCTCCGGATGTGAGCCAGCTCGTGGGCCATCACCGCGCGCAGTTGCTCGGGCGCGAGGCCCGTCAGCGCGGTCACAGGCAGCAGCACCACGGGGCGCAGCCAGCCGATCACGGCGGGCGCGTCAAGGTGGCGGCACTGGCAGTACCGGAGGGCGCGGCCGAGGCCGAGGTGGCGCTCCAGGGCACGGCCCATGGCCTCCAGTTCCGCACCGACGGGGCTGGTCTCGCGGCGCCGCATGCGCTCGAGGAGACAAAACCCGCCAAACGCGCGCACGCTTAGTACCACGACGCCCGCCAGCCAGAATTCGAGCAGCCATACGTCAGACGCTGCGGGAAGCGCCGGACTCTTGCTGCGCTGCGCGGCGCCGGGCTCAGAGCTGTGCGCACTCGCCCTCGCTGCCGCGGGACGAACCGCTGCAGCTTCGACCCAAGCATTCCTTGCGCCGCCGCGCGAAGCCGGATGGCGCAGGACGAGGAAGGTGGCGACGGGTGCGGCTACCATCAGCACCATCGTGGCCACGCCCAGCGCGTAGCGCACGGCGGCGCGGCGCACTACGGCGAGGGCCGCGGCCAGCAGCAGCGCCAACGCCAGTCCCTGCCAGAGAAAGTGCAGCAGCGCCCAGCACAGCGGCCGAATCGCGTCCGGAGATAGCCCAAAGTGTGTCATCGTAGTCCCCTCTCGTAGTCGTCCAGCAGGCGCCGCAGCTTCTCCAGTTCGTCGCGTGAAGTGCGCCGCCCTTCGAGGGCGTGCATCATGAGCTGGCTGGCCGATCCCTGGAACACGCGCTGGAGCACGTCGCCGGCCAGGGCGCGCTTGGTCTTCTCCGCGGGCTGGCAGGCTTCGTATACGTGCGCCCGCTGCTCCTGGTTGCGGCGCACGGCGCCCTTGGCCGTCATGATCTGCAGCAGCTTCAGCACGGTGGTGTAGCCCACGTCTTTGTCGCGGCTCAACGCGCCGTGTACTTCGCGCACCGTGGAGGGCCCGCGCTCCCATAAAACGCGGAGAATCTCGAGTTCGCCGGCGGTCGGTTTTGGAACGTTCGTTCTCGTCATGCCCTATCCATACTACGAAGACATTCGTATTGTCAACGAAAATTTTCGTAGGAGGGCGGACCGTTTCTCGAGGGTCGGAAAGTCCAAAAAAAAGAGGGCGGGAAGCCCTCTTTTGGCCAAGCGGCTCAGAGTGTTCCCTCGTTCCTGTTATCAGGCGGAGGGTGGAGCCTCCTGAATGTCTGAGACGTGGATGGTGTTGCTCTGCGCGTCCAGAGTGCCGGTCACCTTGACGCTCTTACCGGTGAACGACTTTGCCTTTTCCTGGTCGTCAAGCTGGTATTCGGTTTTGGACGCCATATCCTTGAGCACCAGTTTCCCACCGGAATCGGCTATTGTGCCCGTGAAGGTCTGCGTGGGCTGTGCGGCCTGCCCTTGATCTGCCTGAGGAGCGGCACTTTGAGGTTGCGTCTGGGCCCGAAGGGCCGGAGTGAAGCACACCAGGCCCGCTGCCAGCGCCAGCGAAAGCATCAGTCCTCCAAGATTGATTCTCTTCATAGGGGTCTAGCTCCTTTATTGGGATCGATCTGGTCCACCCCTCGTGCCCCGCCATGCAAGTAGCGTGCCGCATCGGGAACCGAATTCTTTGATCGCTGCAAAGGACTTATGGGCTCGGAACGCCAGGTTTACTATGCAGATTCTTACCCCGGCAGGTAGGTTCTGCCCGTTCGGTCGGCTCGCTGGGAAAAGATCGCCCCATCCGGCTCGTGGCGTCCGGCTCGACCCGGCGAAGTTCAGCCCGAGGGTTCCGTGGGAGGGTCTACCCTCTTGATTACTTATTATCACTTACTACTTTTTTCGCTTGAGTCGCCCGGCCTTTTCGCCGATAATCTGGCTGAACAGCCCTAGGGGGGACTGCCACGAGCCGCCTGTCCGTTCACCGATTGCTCCCGCGAAAGCGCTCCGGACCGCCTACAAGTGGTTGTAGCCAAAATGTTGAGAGGTGAAGTGTGAAACAGGGGGAGCTGGCATTAGCGGCCGCGGTGGTGTGTGCCATGTTGGTCCCAAACCCGGCATTGACAGGCGCCGAGCCGCACGGCGGAGACGGCGGCGTTCCCGTGGCCGTTGAGGCCCACTTTCAGCGCGGCAACACCCTCGAAACGCAAGGCGATCTTGACGGAGCGATCGCGGAGTATCGCCAGGCGGAGCGCCTCGCGCCCGGATCGGCTCAGGCGCATTACACCCTCGGAGCGGCCCTCGGGGCCAAAGGGGCGCTGGATGAGGCGGTCGTCGAAGACCGGGAGGCCATCCGCCTGCAGCCCGATTTTGCCGAGGCGCACCTGAAATTGGGTGTTGCGCTGTACGCGAGGGGCGATTCCAACGGCGCCCTGGCGGAATATCGCGCCGCAGTTCGCTTCGGTGCCGGGTTGCCCGACGCGCATAATAGCCTCGCTCTGGCGTTGAAGAGGGAAGGCGATCTTAAGGGGGCGATTGCTGAGTACCGCGAAGCCATTCGTCTGCAGCCGAACTCTCCCTACTTGCACTACAATCTCGGATCGTCGCTGAAAGCAGGCGGGGACCTGGAGGGCGCAATCGCCGAATACCGGGCGGCGCTCAGCGATCTGCCCGAGTTCCCGCAGGCGCACAACAACCTCGGCAACGCTCTGCTGGAAAAGGGCGACCTCAGTGGCGCCATCGCCGAGTTCCGCCTGGCCGTCAAACTCACCCCTCAGAATGCGGTGGCGCATTATAACCTGGGAGCGGCGCTCGAGAAGCGCGGCGATCGCCGTGAGGCGCTCGGGGAGTATCGCCTCGCCAGCCAGTTGCAGCCCAGCGATCCGGATTACCGCGCCAGCGTGGAGCGGCTCTTTCTGGACCTCGGGCCGTAAGGCCCGGCCGCCGCGCGGCTGCCGCCGGTTGGCATCTGCTCGCGCCGTGTAAGGCGCCGACATATCCCGCTGCCGGGTAGCGGGCTCCCCGCCCGCCACCCGCCGCAACGCCCTTCCGGCTTATAATTCCCGCCATGGGCGATTCACCTTCACCCAACGGGGCCGGCCGCACTGCCGCGCCCCCGGACCGGCAGGATCCCTACCTCCGCCTTCACGCGGTCACCGTTTTCGTTCGCGACCAGGATAAGAGCCTGCGCTTCTACCGGGATCAACTTGGATTCAATCTCATTGCCGACGTCCGCTTCCAGAGTGGCGATCGCTGGGTGGCCGTGGCGCCCCCCGACGGCACCGCCATCCTGACGCTGGTGGCCCCCCAACCGGAATCGCCAGACTACAAGCTCATTGGGCGGGCCACCCGGGTTGCGTTTGTCACCGAAGACGTGCTTGCCAAGTTCCACGAATGGCGCGCGCGCGGAGTCCGCTTTCAAAATACGCCGCGCCTGAGGCGCATCAAGTATGAGCGCCAGCCGTCGCACCCGCCGCCCGCGCCCGGCGAGCCCGAGCCGATCTGGGGCGGAGTGTTCACCCGCTTCAAGGACCTCGATGGAAATTCTTTTTCGCTGGTCAGCTTCGACGAGGTGATCCGGGAAGTCGAGGCGCAGCGGCGCGCGGCGGCCGAACGGCTGGAGGCCGAGCGCCGCGTGGCCCAGGAACTGGACATCGCCAAGCAGGTGCAGGCCCACCTCTTCCCCCAGACGCTGCCGGCGCTGCGCACCCTCGACTATGCGGGGCTCTGCCTTCAAGCCCGCGCCGTGGGCGGCGACTATTACGATTTTCTCAATCTGGGCCGGGAGCGGCTCGGCCTGGTGGTGGGAGACATTTCAGGGAAGGGCATTGCGGCCGCCCTGCTGATGGCCAATCTGCAGGCGAACCTGCGCAGCCTGTGCGCCCTTGCCTGGGCGGAGCCGCAGCGCTTCCTGCGCTCCGTGAACCAGCTCTTCTACGAGAACACCACCGAGAGCGCCTACGCCACCCTTTTCTTCGCCGAATACCACGACCCCGAGCGGCGCCTGCGCTACGCGAGCTGCGGCCACCTCTCCGCGCTCCTGCTCCGCCGCGATCGCACCCTGGAGCGGCTCCCCTCCACCGCCACGGTGCTGGGCCTCTTTGCCGAGTGGGATTGCGATGTGGGCGAGCTGCAGCTCAACCCCGGCGACACCCTGCTGCTGTTTACCGACGGCGTCACCGAGTCGTTCAACAGCCGCGGAGAAGAGTTCGGTGAGCAGCGCCTCATCGACGTGCTGCGCTGCCACCGCGAGCTGCCGGCCCACGCCCTGCTGGCGTCGATTGTGGATGAGGTCCGCCGCTTCAGCCCCCGCGAGCAGCACGACGACATCACCATGATCGCCGCCCGGTGCCGGGAGGACGGCCCCTGACCGCGCGGCCCGGCGGGCCGGCGCCCTGCTGACGGTTAATTGCCCACCACAAACATGTCACCGTCGTTCTCGGTGTAAATCTTCCCGTCGAAACCGACGGCAATGGGCGTGTAAGCCGCGCCCACGGCGAGGCGCAGGAAAATGTTGCCCTTGAGCGTACCGCCCGGGTCGATCACGTACACGTTTCCGTCCTCGCTGTTGGCGTAAACCGTGCCGTCGGCGTCCACCGCGGGCGCGTTCACGCACCATTCGTAGCCGTCCGGGTGGTCGCGGTCAATCGTCGTGTTTTTGAATTGCCACTCGATTTGGAGATCGGAGCTTAGTTGCGTGATGTAGTAGGGCCCGCCCGTGTCGTAGTGGTTGTCTTTGATAATCAACGAGTACGTTCCGTCGTGGGCGTACACCGCGGGGGTTTCATCCCATCCGAAGCTGTAGGAGACCAGGAATTGGCCCGTCGAGCTGAACTTCATCAGGTAGCCGCGGCTGCCGTTGCCGCCAAGCGCCCCATAGAAGACACTGCCATCGGGCGCCACCGAGGGTGTGGACGACGATTGATCGGCCACCCAGCCGGCCGCACCGTGCTGGTTGAGCGTCGTCTGCCACACGGGGGCAAGAGTCTTGGCATCGACGGCCACCACGTAGGACTGGCTCGAGCAGAGCTGCGCCCTACTGACGGTGTACACCGTCTGCCCGTCGATGGAGATCGCAGGCGCCACATTGACGCCCGGCCGTTGCGAGCCGCAAGGGGCATCGGAAGTACCGCCGGAGGCGGGCGCGTTCGGGACCAGAGTGGTGTACTTCACCGCCGCCACCCTCCCGCCCGCCGTCACGCGCACCAGCCATGCGCCCTTTACGTCCGCGCCCCAGGGATTCGAGGGGTCCAGCTTCAGGGCGTTGTAGTAGACGTTGCCGCTGTGATCCACCGTCAAGGGGCCCGACACGAAAACGTTCGAATCACTGGTGCCGAAGGGAGCGATGTGAGCCACCGGCGTGCCGTCCGCTTCGTTCAGTTTGTAGATTGAGCCGGAAAAGCCCGGCACGAAGACGTAACCGTTGCTCAGGGCGGCGTGAAACACCGGCTCCCAGCCGCCCAGTCCGCTGTAGCCGCGGCCGTTCGGCTCCGGCTTCCAGTCGCTCTGGAAGTTCCAGAGCGTTGCCAGCGCGCCGTTCTTCCAGGCGAAAGCGCGCTCATTCCAAATTTGCAGGTCCCAGGCGTCGGGACCGCAAGGATAAGGCATGCCGGACCCCGGCGGATCACAGGGCTTGTACCTTCCGCTCTCGAATTCCAAAAACACCTTGGCGCCGTCCACCAGGGGCGCCTGATAGTGCGCCAGCAGGTCACCGCCGCTTTCCGCCATCTCCGCCTGCGTGAAAGGGTCGAAGGTCACGTCGGCAAGCTGCGTGTCCGGACTCTGCCCGAGGGCTGGGGTAGCGCCCGTGTGCTGGGGTTTACGCCCCCACTGGGCCCAGTCCGGGCCCGCTTGAGCGTAAAGCGAAGCTGCGTGGGACGCGCTCCAAACCAATCCGGCAAAGCAAACGGCGATCAGGACCTTCCGCGACATAGATACTCTCCCGGGCCAGCAGTTTGAAATTGACATTCCGGCCCGCAAAAGTATACACCCCACGGGCTCGTTCGCAGCCGCCACGAGCGCCCCGGGCTGCCCTGATTTTCAGGATTCGCCGGGGGCGGTGTCGCGCATTTCTTCGTTCGGCGCCATCCTCTTTTCTCCCGTCGTCGAGCGCGCGACGGTCTACTTCGGCAGCACGGTGGATTCCCATAGGCGGTTGAGTAGAGTGGCGGCCGGCTGCGCTTTTCGCTTGACATCCGCCCACAGAGTAGTATACAGTCAATACCACTGTGTTTAAGGTATCGAGACCGGCCCTCCACTTCTTGCCCGAAGCCCGGGCTCAGGCTCGTTCTCTGTCGTGTCGTCAGTCGTCAGTTGTCCGTGGTCCGTGGTCAGTGGCTATGGGATCGGGCGGTCTGGGGCGCCGCCCAGATGCCACTTGGCAGTGCATTCGCCCTGTCTCCCGGCGCCGGCGCCGTCCTCGCGCCGGAGCCGTGCCGAAGAAAATTCAAAATGTTACGAACGAACCAACCAACTTATTGAAAACACTCATATTCCATTTTTGGAATCCGCCCGAACCAACCAAGTTATTCAAAACAAAGGTGATACGGTCTTTATCCAACCATCATACTGAAAAGAATGGAGATAATCGCTCCGCAAGCCTCCGAATTGGTCACAGTTCGAGGGAGATTCATCGCTTCGGAGGCCGAAAGAGCAACCGCGAGACGGGCACGCGCGAAAATAGAAAATGTTACGAACGAACCCAGCATCTTGTTGAAAACATTGGTATTCCATTTTTTGAGTAGTCGGGAACCCAGCAAGTTATTGATAATATTAGCTTTATAGCTGTTATCCCAGCATGTTGCTGAAACAAAAGGTGATAGCCTATCCTGGCGGCCCCAAATCCGACGCCAGTTGCCAGTGGTCCGTTGTCAGTCGTCCGTCGTTCGTGGCTCGTGGATCGTAGATCGTGAATCTGGGTACGTTCTCAGTCGTCAGCCCGCCGGTCGCGGTGTCGAATTTGGGCCGCCTTTAGGCCCTGAAGCTCGCCACCGTTCAGGGGCTAAAGCCCCGATTTGTGCCGACGGGCCTACTGCGGGCTGAAGCCCCGCCCTTCCGGCGACCCGAAGGACCTAACGCTGATTCCCGCCACTAAGTACGAGTCTGCGCAAGTTGGTAAGTCGAAGGAGAAGCCGGCGAGAAGAAGACTGCCAACCGCTACCCGTCATCCGCTGACGGGAACGTGCAGATCGGAAGCCAGCTTGGAGCTTGCCATCGCAGCCTGAACCACTGCGAGAAGTTCCTTGGCGCCGACCGGTTTCGAGAGATAGCCGTCCATGCCCGCTGCCAGGCAGCGCTCCCGGTCGCCTTGCATGGCGTGGGCGGTCATGGCGACGATGGGCAGATGGGCTCCAGTCGCTTCTTCGTTCTTGCGGATGGCGGCTGTAGCCTCAAACCCGTCGATTTCGGGCATCTGGACGTCCATCAGGACCAGGTCGAAGCTCCCGGAGTCAAGCCGCTCCAGCGCCTCGCGCCCACTGCCGGCTGTCACTACGCTGTGGCCGTGCTTTTCCAACAGGCGCGAGGCTAGCTTCTGGTTCACCGGGTTGTCTTCGGCAAGCAGGACACGCAGGGGCTTTCTCTCCTCCCGCAACGGAGGGCCGGCCAGCAGCGCCGGCTTTGGTTCGGGGCGCTTCGAGGTCGCAACCTCCAGGATGGCGCCGAGCAGTTCAGCCTGGCCGACGGGCTTGGTGAAACTGCCGGCAAGCCGCAATTCACGGCAGCGGGCTGCGTCGCCGCGATGTCCCGCCGAGGTCAGCATGATGATCGGCGTGCCCGAGAGGCGCGGGTTCCTGCGGATCTCCCCGGCAAGCTGGAACCCGTCCATGGCTGGCATGCCGGCATCGGTCAGGACCAGTGCGAACGGCTGGCCCGCTTCGGACGCCTGCGCGAGGGTCCGCAGCGCTTCCGCGCCGTCCCCGGCGAGCGCCGGTCTCATGCCCCAGCCGGCAAGCAGGCTGCCCAGGATGCGCCGATGGGTCAGGTTGTCGTCTACCGCCAGCACCCGCATGCCCTTCAAGGGGGCCTGTTCCAAGGGCTCGCGAGGGCCGGCGGCCGTGGAAGCGCCCAGGAGTGCGGTGAAGTGGAAGACGCTGCCCTGGCCGGGAGTGCTCTCCACCCAGATGCGGCCGCCCATCATTTGCACAAGCTGGCGGGAAATGCTCAGTCCCAGGCCCGTGCCCCCAAAGCGCCGGGCGGTTGAGTCGTCTGCCTGGGTGAAGGCGTCGAAGATGCGCGCCTGTTTCTCAGGCGCAATGCCGGCGCCAGTGTCCTGCACACTGAAGCGGAGGCAGGTGACAGCGTCATTTCCAGGCTCCCTTTGCACCGTCAGGTTGATCTCGCCGCTTGCGGTGAATTTCAGCGAGTTGCCCAGCAGGTTGAGGAGAACCTGGCGCAGCCGGTTGGGGTCGCCCAGCACCACGTCGGGCACGTCCGCCTCGATGCTGCAATTCAGCTCCAGACCTTTCTGGTGGGCGCGCAAGGCCAGGGCCTTCACGGCCGGCTCGAGGGTGTCTCGCAGCTTGAACGCGATGGATTCCAGCTCGAGCTTGCCGGCCTCGATCTTGGAGAAATCCAGGATGTCGTTGATGACGGTCAGCAGGGAGTCGGCGGAGGCCCGCACCATGCCGGCGTAATCGCGCTGCTCGGAGCTTAGATCCGTCTCCAGCAGGAGGTCCGTCATGCCCAGCACGCCGTTCATCGGAGTGCGGATCTCGTGACTCATGTTGGCCAGGAACTCGCTCTTGGCCCGGTTGGCCGCGTCGGCGCGCAGCGTTTCCTGCTCGGCCCGCGCCTTTTCCTGTTCCACGCGGGCCTTTTCCTGCGCCAATTCTGCGGTGCGCGCCGCCACGGCTTCCTCCAGCGCCCGCTGAATCTGCTTCTGCCGCAGGTTCCGTTGGCGCAAGATCAGGAACACGATGGCGAACGGCGTCAAACCCAGCAGGCTCAGAAACCACCAGGTGAGCCACCAGGGCGGGCGGATTTCAAAGGCGAATACCGCCGCCTGTTGGCTCCACGGAGCGCCACCGTCGCGGGCTTGCACTTCGAACCGGTAATCGTTGGGGGGCAACCCCGGGAACTGCAACTCCGGCTGTGAGGTCTCGCGCCAGTCGCTAAAGAGCGGTTGAAGCCGGTAGCGAAACTGGACGGAGCTCTCGTGGGCGAAGGTGAGCGCCGAGTAACGCGCCGTGAGAGCATTGGAGGTATAGCCCGCCGAAATGTGGCTTTCTTTTTCGACGCCGGTCTTCCCCAACGTCAATTGGGTGAACACCACGGCGAGCGGGCGCATCGGGCGCGTCCCGAGCCCCGGTGTGTAACGCGCCAGGCCGCCACTGGTGCCGATCCACACCGTTCCGTCGGGCTCCGCCGCGAACCCTTGCAGATCGCAGTCGTCCCAGATCAGGCCGTCGTTATGGTCGTACTGGCTCCAGTGTGCGCCATCCCAAACTCGTACCCCTTGGTCGGTGCCCACCCAAAGGCGGCGGCGGGAATCGAATCCGAGGAAGTAGCTCATCTCGCCCCGCACACCGGCTTCGCTCCCGTACTGGGTCATGGCGAGACGATCCCCGCCGGTGCGGATGCGCGTGACGGTGCCCGAGAACCAGTAGCCCACCCAAATCTCGCCGGGCGTCGCTTCGGCGACCGACAACACGATATCGTGGCGCAGCCCGTCGGCCGTCGAGATGCGGCGCCATCGGCCGCCCGCGAGCCAGAAGAGCCCCGCGTTCGTGCCCACCAGGATGTCTCCGCCGGGGCCTTCAGTCACCGCCCAGCAACTGACCGCCGGAACTTCTTCCACGCGGCTGAAGCGCCTAGCGGGAAGTTGGGCCACGTAGAGGCCCTTCTCCGTCGCCGCCCATACCCGGTGCGCCCGGTCGAGCGCCAGCGCGAAGGGCGACACCCCGGCCAGCCCCTGCTCCTGCCTGAACCACTGCACCCTTCCGCTGCGGGCGTCGATGCGCGCCGCGCCATTGCGCTCCGTGCCCAGCCACACACTCCCGTCCGGTTCGCGTTGCAGGGCGTGGACGGGCATCCTGCCCACCCCGGAATGCCTTTGCCAGGTCCACCGGTCTTCCACCTTGCGCCCCGTGAACAGGCCGTCTTCGGTGCCCGCCAGCACCGTGCCATTGCCGAGGGGCAGGACGGCGTACACCAGCTCGCTCGCCAGGCCGCTTTCTGCCGTGAAGCCTTCCCATTCCTGGTAGCCTCGCCACCTGGCCAGACCTTGGCCCGCCAGCCCCACCCAGATGGAGCCCTCGCGGTCCTGCAGCACGGAATAGACGGGCGCCCGCAGGTTCTCGCGTTTGCCTACGGTTCGGAGACGCCCCCTCTCGTCGATGGTGAGGCCTTCGATGGTGGGCGCCAGCAGCCGGCCCCCGGCGTCCACGGCCAATTGCCCTCCGCCGGCGGTTTGGGGGAAACCCGGGTTCGAGGCTTGGAATTGCGCGCTTCCGCGCGGCATCACGGCAAACTTCCGCAAGTCGTGCACCCAAAGGTCGCCGCTGCCATCGCGGCGGATACTCATCCATTTTCCCTTCGGCAGACCCTGCGCCTCGCCAAAAACGGTGACTTGCTCTCCCACGATCCGGCACACTCCGGTGCCGCAGCCGTACCACACGGCGCCGCGCTCCACGAACACTCCGTGCGCGTCAGGGCCAGGCGCGCCGGCAGGCGTGGGGAGCAGGTTCAGCGCCAGGCTGCCGCCGTCCGCCGCTCGTGTCGCCACCACCAGGCCATGCGCCGTGCCGATAAAAGTCCGCCCCTCGCCGTCGAATTGGATGGCGCTGTAGCTGTCAATGCCTCCGCCGCCCGCGAGCGGCACGGCCTCGAAATGCTGGCCCTGTTGCCGGTAGAGGCCCGCCCGGTAGCCCGCCAGCAGGCTTCCATCCGGCGCCTCACCCAGACTCAACACCACGTCGTGCGGAAGGCCTTCGGCAGGCCCGTAGCGCTGAAATCGCCGGCCGTCGAAGCGGAACACGCCGTTCTCGGTGCCGGCCCACAGGAATCCGGTCCGATCCTGAAAGAGGACTTTCACGGCCAGATTGGTCAGGCCGTCTTCCGCTCCGTAATAGCGGAAGCTGTACTGTTGGGCCTGCAGAGGCGCGGCCAAAACGAGGCAGGCGAGCAAGGCGCTGAGGCGTACGAACGATCTGCGGCCCGGTGCTGGCATATAAGGTTCATCGGCGTCCCTCCGCCCTCTCTTTAGGCGCCGGGGGCGCGCCCCGGCGAGGCGGCCCGCCCCGGCGCCGCCGCACGTCATTCCCGCGCAGCCTGTCCCCGCGCAGGCGGGGAGCGTGAATCCACCCACCCCTGCCGCCACCCGTCATTCCCGCGGAAGCGGGAATCCATCCCGCCAACTGGAAACGACTCGTATTGCTGAAAGAGTAAACCGCGCTTGAAAGCGCGCCGCAGCAGGCGTATGATTCGTTCCGCTAGCACCTGCGGCGGGGCCGCACGCTTCACCACACAAGAAGGGGGGATTCATGAACAAGGGCACC
>DATJAQ010000005.1:0-2334 GCA_035516075.1 Terriglobia bacterium | reverse complement strand
AATCCCGCCACCCACGCCTCGAAACTCGGCCCCATACAGGCTTTGCGCAGCGAATAGCGGAAAAAATGTCCTTGACCCTTCGGCGCGGCCGTGTGCTTCGCCGGCCAAAGCCCGATTCAGGACCGGATGGGTTCGTAGAATAGGCTTCTTTCGCGTTAGGAGGCGAAATTTGGCCCGTTTCGGGCGCGGGTAGGGGGTTGATATTAACTTCTTTGTGACGACCGCATTTTATGCGGCTTTCGTAAAGCGCCTCTCAGGATTTGCCCTTTGCCGGGCCGCTAAGGCCCCTAGCCGAGTTTTAGGACAATTCGCCCGCCGATTTCGGACCTTGCGACGCCCAATTTCCGGGATGCCGTCTTGGGTGACTTTATGTCCTGCTTCGCCGCCCTTCCCGAATCTGCGGCGCGGACTTCTTGTCCCCGATTTGGGGACGGCGAGCCGTCCCCCTGCGAGCTTCAGAGATCCGAGGGTATCTTTTTCACCGCAATCGTTTCGCCTGCGTAGAGCGTGGGCGCGCCCAGCGCGAAGGCGTCTTTGTTGTAGGCCGCCACGTCGCTCTGGATGAGCTTGTTAAACTCGGCCAGGTGCTGCTCCAGTTCCCTGGTCAACTCCGCTTTCTGATCCAGGGCAAGCTGTGTGGGAGGTTCGCCGTAGCCGGAGCCGCCGAAGCCGCCGAGGCCCGAGAGCTTCTCGTTGAACGCAGCCAGGTAGTGAAGGCTGTCTTCCCCGCCGGGCTGGACTTCCGAGTTATAGACGGAATCCTTGAGCGCACGGAGCTTGCGGCCAAGCTGGCCCGCTTTGCCCATGAGCGGCTGGAATTTCTTTTTGAGATCGTTATCGTCGCTGGAGCGCACCATGCCCTGGAAGGCGGCGAGCGACTTCTGCATGGCGTCCACGCGGTTGAGCATGGTGTTGAGCGCCGTCGTGGCGTTGCGCGCCTCGAGCGAGAAGCGCAGCGAGGCGCGGAAGTTTTCCGGATCGATCTTGATGCTGGGATCGGGCCGGACCGTGACGTCGGCTTCCGCCTTGTGTTCGCCCACGGTGATCACCATGTGATACTTGCCGGCCAGAATCTGCGGGCCGCGCCCGCGTCCGAAGAATTCCGCAAACTCGCTCTGTTCCGCCTGGCGCTCGAAAGTCAGACGTTGCGGGCCGTCGTAGCGCATGGACCAGACAAAGCGGTTGATCCCGGCTTTGGAAGGACCATGTTCGGTGGCTACCGTGTTGCCGTGTTCGTCCGTGAACACGATCTTCACCGGGCCTTCGCGCTGGCCGCCCGGGCCTTCGCCGCCCTCGCCGCCCGCCTGGCCTCCCTGGCCGGCCTGCTCGCCTTGTCCGCCCTGGCCGGCCTGAGCCGCGGCGCCGGCGCGTGCGCCGCCTCCCGCCACAACTGCCGCCGGCCCTCCCGGGCCGCCCCCGCGGCGTTGCTCGATCTCCTTCTTCAGGAAGTAGTCGATCACCACTCCCTCCGGAGCGTTAGGAGCCGAGTAATCCGAGGCCATGCCGAACATCCCGCCGCGCCAATGATGAAAGAGCGTGCCCGGCGCCGTGCTGACCAGATCGAAATCGCTGTCCTGGATCTTCGCGCTCATCTGCTCGAGGGGGCGAATGTCGTCCAGAACGAACAGGCCGCGGCCGTGCGTGGCCACCACCAGGTCATAGCTCGCTTTCACGAACTTCAGGTCGTAGACGGGCACGGTGGGGAAGTTGGCCTCGAGCGCCTGCCAGTGCTCTCCCGCGTCCTGAGAATAGAACAGGCCCGTGTCCGTTCCCACCACCAGGAACCCGCGCTGGTTGGGATCTTCGCGCACCACGTGGGCGGGCGAGCCGGCGGGCAGGCCGGCGGCAATGGGCGTCCAGGTCTTGCCGTAGTCGGCGGTCTTGTAAACGTAGGGCTTGGGGTCATCCAACTCATGGGCATCGTAGGTGAGGAACGCCGTTCCGGCGTCAAAGGGGGAAACGCCCACCTGGTAAACGCGGGCCCACTCCGGCGCGCCCGGGGGCGAAACGTTAGCCCAGTTCCTGCCGCCGTCGCGCGTCACCTGCACTAGCCCATCGTCGGTGCCTACCCAGATCACTTGGGGGTCGGTGGGGGCCAGGGTAATCGTCAGAAGGGTGTCGAAGCTCTCCGCCCCGCTGATGTCGTGCTGCACGGGGCCGCCCGCGATCTCCTGCTTGGTCTTGTCGTTGCGCGTCAGGTCGCCGCTGATGGCGGTCCAATGCTTGCCGCCGTCCGTGGATTTGAAGACCACGTTGCCGCCCAGGTAGACTTCGTTGGGGTCGGTTTCGGAGACGGCGATGGGCGACGTCCAGTTAAAGCGATACTTCAAGTCT
>DATJAQ010000004.1:0-15725 GCA_035516075.1 Terriglobia bacterium | reverse complement strand
GACGGGGTCTGGCCGGCTGGCGTGCTGGCCGTGCTTGAGGGCGTTCATTTTGGATTGGGCCTTGCCGGGGGCGCTGGCGGGGCCGGTGGATTCGGCGCTGTTGGCGCGATTGGCGGCGTCAACGGCGGGGGTGCGGGTCTTGGAAATCAATGGCATCAGAAAACTCCTTTTTATTCGTCCGTGGTCCGTTGTCCGTGGTCCGTCGTCCGTTGTCTGTGGTCAGTTGCCTACGGCGGCAGCTCGTGGTTCGTTGATCGTAGATCGTCACCCCACACTTACCGTTCTACGATCTACGAACGACGATCCACGAACAACTGACCACGGACAACGCACGACAGACAACGAACCACGGACAACTGCCCTGTGGCTACCGCCAACCTGCTGATTCCACGGGCGCCGCGAATTAATGGAGTCGCTGCTTGTTCAATCCGGCCTCACCGGAGGCTGCGCGGACAATGGGCCCCTCGTTTTGGCCCGCCTGAAGGAGCTATCGCGTTTTGTTTCAACAATATGCTGGGGTAATTGTCGTAACTGTCATATTATCAACAACATGCTGGGATAGCCCGATTTCCATGAGCGGACCCCTCTTTTTCAGCTTTCAAAAATGAGCTATATCATTTTGTTTCAGTAAGATACTGGGATAACTGAAATAACTATCCTATTATCAATAACATGCTGGGTTTGGCCAACTTCCAAAAATGGAATATGATTGTTTTCAGCAAGATGCTGGGTTCGTTCGTAAGATTCTAAATTTTCGTGGGCGACAGTCCGTCCGGGATGCCTGGAAAACCCGAGAATCGCGCCCGCTTCGTTGAGACTAGGCAGTTTTCGCCTCGTGCACGGCATGTAACCTTCTTGTTTCCAGCAACCTGACGGCATACTGAGTGTATCGTGCCTGTTTTCAATAAGTTGACGGGTTCCGGCGAATCCGAAAAATGGAACATTAATGTTTTCAGTAACTTGACGGGTTCGTTCGTAATATTCTTTATTTCCGCGCGTGCCCGCCTTGCAGGTGCTTTTTCGGCCACCGAAGCGGTCCGTTTCGCTCGAATGGGGGCCGATTTTGAGGCTTGCGCGGAGGCTATCGCCATTCTTTTCAGCATGATGGTTGGATAAAAGCCGTATCACCTTTGTTTTGAATAACTTGGTTGGTTTGGGCGTCTTCCAAAAATGGAATATCAATGTTTTCAATAAGTTGGTAGGTTCGTTCGTAATATTTTTTATTTTCGCGGAGCGCCGCTCCCGCGTGAAAGTGCTGCCGGGGACGAGAGACGGGCCGAAAGGACTGCCAGGTGTCATCCGGGCGGCGCCCCAGACCGCTCAGCCCCATGCCTACTGACCACGGACCCCGGACAACTGACGGAGGGCAACCCGGCCGCGAGCCAGCCCGATCCCGGGCTTGGGGCAAGACGTGGAAGGCCGGCCTCGATACGTTAAACACAGTGGTATTGACTCTATACTACCCTGATGGCGGATGTCAAGCGAAAAGTGCGGCGGAATCGGGGCGGGCTTTGCGCCTGGCGGCGGTGCGCTTGAAGGGGACACCCACAGAGTTCCCCGCAGGGCCGGAGACAACTGCCCTGTGACTACCGCCAACCTGCCGATTCCAAAGGTGCGGAGAAATTGGGAGCCCAGCCTATTCATTCCGGCTCCGCCAGAGGCTGGGCTGACGACTGACAACGGACCGATAAGCGAACCGCAGACTGTCCGGCCACCTGCCGAGAGGGGCCCAAGGGCGGTGAAACTAAAACTGCCCCCCGATGCCGAGGCCAAACTGGTTGCCTAAGGTACTGAGCGGCCGGAACGAGGTCCCGATGACGGGGACGGGCACCACCCACGACTGAACGATCTGGTCGTTCACGACGATCTGCAGCCAGCCGATATTAAGCGCAATCTGCCCGCCCCCGGCCACCTGGGCCATGAAACCGAGGTGGACCGTATTCTCGCCCGAGCTGCCGGTGCCGGCGGCAACCTGCCCGAAGATGCTCCCTTGCAAGTTGGCCCACAACCCCGGCGCACCCAGGAACCGGAACTCGTGACCCAGCGGGGCTACGTAGGCAGCCTGGTAAACCGCCAGCGCATTCTGAAACCAGTCGGGGTCGGTTAGGTTAAAAGACGATCCGCTGAGTTGAAGCAGGAGCCCGTGTTCCCAGCCCGCTTTGCCGTACGGGTGACCGCGGTAATTAGCGCCTAACGTGAGCTGGTAGCCATTCTGCCAGTACGACGGTATGGTTTGATTGGACCAGAAGAAAACCTGCGGAGCATAGAGCATGGAGATGACGAACTGCCAGCGGCGGTCTTCATTCTCCTTCAGCTTGTCCAGATAGACTTTCGAGACCGCGGCCAGCACATCCTCGCGTTTCAAATTCTTCGACCCAGCGACCAACTGGTGGTAAACAACGTCGGTGACCGCATCGAGCGTCGTCAGCTCCGGGGGCGTGTTAACGGGGTAGCCCAACACGCTCACGCCGGGAATCGTGCTGAAAAAACAGCGCGATTTGGGGCCGGCCGCCTTATCGGCATCGTCCACCACCAGCGGAACGTCGAAATTGTCCGCTTCAAGAATCGTTTTCACCTGCTGTTGCAGGCTCCCCTGGGGTGGGGGAGGCGGCGGCTGGAGTTTAGGCGGCGGGCCGGATTGCGTCTGTGCCGAGGACTGCTGGAAGGTGGGAGGCGGCGGCATGACCAGTTGCAGAGGGCCGATCAGCGACGGCGCTCTCGTCCCCAAGGGCCCCGGAAGCGGAGAAAGGTGCAGGCACAGGGTGCCGGCATCGATGTAGCTTCCCGTTGTGCCGCAAATCGGTTTGGGGACTTCACTTCCGCCCATGGTTTATGCCCTTGACATGTTGCGCCGGCGGCTTCACCCTCCGATTTCCACCGTGGGCGCGCCCAGAACGATCACGCCCCCGTGTTCGGTGGGGTCGCCCAAACGCGCCGCCGGCAGGAAGCCGATCATCACGGTAGTGGAGCCCATGGCGATCATATCCGGCGGCCCGACGCAGATGGCCTGGTCGGTCACGCGCGCGGCGGGCAGGAACTCGATCAGCACCGTGGGGCAGCCGGGCGCAACAATGGGCCCGCCCACGTGGGGGACGATGCCCGTCACCATCGGGCAGGTATGCATGTCGGTAAGGCGCGCGGCGGGTGGCATGTTGACCTCAGTTTAGAGTGACGAGTGACGAGTGACAAGTGACGAGTGACAGGTGACGAAGCTCTCACCTTGCGTCTCACCCCTGGTACCTGATACCTGACACCTAACTTAGTTTCGTCCCCTTGCTGCCGTCGTCGGCGGTATCGGGATCGGTGGGGGCGGTCGGTGCATCCGGGCTGTCGGGCTGATCGGGGGAATCAGGTGCCTCCGGACTGGCCGGGGTCGCCTCGCCCGGCGCCCCCCCGCTGTTAATCAGCACCATCGTTCCCATTATTGCGATGCCTGCCTCTGTGATCGAAATGAAACCGCCGGGACCCACAATCGACACGCCCTCCGCTCCCCCCATGATGTTGACGGCCATGCCGCCGCTCAGATTGATCGTCATGCCAGCGGTCAGGTTGTAGCTCATGCCGTTCTGCACGTTGGTGGACTCGGCGACGAACTGCGAAAATCCTGAAACGGCCTGTTCCTTGATGCCGCCGACCACCTGGCGGGAGACGTCTCCGAGCACGGTCTCTTTCTGATCGCCTGAGACGGTCAGCGACACCGAGCCCGTCACTTGCTCCTTCACGTCCCCCGTGACGGTGCGCGAATCGCTGCCGCCGATCGACACCTTCCGGTTCGCGCCGATCTTAACCGACTGGTTGGCCGAGATGCTCTCCATGCAGTTGCCGCCGACGGTGAGCGACTGGTCGCTTTCGATCTTCTCGTTCTGCTTGCCTTTGATGTGCAAGTGCTTGTCCGTATTGACCAGCTCGAATTGGCTGGAATTGACGATCAGGTGGCGGTTGGCGCCGACGTACTCGCGCGACTCTTTCTCAACGCGCAAGTCCATCTCTTTTTCGGCGTTGAGGAAGACCTGCTCGCTGCCGGCCTTGTCTTCAAAGCGGATTTCGTTGTAGTTGGCGGTTCCGCCGCCCTTGGAGCTGCGCGACTGGACGGTGCTGCGAGTCTGCATGTCGGGCAGGGCGTAGGGCGGCATCTGATTGGCATTGTAAACTCGGCCCATGATGATGGGCCGGTCCGGGTCGCCTTCGAGGAAGTCCACGATCACTTCCTGGCCCATGCGCGGCAGGGCGACGGCGCCCCATCCCGAACCCGCCCAGGGGTGCGACACGCGGACCCAGCAGGAGCTGTTCTCATCCTGGGTGCCAATGCGGTCCCAGTAGAACTGCACCTTCACGCGCCCGTAATTGTCGGTCCAGATTTCCTCACCCGACTTGCCGACGACCAGGGCCGGTTGGGGTCCCTGAACGAAGGGCTTGCGCGTCACGCGGTTGGGCCGGTAGGGCGTGGCGGTGGGGATGCAGGTGAAGCGGTTGGAGTAGGACTCCGTCTCCCTCGTGCCGGTCGCGTAAGTGTTGCCTTCCGAAGCCACCTGCTGGACCTCGGTGAGCAGGTACTTGGCGTTCTGATCGGAGCGATAGTGGTTTTGGAGTTCGAAGGTGTAGCCGGAGGCAAGCCCTCGGCAGTTGCTCGCACCCGTGGACACCACGGCGTGGGCCTCTTCCTCCTCCATGCGGGTCTTCGCCACCGTGTTGCCCTCTTCCAAATGCAGCTTGGGCACCTCGTCGCCAGGTTCCGTGTGAATATGCAGGCCGGGGTAGTCGAAGATCTCCAGACCCTGGTTGGGCGAAACGCTCACCACCGTGGGGTTCTGAGCCAGCAGGTTGTTGGAAGGCGCGGTGAAATCGTAATCCGTTACGCTATACTTCCCGGTCTCCAATTCCTGCTCCAGGTGCCAGTCCGAGACAACCTCGGGATCCTCGAGGCCGCCCACCTCCGTCTGGTAGCTGAGCGGTGAGCCCGCGCACACCGGGAGGCCGTTGTTGCTGTCGCACATCACCAGCGTATGCTGGCCCTGGGTGGAGTGGTCGAAGTAGTAGAAAATGCCGAACTGCTCCATCAGCCGGGAGACAAAATTGAAGGCGGTTTCGCGGTACTGGACGCAGTACTCGAGGTTGGGGTAGGTTGCCGTCGTTTTGTTCTTGAAGCTTGCGAAATCGAAGAGCTGGAACACCTGGCTGATGATGTCGGGCGCGGTCATGTTCTGGAAGATGCGGCAGTCGGCGTGGCGGGTGAGAAACCAGAGCCACGGGACCACCTGGGCGTGGTAGCGCGTGAAGTAGCGTTCATCGGTAGCCCCCTGGGCGAAACGGCTGACGTAGCCATTGATGTAGCGCGGCGAGCCGTCGGGGAGCTGAATGGTGACGGTGACGTTCTGCCCCACGATGCTGTTGAAAGCGATCGCGGAGTTGGTGGGCGCGAGCAACTCCAGCTCGTAGGTGAACGGGCGCGAGATTCCCTCCTGCCCTGCGAGCCCCTGAAGCAGCAGAACGTCCTCGCCGAGCGGCGTGCTGATGGAAAGCAGCCGGGTGGCTTGCGTGTATGATTCCGACTCGCCCACCGTTATCCCTCTCTGAGACCCGCGGCGCCCACTCCGCCGTTACCCGTATACAAATGCGCCGCCCTCCCCGATGCTCACGTGGATGGAGTTGAGCGGCTGGCCCTCTGCCATGCGCCCCAGGATCTGCCGTGAAATGTCGGGCAGAAGCGTATTGGTGAGGATGTTGTCCACATTGCGCGCGCCGCTTTCCACCTCGGTGCAGCGGTTGGCGACCTCCTGAATCATGGCGTCGTCGTAAGTGAAGGCGATCTTGTGATTCTGCTCGATGCGCCGCTTGATCTTGCCAAGCTTCAGCACAATGATGCGCCGGAGCGCTTCGTCGCGCACCGGGTAATAGGGAATCACTACCATCCGGCCCAGGAAGGCGGGCTTGAAGATCTTGTTCAGCTCGGGCTTGATGGTTTTGACGATGCCCTCCGGCGTGGGCGCGGTTTCCGGGTCGGCGGTGAGCTTCATCACCTGGTCGGTGCAGGCGTTGGTGGTGAGGATGATGATGTTGTTCTTGAAGTCGATCTCGCGGCCTTCGCCGTCTTCCATCATGCCCTTGTCGAAGACCTGGTAGAAGAGCTCGAGCACGTCGGGGTGGGCCTTTTCGACTTCGTCGAGCAGCACCACGGAGTAAGGCCGGCGCCGCACCGCTTCGGTGAGCACCCCGCCTTCGCCGTAGCCGACGTATCCGGGCGGAGAACCCTTGAGGGTGGAGACGGTGTGCGCCTCCTGAAACTCCGACATGTTGATGGTGATCAGGTTGTGCTCGCCGCCGTAGAGCAGGTCGGAGAGCGCGAGGGCGGTCTCCGTCTTGCCCACGCCACTGGGCCCGACGAGCATGAAGACACCCACCGGCTTGTTGGGATCGTCCAGGCGCGCGCGTGAAGCCTGAATGCGCTGGCTGATGATCTCCAGGGCGTGCGGCTGGCCGATAACGCGGTTGCCGAGAAGCGAGGGCAGCGAAAGCACGGTGGAGACTTCGTCCTTCAACATCTTGCCCACCGGGATGCCCGTCCAGGCCGAAATCACTTCGCCCACAATCTGGCCGTCCACCGCCACCCGCATCATGGGCTCCTCGCCCTGCAGGGCGGCGAGCTCCTGCTCGAGCTTCGCAAGCTCGGCGCGCAGAGCGGCCGGATCGGCGGGCGGCGCGGGAACCGGAGCCGCCGCGCTGCCCGGGGCGGCCGCGGGGGCCGGCCCGTTGCTGAGGTTGGCCGCGGGAGCGGCGCCGGGCGCAGCCGGGGCGGCCTGCTCCAGGGGCACACCCTCGAGCTGGGCGCGCACTTCACGGATGCGCGAAACGAGGCCGCTCTCCTTTTCCCAACGGGCGCGCAGACCTGCGATGCGCGTTTCGACGGCCGACTTCTGCCCGGCAATTTCATCGAGGCGCTCGCGATGGTCGAGGCCCACCGCGGCTTCGCGCTCCAGAATCCGCTGCTGCACGTTCAAGTCGTCCAATTGCCGGGTGGAGTCTTCAAGCGCCGGAGGCGTGGCGCTCTGCGAAAGGGCGAGGCGCGCGCAGGCGGTGTCGAGCACGCTCACGGCCTTGTCGGGAAGCTGACGTCCGGCAAGATAGCGGTGCGAGAATCTCACGCCGGCGTCCACGCCTTCGTCGAGAATGCGCACCTTGTGATGCTTCTCGAGCGACGACACCACGCCGCGCATCATCACCAGGCATTGGGTTTCGGTGGGCTCTTCCACCTTCACCACCTGGAAGCGGCGGGCGAGGGCGGGATCCTTCTCGAAGTATTTCTTGTACTCGGACCAGGTGGTGGCCGCCACGGTGCGCAGTTCGCCGCGCGCCAGAGCGGGCTTCAGGAGATTGGCGGCGTCGCCCTGCCCCGCCTGCCCCCCGGCGCCGATCATGGTGTGAGCTTCATCGATGAACAGAATGATGGGGGTGGGCGAGGACTTGACTTCTTCGATCAGGCCCTTGAGCCGGTTTTCAAACTCGCCCTTCACGCCGGCGCCGGCCTGAAGCAGCGCGAGGTCGAGGGTGCGGATGGTGACATTGCGCAGGGGCGGAGGCACGTCGCCGCGGGCCACGCGCAGGGCGAAGCCCTCCACCACGGCGGTCTTGCCCACGCCCGCTTCCCCGGTCAGGATGGGATTGTTCTGGCGGCGGCGCGTGAGAATGTCGATCACCTGGCGGATTTCGCGGTCGCGGCCGAGGACCGGGTCGAGTTTGCCGCTCTTGGCGTTTTCGGTCAGGTTGACGGTGAATTGATCGAGGTTGGGCGTTTTACCGCCCGCGCGGGCTCCCGCCCCCGGAGCGCCGGGTGCGGCGGCGGCCGCCAACGCCTGGGCTTCTTCGCTCGATCCCGCGACGATGGTGAGGAAGTCCTTCTGCAACGAGGCGGCCTGAATCTTCTGAAACTCGCGGCTGACCTCGCGCATCAGCCGGACGAGCTCATCGTGGGTGGCAAGGGCCAGGATGGTAAATCCGCTGCGCACCTGGCCGGCGCCGAAGTCGAGGGAGCCGAGCGTCCAGGCTTCGGTCAGCATCTTGACAACCGTGGGGCTGAGCGCCGGGGTGCGGGCATTGCCGCTCTTCAATCGGTCGAGAGCCCGCGCCAGCTCACCCGAAAACCTCGAAGCGTCGATCTCGAAAAACTTGAGGATGGCCGCGAAGTCGTTCTGAGTGGAGTCGAGGAGCTTGGTGAGGTAGTGTTCGACCTCGATGTCGTAATGCGTGCGCGACAAGCAGAGTCCCGCCGCCCCTTCCAGCGCGCCGCGGGTGGAGTCGTTGAGTTTGCCGATCAAAGCTTTCAGATTCACGGTGTGCCCCTTTCCGCCGCCTCCAACTCGAGAACGGTGTCGCCCGGGTCGCGCCCGAAAGGCGCTGACTTCACCCAGGATACCCAGCCCAGGCGCGGGCCGGATGCGCCGTCGTTTCCGAGTTCGCAGGCGGGGACATCCTGGCGTTCGAGTATGAGCTTCACTTCAAAATCGAATTCGCCATTTGAAAAGAAACGGGTCCAGGCGCGCAACGATGCCCACGAACGCCCGCCCGGCAGGAAACCCTGGTAATCGTCCAGGTTGAGCGGTCCCAGGGTGATGCGCACCCGGGACTGCTGGCTCCAGACTTCGTCGCCCACTACGGCGCCGAGTCCCAATTGTCCGCCTTCGCCGGCGCTCTGGTCCAGGCTGCACTGGCTGTCCGGATCCAGATGATACCAGCCGCCCGCAAACTGTTCGATGGCGACAGGGACCTCGTAGAAATCCTCAAGAATCTGGCGCAGGGCTTGCGCCGGGCGCGGGCGCTGCGTCAGCAAGCCGGCGTAATACACCACGGCCTCGTCGGGAATGGCTTGGCGATCCTGCAGGCCCGGCGTGCCCAGGCCCACCAGGCTGAGCAGTTGGCGTGAGAACCGGTGCCGCTCACCCCGCTCGTAGGCCACATCGAACCGGTATTTTCTCCAGGCCTGATAAAAGAGCGAGATGATGCGGTGATTGAAGATGTCGAGAAAGTCGCGCAGGGTCGAGTCGGAGGCCCGCAGCCGCTCCCGAACCAGGGCCGAATAGGGAAGCGGCAGGACGCCCAGGGGGCCGGTGAGCCCCATGAAGTTCACCGTCATGCGCAGCGGACCGTGCGCGGGCCATTCCATGCCCTGAATCTGACTGGCGGGGAACGCCAGCGAGGCGTGAGCGCCGAAGTGCACCACTTCGTTTTCCGGATGGACGGACCTCCCCACCGACGTGCGCCCGGGGAAGAGTTTTTCCAGCAGGCGCACCGCCTGGAAGAACTCGAAGCGGTAGGGCTCCACGCGCAACTTGGCGCCCACCACCGAGGCGTCTACATCAAAATCGACTGTCCGGCTCTCGGAGGCCACTCGGCCACAGGCTCCTTTCTCTGGCGGCTGCGGGCGACAAGCTGGCTAAAGCTGTTCATGGAGGCGTAAAGCCCGAGGAAATTCTCCAGCACGCTCGCGAACAGATAGACACCGCCGCCGCTGTACTGTTCTTCGTCGAACTCCATGTCCACCCGCGTGCCGCGCGCAAAGGCGATGCCGTGCTCGGAGATGACTCGCGCGAAATGGCGCCGGCTGCCCACGGCCGTGACCCCGGCGATCTGTTTCTTCACGTCGGGAGAGTCGGAGAAATCGTACAGTTCGAGGATCTTCTGCAACGCCTCCTTCCCCTCCTCCACCAGCGAAAGATGGTTGAGCGACAGGTGTGAAACCAGAGCCCACAGCGTCTTGCCTTCGAGCGGCGGGCGGAAGGTGCGCGTCGGCCGGTGCAGCGCCACAATGCGCTTGATGGCCGCGGCCCCGGCCATTTCGAAGTCGCCGCTTTCGCTGCCGAAAGGCAGGCGGGCAACGATGTCTCGGTTCGTACAGGTGCACCGTACGCTGACCGTGTTGTACTCGAGTTGCAGCGGCCGGTTCGAGACGTCGACGAGCGACAGGTAAACGTCCGTGCCCTCGTCCCCCTTGCGGGAGGAAGGGCGGCGGCTGGCGTACCAGTAGGCCACGTCCGCCTCCGGCACCGCGTTGCGCTGCGAGTACAGGGGTTGGTAGGCCACCGTCGCGTGGGTCTCCGGGTCAGTGCTGTAGACTTCATCCACCGAGTACACTTCCATGCTTTGCTGGCGGCGCGCATCGGGCACGATGGGATATTGGTAGCGGGTCTGGTCAACCAGGATGGGCTCCGCCGACTGCGAGAACAAGTTGATGACCGGCGAGCAGCCCAGGCCCAGGGTCTTGGCGTTCACCGCCACTTCAAGGCGGTGCTGCCGGTCGTAGTGTTCGAAGGGCGAGATCAGGAACAGAATCTCGGCCTTCGATTTGAGGGCCGTCGATCGCAGCCCGTCCAGCCCGCCGAGGGCCACGAAAAAGAACTTCTCGGGAAAAGCGAAATACTCCTGCATCAGGCGGTAGCCGACGAAGGAGCGCCGCGGATAGGGCAGCACGCCTTCGTCTTCGCCGAAGCCCATGGGGTACAACCTCAGGGCCGGAAGGTGGAGCGGTTGATGCCGGGGGTTGGAAGGATCTCGCACCAGAATCCGGACGCAGTTCCGGCATAACAATTCGTAGAGCGCGTGAATCGCGGTGCTTTCACCATTGAGGTAGAAGGGAACGGTGTCCAACTCCAGCTTGTCGAAGCTGACGTCGGGAAAGCACTCCAGCTCCATGCGCAGCACCGCCACGGCCTCGGGCGCGCGCAGGGCGGGGTTGAGGCGGTCCGGCGTGAGCCACTGAGCCTGCGACACCCTGAAGGGCCACAGGGCCGTATCGTAACAAGTGCGGAATTTGCAGGGGACGCCTTCCACGGGACGAGAGTAGAGGACGGTGCCGCGCGGGATGGGCAAGCGGGTGGTGAGCTTTCCGCGCTCCGGGTCGGCGTGGAACTCGACGACCGACATGGAGGGAACGGGGCGCAGGTAGTGGGGGTAGAGAATATTGAGCAGCGCCTCGGTAAACTGTGGAAAGTCGTCGTCGATGCGCAGGTGAACCCGGGCCGCCAGCAGTGCGAAGGCTTCGAGCATGCGCTCGACGTGAGGGTCCTCGCAGCGGTCGGCTTCGAGGAGCAGGCGGGCGGCGATCTTGGGGTGCTTATCCGCGAACTCCGCGCCCATCTGGCGCAGGAAGGTGAGCTCGCCTTCGTAGTAGTTCCTCAGCTCATCGCGCACCGTCTTCTCCCTTGACTTCGTACACGCCCTTGCCCACCTCGAGCGTGGTGTCGAAGCGGATCGGTTCGGGCGTGGGATCGAGGCACATCAACCCTTCGATGACGAATCGCAGGCTTTGTGAATTGTCGCCCACCGGTTCCAATTTCACCTTGGCACGCTTCAGGCGACGCTCGAAGATGGCGATGGTTGACTCCATGTCGCGCACGAGATCCGCGTGGTCCCGGCTGGAGAGCGCCGACCGGGAGGAAAGATCCGCGAACCCATAATTGTAAACGGAGCGCGCCGTTTCGCGCGCGGAGTCTTCCGCCGGCTCAATGGTGCGCCGGGTGTTGAGCAGCCATTCGAGGTCGCGCCGCAGGGCCGCCTTAAGCGCGCGCAGGCCCTGGGCCCGGGTGAGGGGCGCCTCCGCGCTGTTCTTCGGGTCGTCGTCAAGGAGGCGGTCGAGCACCGAGAGCGTTACGGAGCCGGCGTTGTCGCCTCGGGCCATCGCTTACTTACCTGTCTGAAGCGCCTGCGCGGGGTCAAGGCGGCAGATGCGCTCGAAGAGTTTTTGCTGCTGCGCCTTGTCGTTCTGAACCTTCACGCTGAGCCTGAGGAGGGTTCCCAGCGCGGCCGCCACAAAGCTGGGATCCTCCCAGTCGTCGAGTTTGTGATTCTCGATGGCAGCGGCCAGATCGTCCAGAATAGGCTGGGCCACGCTTTGCTTGCTGCTCGAGACACACATCTCCACGAGCTGAAGCCGGCGCTGAAATCGTTCCCGCCCCGAACGCTGACCCGCGAGATCTTTCTGCAGGATTTCGAAGGCGCGGGTCTCCTGCCCTTCGCGCAGCGCCTGGAGCGCCAGCTTGTAGCCATCGATGGCGCGTCCGGGCCAGCGGGCGGCGGAGCCGTCCAAAGCCGCCGCCGAGGCGGCGGGTGCGTCGGGCGCCGGCGGCGGAGAGGGAGGTTCCTGAGTTATGGACTTGAGCCAGGCCCGCGTGTCGGCGTTAGCCGCCGGCGTATCGTCCATGAGGGTAGCGTCCAGAAGTTGCGGAATGTCCGTCACCAGCGCCCTCAGCTCCGAGCGAATCGCCCGGGCGACGGCCTGATAATCGCTGCCCAGCGCGTCGCAGGCTTCAACGACGAAGCGCTGCAGGTCGAGCCAGGCGCGGCTGCAGGGCAGCGCCATGGCGCTCTCGGCGTCTTCCAGAAGCTGAAGCCACTTCTGGTCGAGCGCCAAGCGCTTGAGGTGCTTTCGAAGTTCGGTGGGCGGAGCCTCGAGCTGGGTCGGGTCGGAAAGCTCTGCGGCGGCGCGTAACTCGCCCCAGCGCAGGCCGCGGAGCATCAGATAAGACGCGGGGCTTTTGGGTTCGCGGCGCCGCAGAAAGGCTGCCGCTTCGGCGACCTTGTGGACGGCCTCCAGCCTGTCGGCGGGCTCGGAGGAACCCTCGAGTGAAATCACCACTCCGACGCGCACCGGGCCTGCGCCCGCCGGCGCTCCAGCCGCCTCGGAACCGCCCTCGGCCGCAGCGCCCGCCGGCGCTTCTTCCACCGGGTCCGGCTCCTTCTCCCGTTTCTTCTGCAGAAATCCGTGGACGACCGGACTCACTTCCTGCAACGCTGATTCCAGCCTGCCCATCGACGGAGCGACACTGCCGAACCTCGCGTTGCAGGTTTCGTTGAGCTGCGTCAGGAGCTTCGCGCACTCCTCCAGGTCTTTTTCGGCCTTGGCGTAGAAGGCCTTGGGCGAATCGTCAAAGGCCTTGTCAAAGACCTCCGGCGCGAGCTTGCCCTCTTTCAGGGCAGCGGCGCGGGCTTTCTTGGCTTCATCGCTCTTCGCAGCTTCCTCGTACCCCAGGGCCCGGGAGTCCTGATAGTCCACAAAGCTGTAGGTTTCCTTGGCGACGAGCGGCACGAGCTTCAAGGGCAGGCCGAACGTGGTACCTATAAACTCGAGCGGAGCCGCCCTCAATTCCGCATCGCCGTCCTCAAGTTCGGGGTAAAGGGTGTCCCAGAACTGGTCGATCAGCGCGAGACACAGGGCGAGGCCGTCGGCCAGTCCGCCGAAGCCCTTCTGTTTCAGCCAGGCTTCGGCCAGCCAGGCGGCAAGCTGCAAGTCTTTGGTCTTGGTCTTGAGGGCGTCGGTGGCGAGCTTGACCACCAGCGGATTGTCGGCTACCTTGCGATCGCGTTCGGTCATCCCTGGCGGAGGATGGTCTTCTTCGCGCCGGGCTTCCTTGATTCTATCGTAGAGGGGATCGTACCGCAGGCTGGCGCCGCTTGGGTTCGGACCTTCGATGGGGCTCAGCAGATCTTCCGGGAAGGGCATGGCTCATCAGGCTTCCGCCGGAGCGGGGTTGAACTCCAGCGTGCGCAGCTCGAGAAAGGGAATCTCCTCGTCATCCACCAGCCACATCTTCTGTCCCATGGGAACCTGTTCGTCGTACCCGTCGGGCTGCTCCCACACGGTTGAGCGGCCGAGGCGCACAGCATCATCCGGATGCCGCCACGAAAACGGCGCGAGGACGGGCATGAGGACCTCGCCGAGCTCAGTGCCTTTGAACCCCGGGCTGGTTTTTACGGCGGCCGGCGTCCAGAGCAGATCCCTCAAGCGCTTCGGCGGCGGTATTCGGACGGAGCTTACGTGCTCCAGGGGCAGCCACAGATAATTGCCCGCCGCGAAGATTTCGAGGCGGGCGCCGATGCGGGGGTCGGCATCGGCAAACGAGTTGAAGGGCTTGCCGTTGACCGTGCCGGGAATGGCCGCCGACGTTGTGCCGGCCGGCTGCGGATACTCGCCGCGGGCGTAAAGGTCCTGCCGCTGGCGCTCGGCGAAGAGCGCGCTTCGGTACATCAGCACGCCGATCTCGCTTTGTGGCCCGCCCTGCCCGAGAACCTCGAGTTGCTTGTCCGCGCGCTGATACTCTCCTGCGAAACACAGAAGCTCGAAGAGAAACGTGCGGCGGCGGGCGTCGCCGGGGTTGTCGCGCAGTTCAGCGCTCAACGACTGGATGGCTTCTCCCAGCCGGCCCGCCCGAAAAAGCTCTTGTGCGTTCATCATCGGCTCACGATCAGAAAGGCGACCTCGCCCCTCACCCGAGTCTGATTTCCCGGAGCCTGAAGTCGTGCGCGCCCCCCGGAGTGCAGGGCCTCGCCTCTCGCGAGAATCAGGCTGCTTTCAGCAGCGAGGCGCCTTAACGCCCTCCGGTATCAGCGTGAAGGCGCCTCGCTGCGCGGTGTTGCACAGATGATCTGCGGACAGAACCAAGTCTAGGTGGACTTCACCTTCTTGATGTCGTAATCGGCGGAACCGGCCGAGGTCACCGAGCCGCTCGACGTGTCCTGGGTGAAGTATTCGTACTTGATCTCTTCAAACGCCAGGCTGACACTGCACGACGGTGTGCCGGTGGATCCGCCACCCACGCTGAACGACGTTACAAAACACTTGGTGAGCGTGATCTGCAGGTAAATGTAAGGGGTTCCGCCGCCCCCCGTCTTGCGCCCTTTGAACGTCCCGGTGGCGATGTGGGTGCCCTGAACCAGGTTCTTCACCACCTGGTAGCTGGACGTTTCGAGAGAGCAACTGAAGCTGAAATCCGACACCGAAGGCTTGCCGCCCGAGAGGCCTTTGCCTCCGAGCTCCGCCGGGCTGGAGATGCCAAAGGACCAACTATCGAGGTCGATGTAGTTTGTCATGCCGTCGGCCTGGGATTCCCCATTGACGCCGTCGATCAGGATGTAGTAATCGCTGGGCATTACTGACGCCTCCTCTTGGGTGCTAAGAATTCAAGGATCGTGAGGACCCTTGTGCTGGGAACTGGCTCGCCAGACGGGCGGGCCCTACTTCCGGGCCGACTCCGGCAATTCGGCAACCAGCCGGAGAGATACGCTGAGCTCGTCGAGCTGAAAGTGTGGTCGAAGATAAGTGATGGCCCGATAGACGCCAGGCTTGCCCTTGACTTCCTCGACGTCCACCCGAGCTTCCCGGAGCGGATACTTCGCCTTGGTCGCCTGATTCGCTTTGTCATCCTGGGTGACGTACTGGCTGATCCACCGGTTCAGAAAGCGCCAGCAATCCTCGCGCGACATGAAACTGCCGATCTTGTCGCGCATCATGGCCTTGAGATAGTGTGCGAAACGGCAGGTGGCCATCATATAAGGCAGTTGCGCCGAGATGCGGGCGTTGGCCGTGGCGGCATCGCTGTCATACACCTTCGGTTTGTTGCAGGATTGAATGCTAAAGAAGGCGGCTTTGTCCGTGCCTTTGCAATGAACCAGGGGCACCAGGCCCTGGTCCGCCAATTCCTTCTCCCGGCGGTCGGTGATGGCGATTTCGGTGGGGCACTTCAGCGCCACGTCGCCTTCGTCGGTGCGGAACGTGTGGGCAGGAAGTCCTTCCACCAATCCGCCGCCTTCCACGCCCCGGATGGCCGTGCACCAGGCGTATTGCGCGAACGCTTGCGTCATCCTGGCTCCGAGCGCGTACGCAGCGTTCCCCCAGAGGTACTTGGTGTGGTCCGTCCCATCCACACCTTCTTCATAGTTGAAGCCGTCCACGGGCACCGTGT
>DATJAQ010000003.1:0-3248 GCA_035516075.1 Terriglobia bacterium | reverse complement strand
GTCCTGGTGATCGCGGGCACCGGCTCGATTGCCTGTGCGCGCGACGAGCAGGGCCGCCTGATTCGCGCGGGCGGTTGGGGCGCGGCCTTCGACGACGCGGGCTCGGGGTTCGACGTCGGCCGCCGGGCCGTGCGCAGCGCGCTTCGAGCACTCGACGGCCGCGGGCCCGAGACGCGCCTGGGCGCCGCGATTGCGCGCGGCCTTAAGCTCAAAGATTTTCGCAAGATCATCGGCCGCCGCCTTTCGCCCCCGGAAATCGCATCCCTGGCGCCCGTGGCGATCGAAGCCGCCCGGCGCGGTGACCCGGTGGCACAACGAATCATCGAGGAAGCCGGCCGCGAGCTTGCCGAACTCGCTTGGGCGCTCATCCGGCGATCGGGCCCGGGAGCGCATTCCATGCCGGTAGTCTGCGCCGGGGGCCTCTTCCAAGCCAGCGGCGCACTTCGTCGAAGCTTTGCCCGCCATCTGCGCCTTCATGTTCCTCAGGCCTTGATTTCGATGCTGAGCCGCGAGCCCGTGGAGGGCGCGTTGCGCCTGGCGCGCAACGCTGCAGTTGAGCGAGCGCACCCTGGATGAGCCCGGCCAGGGACAGGTATAATGACCAGCGAAGCCAGGGAGTGAATTGTGCCGGTCGACGACGATCTCGCCAGGCTCGACGACAACCTGCGTCGGCTCAAGGTGGAGTACGAAGCCTACTTCAACGGGGGTCTGCCTCACCCGCCGCGAGAGACTGTCTTCCGGGTGGAATCGGTGGTGAAGCGCTTTACAGCAGATCAGTCTGAGATGAATTTCGGCCAGCGTTTTCGATTTAATCAGCTCGCCCAGCGCTATACGGTTTACAACGAGCTTTGGCGCAAGCGGCTGCGCGATCTGGAAGAAGGGCGCGGCCGGCGGGAACCGGCGAGCGGCCCTTCCAGCCTTTTCCGTATCATCGCCACGGACCCGGTGACGGAAGGCGACAAACTGAACCAGTTGTTCGACGTTTGGCTCGAAGCCCGGCGCCAGATGGGCGAGCCGGCGCCCCGAATCGATTCCGACGTGTTCGCAGGGTTCATTCGCAACAAGACCGCCGAGATCAAGCAACGCCTCGGCTGCAAGAGCGTGGAGTTTCAGGTGATCGTGGAAGGCGGCAGCGTGCGGCTGAAAGCCGCGCGGAGGTGAGCATGCGCCCAAGGCGGCGCGCCGCAGTCTGGCCGATTTTGTTTTCGAAGCCCACACGGGCGGGAACGGTTGCCGCCAGCTCACCGCGATACCGGCCTGTGCCCGGCGGCATTCCCAAGCCTCAGCCTCCTCACTTTCTGAGTGACGCGGCCGCCGCGCCCATACAAACCCGGGAGGACGTGCATGGCGAGAATCGCGCGCGCGCTCATCAGCGTCAGCGATAAGAACGGCATTGAGGATTTTGCGGCTGGTTTGACGGCGCTGGGCATCGAGATTCTTTCCACGGGCGGCACCGCCAAGCTGCTGCGCAGCTCCGGGCTCAAGGTGCGCGATGTGGCCGACGTGACCGGCTTTCCCGAGATGCTCGACGGCCGCGTCAAGACGCTGCACCCTCGGGTACACGGCGGGCTCCTGGGCATTCGCTCCAACCCCGAGCACACCCACCAGATGCGCGAGCACGGCATCGAGCCCATCGATCTCGTCGCCGTGAACCTCTACCCCTTTGAAAAGACCGCCGCCAAGCCGGGCGTGGCCTTCGAAGAGCTGATCGAAAACATCGACATCGGCGGGCCCTCGATGATTCGCTCGGCGGCCAAGAACTTTACCGACGTCACCGTGGTGGTCGACCCCGCCGACTACCGAGACGTGCTCGAAGAACTGCGCCGGAACGACGGCTCGGTTTCGGCCGCCACGCGCTCGCGCCTCGCGCGCAAGGCCTTCGCCACCACCGCCGCCTACGACGGCGCCATCTCGACCATGCTGCAACAGTGGGCCGCGCATTCGGGCCGAGCCGCGCTTGAGGGTACGGCACCTCCCGAACCCCGGCCGGTTTTCCTCTTGCCGGAGCGCCTGCATCTGAATTTTCGCAAGCTGGCCGACCTGCGCTACGGCGAGAATCCGCACCAGCAGGCAGCCCTCTACGAAGATCCGGCGGCCGGCGGGCGCGGCCTGGCGCGGGCGCGGCAGCTCCAGGGCAAAGAGCTTTCCTACAACAACCTCGTCGATCTCGAAGCGGCCTGGCGCCTGGTGACGGAGTTCACCGAGCCCACGACCGCCATCATCAAGCACACCAACCCTTGCGGAATCGCTTCCGCCCCCACGCTCGCGGAGAGTTATGCGCGGGCGCTCGCCGTCGATCCCGTATCGGCGTTTGGATCGGTGATCGCCTTCAATCGCGCCGTGGACGCCGCCACGGCAGCGGAACTGGCCAAGCTTTTCGTGGAGGCCGTGGTGGCGCACGCCTTTGAACCCGGCGCGCTCGAAAGACTGGCGGCGAAGAAAAATCTGCGCCTGATGGAAATGCCGGCCGCGGGCGACGATTACAGCTTGCAGCTCAAATCGATCGGCGGCGGGCTGCTGGTGCAAACTCCCGACACCCTCAGCACGCCCCCCGCGGAGTGGAAGTGTGTGAGCGCGCGCCCGCCGGGCGAAAGCGAGTTGCGCGCCCTCGCCTTCGCCTGGCGGGTGGTGAAACACGTGAAGTCCAACGCTATCGTTTTCGCTCGCGAGAGTGTGGCTGTGGGCGTCGGCGCCGGGCAGATGAGCCGGGTGGACTCGGTGCGGTTGGCCGTGAACAAGGCCCGCGAGCTGAAGCACGATCTTGCCGGCACGGTGGTGGGTTCGGACGCCTTCTTTCCCTTCCCCGACGGCGTGGAAGAGGCTGCGCAGGCCGGCGCCACCGCTGTGGTCGAACCCGGTGGGTCCGTGCGGGACGCCGACGTGATCGCTGCCGCCGACCGTCTCAGCCTCGCCCTGATGTTCACCGGCGCGCGGCACTTCCGGCACTAGCACCACTTTGCCCCGAACGGTGCCGAAGTCCGTCCTCAATCGGCACCTCATTCGCCCGTGCCCTTAGTGTCCAGATTTTGGACACCCATACTGATTCTAAAGCACATAGTGGCTTCGTTCCGCGATTTCGACCCTATTTTCCACGTACGCCCCGGTGGCTCCTTCCAGGCCTGCGGCTCCTGACTCCTGTCTCCTGACTTCTGGCCTCTTCTCCCTATCTTCTGGCTTCTCAATTGGAGCCGTTTACTGATTCTAAAGCACATAGTGGCTTCGTTCCGCGATTTCGACCCTATTTGCCG
>DATJAQ010000002.1:0-3490 GCA_035516075.1 Terriglobia bacterium | reverse complement strand
TCCACCACTGGGTGACGAGGGCGACGAAAATGTCCCTGTAGAGAACGCAGATCAGCACCGCCAGGGCCGCCGTGCCCCACCACCAGAGCGGGCGCGCCCCGCCGCGCCCGGTTCCCGCCAGGGCAGTCTCTGGACCTACTGCCGTGCTCATCAGGACCTTCCCCGCTCCACTCTCAAGTTTTCGAAGGGACGCAACTTAGGCTCCATTACCGCGGAAAGGCAGGGGCCCTTGCGAGTCCCTGCACCTCCAACCGCGCGTCCATGCTATTCGGTGCGAGTTTAGCACAATCGTTGGCCGGAGGAGTGCGGGTTGCGCCGCGCGCACCAAGACGAGCTTCTCATCCTCTCTGGGGGAGATGCGGAGACCGGCGGCAAACCGAAGGGGCTGGCCCTGCGGCCCGGAGGGAACTACTGTCCAGGCTCTTGCGCGGTCTTTGGCCCTTGCGCTCGAAGGTACTTCTCGATCTCCGTTTGCCGGGCGTAGATCGCCCAACCCAGCGGCGTACCCTGGTAGATCGTGTCTTTCACGTCCAACCTCGCTCCGCGCTCGACCAATAGCCGGACCACCGCCTCATGTCCGGCCAAAGCCGCCTGATGCAAGGGCGTCGAGTGGGAATGGGTTCCGTCAGGATTGTGCCGGCTGGGGTCTTCGCCGGCATCGACGAGGAGGCGAACGACCTCCACGTGCCCGTGTTGCGTGGCCAGCGCGAGCGCGCGATGCCGGCTGTCAGCGTCGGCGGCCGGCAGCAGCCGCGCCGCATCGGCAAGCCGCCCCAAGCCGGCCGCCGCGGCCACGTTGTCCACTCGGGCGCCACGCCGCACCAGAGCTTCGGCGGCTTTCGGGTACCCAAACGCGAGAGCCGTCATCAGCGGCGATCCCCACTTCTCCGAGCCCCGCGTTTCGAGCGCAGCGCCAAAATCGAGCAAAGTTTCGACGAGCGCCACCTGCACTCCGGCCTCCGCCGGATGATGGCTCGATACCAGCATGCTCATGGTCGTGCACTGACCGCCGTACATGTCGGCCAACGCGTCAACTTCAGCGCCGGAGCTGAGCAGGATTTTCGCAATTTCCACGGCGTTTTTGGGGGTCTTCTGGCGGTGATTTTCCACGCCGTTGGCCCCGACGTAATGAAGAAGCGTGGCGCGATGCACCGGCGGGTCAAAAGGAGTGACGCGCGTGGAACGCGCTCGAACCAACCCCGGACTGTCGTGCAGCAGCGATTCCAGCGTGGCCGCGTCGCCCGTGATGACGGCCTCCACGGCCGATTCGAACTGGCAGACCGGAGAACCGTCCCGCGTAACCGCTTCCGTGTACTCCGCAAGCGCCGGCCAACTCTGGAAGCTGTACCAGCGGGCCAGGGTGAGTTGGGCATCGGCAAGGTCAAGCGCGGCGTTTTGAATTTCGGAGGCCGGCAGGTTCCGGGACAGCCGGGGAATCTTCGAGTCCAGGAAGCGGGGATGATTTTCGTGCAGGATCCGGATGGCTTGGGAATCGCCCGCCCGATGGGCTTCGAGCAGGTCCGCGGCCTGTTTTTGGTACTGGTCCAGGGTGGAGCGAAACGGGAGTGGATTGAAATCCACTACGAAATTCCCTTCGCAACCGGCGGTAAAGAGCGCCCGAGACAGTCTGACATAAGACTCGCAGGGCTCGCCATGGTCTTTGAAGTGGGCACCGCCCTCTGCCGGCGCGGCGGCTTGGCCGAGCGCTTCGGCGCAAGCTGGAAACCCTTGGGACGCCCGCGGCCCGCCGGCCAACGCCACTCCGGCCCATCCGAGTGGGAGAGTCACCACGATCGCTCATTCAATTTAACCTGCGCCCGCAGCCTCTCAGTGTACACGAGGGTCGTTTCGTTTTGCATGTTCGCTCTGCCCGCGCGACGATCCTTCTGCCAGCAAATGCAGGGAGGTGCTGGTAATTCTAGCGAGCCATCGGCCGCGGCCGAATTTAACTTGACAACCTCCCATCGATAATGTTACGGTCAATAGCTCATGTTATACTCTTCCTTAATTGGTGGTCGGACGCCATCTGTCAGCCGTCCGCAATCCGTGGCGCGGTCTCCGGGTGCCGGTCCCTCGCCAGTCGCGCCTTCGCCGGGACCGACACCGCGCGAAAATTTAAAATGTTTCGAACGAACCCGTCAACTTACTGAGAACACTAACATTCCATTTTTGGAAGCGGCGGTATCCCGTCAAGTTACTGAAAATAATAAAGATAGAGTCGATTGCCCGTCATGTCATTGAAACAAAACACGATAGCTCATTCACGCCGCTCCAAATCTTGGCGCGAACGCCTCGATTCGGCACGTGTGGCAGCCTGGTCGTGGTTCGCTTGCGGGTCGGCGCGCGAAAATGTAAAATGTTACGAACGAACCAACCATCTTATTGAAAATATTGATATTCCATTTTTGGAATCGGCCCGAACCAACCAAGTTGTTGAAAACGCTTGAGATAGAGCCATTATCCAACCATCTTGTTGAAACAAAGCGTGTTAGGTGCTGCTGGGGGATCGAAATTGAGGTGCTCGGGAGAAGTTTAGGGCGGGTTTCGGCGCTCCGAAGCTCTTGTCCGGACGCACCCCGGCCAGTACACTGACCTCCGATGCAAACATGCGCCGAACCCCAGCGCGCTGCTCGAGCGCCCATAGGCGTTAAATTGAAATGACGGCCCAACCGCCCTTCCGGATTCTCATGGTAGCGGGGGAGCGCTCCGGCGACCTGCACGGGGCGGAGCTTGCCACCGCGCTCGGGCCGGAGCTGCACGGCGTGGAGATTTTCGGCTGCGGCGGCGAGGCTATGCGCGCCGCCGGGGTGGAGATTGTGGCCGACCTTCGCGACTTCGCCATGGTGGGCATCACGGAGGTGATCTCGGGACTGCCGCGGGCGCGGCGCGCCTTCCACGCCATTCTGGCCGAGGCGAGGCGCCGCCCGCCGGCTCTGGCGGTGCTCATCGACGCGCCGTCGCTCAATCTGCGCCTGGCGAAGCAGCTCAAGCCGCGCGGCATCAAGGTTGTCTACTACGTGAGCCCGCAGATCTGGGCGTGGAAGAAGTGGCGCCTCAGCCACCTCAAGAGCCGGGTAGACAAGATGTTGTGCCTCTTCGATTTTGAAACGGAGATTTACCACCGCGCCGGCGTGCCGGTGGAATGGGTGGGCCACCCGCTGGTGGACCGGCCCGACATCACCGCGCCCGGCCTTTCGCGGGCGGAGTTTCGGGCGCGCGCAGGGCTTGATCCCAAAGCCGATCCCGAGCCGCCCATGGTGGCGCTGCTGCCCGGTAGCCGCGAAACCGAGGTGCGCTACATCCTGCCGCCCATGGTGGCGGCGGCGCACGAGATTCGCCGGCGCCGCCCCGGGCCGCCGGTGCAGTTCGTGATGCCGGTGGCGGCCACCCTCGACCGCACCCGGGTGGAAGCGCAACTGAAGGCGTGCGGGGTGACGCCTGGCCTGATCCACACCGTCACCGGAGCCACCCACGACGCGCTGCGCCACGC
>DATJAQ010000001.1:0-2468 GCA_035516075.1 Terriglobia bacterium | reverse complement strand
GGCCGACCCGATCGAGCTGCGCGTCTACCGCGGCGCCGATGCCGCGTTCACCCTGTACGAGGACCAAAACGACACTTACAACTACGAGAAGGGCGCCTGGGCCACGATTCCGATCGAGTGGAACGACGGGGCACAGACGCTCACGATTGGCGAACGCCACGGCAGTTTCCCGGGCATGCTCTCCAGCCGGGGCTTCCGCGTGGTCTTCGTGAGCGATTCTCATGGCGGTGGCATCGGCGCGACCGAGAAGGCAGACCGCGAGGTGTCCTACGAGGGCAAGACGGTAACCGTCAAGCCGTGACGGGGCGGCAAACCCGTCTCATCCGCCGTACGGCATCGGGGGCACTTTGCCCAATTCGCGGGAGTAGACGGTCAGCGCGCCGCGGTGGTGGGCGGTGTGTTCGACCATCGCCCAGACGATATCGCTGATGGGCTGGCCGCCCATGACCGGACCCGCGGGAAGCGGCTGGGCCAGGCTTTCCGGGCCGCGCGAGCGGAGAAACTGAATCGCGTTCGCGAAGGCGCTTTCCAGCGCTTTGCGGGCGGCGGCAAGCGAAGTGACCTCTTCGAGAGCCGCGGCGTGCTTGGCAAAATCGAGGTCGAAGCCTTCGGGGCGGGATGCGCCCTCGATGAACCAGTCGAGCGTCTGCGCGACGTGGGCGACCTGCTGCGCGGCGGTCATCATGCCTTCGCGCGGCCGGAAGCCGGAGTCGGCCTCATCAAGAACTCTGGTGGAGCGATCGAAAAAATCTTTGCTGGCGAGCAATTGGTTGGCGAAATCGTAGTGCTGCAATTTTGGGCTCATGGGCCGCACTATACCACAAGGCGAAGAAAAAGAGAAGAACGATTTTTCAGATTTTGTTGAGGATGTGGGGCAGCTGAGGTTCCTGGCTGGAGTTCAGCCGCTGATTCACGTCGTGGAAGGCCGTGGCTCGACACGGCTGACTCATTGAAAAGGAACGACAAAGACGTTCTTTCGTGGACGCAGACCGCCTTGCGCTGTAACGTTCCGATTAGTGCGCACTATCGTCCAGGCGGGGTGGTGTACGGAAGCTCCCGGGCGTCGAGCGGGGTTTGCGGCGCAGTACCGGAATGGGGTTTGGCGGAGCTGTGGCCGGGGGCGGCTGTGTGTGGGGACGGCCGTCGGCGCCGCCGTGAAGATCCGCGATCGAGGCGGCGAGGGCCTTCTGCAACCGTTCCAGAGATCGTTGCCAACCGGCTTCCACCGCAGGCTGGTTCGCCGCAGCCCCGCAGCATGGCTGCGCGTGGGGGTGGCGATTGACGGCTTCTTTTCCGGCGGCTTGCGCGGGCGCGCTCGGAGCCGGGCCGGCCGGCCACGCGGGTCCGCCTGTGTGAGCAGCCTCGACGGCTGCGTTCAAAGTGAGAAGGGCAGTCTGAAACTCGATGGCATCGAGAATGCTGTCGGCGGTTGCGCCGGGGACTTGCCTGTGTCGCTCCAATCCGTTCATACGATCTCCCAAACGTCCGCGCAATCGGCGCGCGGCTCAATCCGCAAGGCTGGCCGAACCGAATACGTGCGGTTGCAGGGTGGCCGAGCGGTCGCTAGGCGTCAAGCAGACTCGCACCTCGAACACGTCGTCGTCCCAGTGAAAGCGGCGCGCATACCATTCCGCGTGGGCGGCGCTCTTGGTCTTGAAGTTCCTGCCGTAGATGACAGTGGGTATGCTCAACCCGAGCGGGCCGAGCTCGCGTTCCAGGTCGTTCTTCACGGAGCCGATGACTATATTCGTCAACTCGGCGATCGCGTCGAGCACCTCTTCGTTGACGGAGGTGGACTCGGTCATCAGCATCTGGGAGCAGAAGCGGCAGGCCACAGTGGGCGAGCAGGTCACACAGCCGGTGCCGGCCCAACTGCCCGCCAACCCGATAATGGAAATGACACCATCGTGGGCGTCGGGCGCCTGGTGTTCCACCGTCACCTCGCCCGGCACTACCTTAGCGCCGAGCATGGTGGAGAACAATTCTTCGACGGCGTGCGAAAACGATCGAACGAGATCATCCTTTAGGTTCATGATGGGGTTGTCCCTGGCAGGAAGCCCGCCAACTTCTCTTTGATCTGGTCAGCCGAGAAGGGCTTACGGACGTAGCCGGCGGCGCCCAGGCGGACCGCCTCGCCGACTTTCGCCTCGCCGCCCTCAGTCGTGACCATGACTACGGGTATGGTACTCAAGTCCGGGGCACCCTTCATGGCGGCCAGTAGCTGGAGGCCATCCATGTTCGGCATATTAATGTCCGTCATCACCAGGCTGACCTTCTGCTGGCCCAAAAGCGCTAACGCTTCCTTCCCGTCGCCGGCTTCGAATATGTTGCCGATTGCCATGCCAGTCTGGCGCAGCACTCGCTGCAAGATCTTTCGAATCGCGGCGGAATCGTCTACTACTAGGACGTCGGATTCCATTCGGCTCCCTACAATGTCTTTATCGGAGGTTCCGGGGATTTCATTAGCC